>NYZX01000069.1 GCA_002686065.1 Pseudobdellovibrionaceae bacterium | reverse complement strand
ATTAGACAGCACCTCGGTCACTCCGACAACAGCAAGCTCTTCAGCCTTACCAAGTCGCTCAAACCCAAGCTCTTCCATATCTTCACTGCCGATACCAAAGGCTTCGACGTCTAACTTTTCAGACTGCCACTGTTCTAGTAGCCGACGGGCATACAAACTGCTGGAAACCTCTGCTGCGACCAGCAGAACACGCAACTTACGAGAGCCGTTCATAGATCAGGTCGGTGATTTTTTCAGCCAGCTTCAATGCATTCAAACCATCCTGACCACTAACGATCACAGGCTGGTCTTTCGCGATAGCATCTACAAAAGACTGAGTCTCAGCCAAAATCGCATCGCCCTTTTCAAGATCCCAAGCGTCCGAATCAATCGGAAGCTCTTCCATCTCACCACTCCAATCCCCCGTCTTCGTCAGAAGATTAACTTCACCACTTCCGAAGTCGATAGAAAGATATTGGTTCTTTTGAAAAACACGAAATTTGCGTTGCGCCTTTAGCGAGACTCTTGATGAGGTCAAGTTACAGACGGCTCCGGATTCAAACTCAATACGTGCGTTCGCAATATCAATGGTCTGGGTAATAACCGGCGTCCCTACTGCAGACACAGAAGCGACCGGACTTCGAACCAATGACTGAACAACATCCAAGTCATGAATCATTAAGTCCAGAATGACACTCACGTCTGCACCGCGTGGCTTAAACGGGGCCAAACGATGGCACTCAATAAACATCGGTCGTTCAAGCTTTTCCTGTGCGGCAATCAAGGCCGGGTTAAAACGCTCAACATGTCCAACTTGAAGCTTCAGGTTGTTTTGCTCGGCCAACCGACAAAGTTCTTCACCTTCAGCGACAGTCGAAGTCATTGGTTTTTCGACGTGAACATGAATACCGTTTTCCAAAAAGAATTTTGCGATTTCGTAGTGAGCGGTCGTAGTGGCTGCCACAGTGACAGCATCAACCTTTCCTACAAGAGCCTTGTAATCAGTGAAAGCGGTCACTCCAAGTTCTTTCGCGACCTCTTCGGCACGATCAGCGCTTGCATCACAAACACCAACCAGTTCTGAGTTTTCTATTACATTGTACTTCTGGGCATGAAACCGCCCAAGGTAGCCAACGCCAACGACAGCGGCTCGGACTTTTGTCATCGAGCTAATCCCTTTTCCGAGGCCTTGATAAATGATTTCAAGTATTCAATCGGCGGAATAGGTTCACACTTGGCTTCGATGTCTTCCAAGGCCTCTTCCAGGGTTCGAGCCCCGGTCAAAAGACTTCGAATAGCCCGATGGATGTTTTCAATATCGCTTTTAGAATAATCCCCTGAACGCTCAAGCCCAATTTTATTGGTTGCTCGCATCTTGGCATAATTCCCCTGCGCAATGGTAAACGGCAGAATATCTTTGTTAATCACACTATCACCGGCGATATAAGCATGCTGCCCAATACGGATAAACTGAGCAATCCGAACCACGCCACCAATTTTTGCGTGATCTTCGATTTCAACATGACCAGCCAGCTGAGTTGTATTTGTGATGACAACATGGTTCCCAATATGACAGTCATGGGCCACATGCACATAGGCCATCAATAGGTTGTGGTCCCCGATACGGGTCACACCACCACCGGCTTTAGTTCCAGCGTTTAAAGTCACAAATTCACGGATAAGATTATGGTCACCAACGACCAGTTTGGTTTCCTCACCTTTATATTTCAAATCTTGAGGAGGCCCCCCAAGCACAGCATAAGGTGAGATATGGTTACCGCGTCCAATCGACACATCAGAAAACTCGCTTCCAACTGAAGCGTGGTGCTCAATCACCGTTCCGTCACCAATACGAGTTTTTCCTTTAAGTACTGCATAGGGGCCAACTTTTACATTTTCCCCAAGTTGAACTGTATCTTCGATGATAGCAGTAGGATGAATCACTTAAACCTCACCTATTTCGTGACGTGCTGAACTGTAGCAACGACGTCAGCCTCAACAACAACTTTTCCATCCACGCGACCTTCACCACGACAGCAGACAATGCGCCCACCATCACGAGTGATCTCGACATCAACAATGAGCTGGTCACCAGGGACCACCGGTCGACGAAACTTAGCATTATTAATGGAAGCGATNGCTACTTGAAAGCCCGGGGCCGTGTCTTCATGATAGCAAACCAAAGCCGCTGCCTGAGCCAAAGCTTCAATCTGTAAAACACCTGGCATCACTGGATTATCAGGAAAGTGGCCGGGAAAATGAGGCTCGTTGACACTCACATTCTTGATGGCTGTCAGTTTATATCCCACCCGGTTTTTACCCTCGGGCTTCGTCATACTGACAACTCGATCAATCAATAAAAAAGGAAAACGATGAGGAAGAACCTCTAATACCTTATTAATATCCACAACAACCCGGCCTCTAGAACCTACTTCTTTTTCTTGGCGTTCTTTTCGAAAAGCTCCACCACTTTTTCGGTGATATCTAGCTCTTTTTTCCCGAACATCAAGTTGTTCTGAGATTTTTCGAAAATAAAGGAATATTTATCTTTTTCGGCGATCTCATCGATAACATCGCGTAGCTGCTTAATAATGGGCAACGTCAGGTCGCGCTCTTTTTTAGATAGTTCGACTCGGCTTTCAGCNATCAACTTTTGAACTTTTTGTAATTCAATTTGCAGGTCACGTTGCTTTTCNGCNAACACTTCATCCGAAAGACCCGCACGCTTCTTTTGAAGATCCGCCTGCATCTTTTCGAAGTCCTTTTTCTTTTTTTCGATTTCGGCTTCTCGAACTTTAAAGGTCTTTTCCAGTTCTTTTTTCGCCTGAACTCCAGCTTTGGTTTTTTGAGCTGCAGCCTGCAGATCAACCCACCCTAGTTTCAAACCTGTGTCGGCCTGTGCCGTTCCAAGTCCAAGTGCAAACACAATGCTCATTGCGTAAANGATTGTTTTCATAGTTTCATCACCTTTCCTAAAGTAGTCATGCAGTCTTGTGACGATTTGCAATCAAATTAAAATGGCGTACCAATCGCGAATTGAAAGTTAACGGCATCTTCGTCAAATTCTTCCCGTCTTGCAATCGGAAATCCCCANTCGAACCGTAGTGGACCGATTGGTGAAAACCACCGAAACCCAAATCCCCAGTTACTTCTTAAGTCAGCTAGGTCTATTGAATTATCTGCGTTTCCGATATCATAGAACACCACACCAAGAATTCCAGCTTCCTTAATTAACGGGAATTGAAATTCTAGGTTGTAGAAAAACTCTTGGGTACCACCAAATGGACGTAAGGCGTCATAGTTCGCCTCATCGATCGAGTTNCCAGCAGCAATNGACTCATCATATTCTANCTGTGAAAACTTTCGTCGCCCNACACTAAAAAAGTCATATCCACGNAAGGTGTTGGCTCCACCAAGAAGGTACAGTTCGGTAAATGGGACCTCTTGGCCAGANTCNGTCGACGTAATATATCCATAGGTGATGTTATTTCGCCACACGATATCCCAGAACAGCTCTTGATAGTAACGGAAGTTCGCAAATCCTTTAACGAAGTTTTGAGTTCCACCTAGCCCTGCAAACTCCAGGGAAGCATTACTATANATCCCNTCTGACGGAGCAAAACGGTCGTTTCGCTTATCGTATTCAACNGTCGCTGTGACAGATGAAATCTCGCCCGCNGCNTTTTCAACCGGGAACAAGTCCGGGTCACCAGTGCCATCAGCACCATCGTTCAAATCCAAATCGACATTTTCATATTTATATCTCAAAAACGCGCGAAGATCTTGAGCCAGTGGGTGCCCCAANCGGACNGCTCCACCACGTCGCTCTTGCTTAAACCCAACCCGTTGTTGAGACGTGCTAAACAAGTCAAATCCAACGGACCACTGAGTNTCNTGNAANTAAGGGTCNGTGTAGTTCAAGTTAAACAAGGACTGACGTTGATCTAAGTTGACTGAGACCCCAAGGCGAAGCCCCTTACCCAACAGGTTGATTTGATTGATNTGNCCGTTGAANACAAGGCCGTTGAANCTGGAGTATCCAGCACCNACTTGGATCTGCCCGGTGTTACGCTCTTTAACAACGATATCAATATCCATACGATCCGGNTGNTTCGGAGGAGTCTTCTGGTTNAAGTTCACNTCCTCNAAGAAACCGAGTCGGCGGACCCGTGCTAAAGATTCTCGNTTNCGAGTCTCGTTAAACANCTCGCCTTCTGTGATCGTCAATTCACGACGAACAACCTTGTCCCGAGTCTTCGTGTTGCCCACGACATTAATGCGCCCGATAAAGACCTTCGGCCCTTTGTCGATATCAAAAGTCACCAAAACCTTGCGGTTCGCGGTATCAAAACGGGTTCTAGGGATCGGGTTCACATANGCGTAACCTAGGTCACCGTATTTTGCTTGAAGAGTCTGAAGATCTTGAGTCAANCGCTGAGACGAAAANGTCTCACCTTCTTTTAANTCGATCGACTTAAANAGCTCTTCGTTAGAAAACAGAAGATCACCTGTAAAATCGATCGTTCCCACTTGATATTGATCACCCTCTTCCACGCGGATGGTGATATAGATGCTTTTCTTATCAGGGGCGACGTAAACCTGTGGGCGATCAACCCGAACCTGCACATAACCTTCATTAAAGTAAACAAGGCTCAATCGGCGAACGTCTTGATCAAAGGCATCCTGCTTATAAGCACCAGAGCCCGACAGAAAGCTAAAGAATCCGCCCTCTTTGGTTTCCATGAACTGCTTCAAGGTCGCCGCTGGGACATTTTCGTTTCCGATGAAACGAATTTCTTTGACCGTCACTTTTTCGTTTTCTTGGATGTTGAACTTAACCCGAAGGCTGTCTTTTCCTGGGACTTCCTCGGTGGTATAGGTGATCTTCGCTAGAAAGAACCCCTTTTCCTCGTAGAGCTTTTGAAGCTTAATCACCGCCGAATTCAACTTCGCCACATCTAACACTTCGTAGGCTTTAAGCTCGGCTGTTGTTAGCAGCTCGTCTTTGTCGATTTCGTCATTCCCATTAAAAAGGATTTCTTCAATCGTTGGCTTTTCAACAAGCTTGTATGTCAGGCTCGCCTTGCGGCCAGAGGCCTTCAAGTCAACGATCACGTCATATAGAAAACCCGTCGAAAACAAAGCCCGGATGTCTTTAGCAACGTTTTCAGAACTATAGGCCTCGCCGACCTTCGTCACTAGACGGTTTTCGGCGGCTTCTGTTTCCAGCTTTTTGTTACCTACAATTTGAATATCAGAAACGATCAGATTTCTTGTTTGTGCCGGCTCACGAGACTCGTCAGCATGAGCAATCGTTGCGAACAAAATCATCCAGAAAGTAATAGTTGCAGGAATGCCCGCTCGAATAACACTCATCAACGATGAAAATCCTTAGTTGTTCAGGTCATTTAGAATTTGGACCGGACCTAAGACTAGCGATATTGTCCACCCCTGTCAAAAACTGGATGTGCAGATCAGAGCTCAGAATTTTGAGGCGCGTCACACTTTGAAAGGCCCTAGTGGTGGCGCGTTTAACCTCCCAACTAAGATTTAAAATTTCCGTGCAAAAACAACAGATTGCCGAAAGGGCCTCGACCGCTGTTTTGCAGCAAAGAAAACGGTAACCCTAAAAAGAGGCATGGCTAGCCGCATCTAGTTTTGCTTACTAACGATGCAACTAAGACCAGTGACCGTCTACAAGGTTGTAAGGACGCGAAAACAACGACGCGAATTTGGCATCATGAGTCACAACTATCAGCGTCAACCCTAAGTCTTCACGCAGTTGGAAAAACAAATCCTGGATGATGCGCGCGTTTCTAGAATCTAAGTTCCCCGTTGGCTCATCGGCGAATAAAATTTCAGGCCCGTTCACCAAGGCTCGTGCGATGGCAACCCGCTGCTGCTCACCACCACTAAGCTGCGATGGAAAGTGCGACAGCCGATCGATCAACCCAAGCCGGTCCAAATAGTAGGTGGCCTTTTCCCTGGCTTGAGTTGGCGAAGCCCCGTTGATCTGCGCAGCTAGGGCGACATTTTCGACGGCTGTTAACTCGGACATCAGATGATGAAACTGAAAAACAAAACCCAGCTTTTCAGCCCGGAACCGAGCCAACTCATCATCTGACTTCAAAAACAAACTTTCGCCTCGGTAATACACCTCGCCCGACGTGGGGTAATCCAAAGTTCCCATAATATGCAGCAGGGTGCTTTTACCCGCTCCAGAAGCTCCAACAATACAGGCGGCTTCTTTTTCTTGCAGATTAAAATCAAGCCCGTTGAGGACAGCCAACTCCTTGGAACTGGACTGATAGACTTTTGCAATATTCACCGCACGTAATAACTCACTCATATCGAAGCCCTTCTGCCGCAACCAACCGAGCCGCCCGCAAAGCAGGTGCCAAAGTCGAAAAAACACAAATTAGTAAACTAACGATAAACACCATTAAAAGATCCAACAGGTTTAGTTCCACCTGCACCTTATCGATCGTGTAAATATCCGCCGGCAACAACTGAAACACATCTTGAATCACAACAAAGGCGGCACAAAACCCAAGCCCCAAAAGAAGCCCTAACAAACAACCAAGGACTCCGACAAAAAAGCCCTGTAGTGCAAACACTTTAACGACCTGCCGGTTCGTGTACCCCATCGCCTTCAATAAACTAATATCGGGGTAACGCTTTAACACATGAATATAAAGGCCACTGGCGACATTAAAGGCTCCAGCGATGACGATCAAAAGCAAGATCACAAAAATGATCAGCTTTTCTAATTGCGCCGCCTCGAACAGATTTCTGTTTGCGTCCACCCAGCTACGCGCCCAGAAAGATCCACCCACATCGCGATTGATCACAAAGGCTATTTTTTGCGCCTGCTCGCTGTCTTGAAGACGAAGCCGAAA
The DNA here is from genome assembly GCA_002686065.1 of Pseudobdellovibrionaceae bacterium. GTDB lineage: Bacteria > Bdellovibrionota > Bdellovibrionia > Bdellovibrionales > UBA1609. Next base: position 11,721 of record NYZX01000069.1, on the reverse strand, counting down.
CCCAGAGGCTTTGCCCTCGGACTGAGAAAACGCCTGCACCCCTTCGATCGGAGCCATCACATAGCGTCGATTGTAATCAAATCGCCCCAGCTCGAGCTTAGCCACAACTTTAAACTTCCCCAACCTTGGACGAAGGGAATCACCTTGATCGGTCTTCGAGTCCGGGATCACGATTCGAAAAATGTCTCCGATTTTAAGCCCATACTCTTCCGCTAAGGTTTTCCCCACTGCCGCAGGGACCGCACCATCTTCGTCCCCGGACAAGTCCAGCTTCCCTTCGACGACCCTGCTTTGATAATCCAAGACACCTTTGAAAGCGGACTCCCCAAGCCCCTCAAGAAGCACACCGCTGACCTTCCCCTTGTGGGCGATCAGACCTTCAATCATCAGAAAGGGGGCACTTTTAAATGGCTTTGGAACCAGGCCATCAAGAATCTCATCCGCTGGGGGCGCATCTATATCTAAAAGTCCGTGACGATAGACGACAATATCGCCAGACACATCGATCACGCTATTTCGAAGAGTCGAAACAAAGCCACTGACCACAGCCATGGCCACAACCAAGCTAGCAACACCTAAAGCCAAACCGACAACCCCGAAGGACGATGTCAGGTTTAAAAAACCTTTTCTTGAAAAGAAAAAGCGGAAGGCCAGTTGCCGTGGAGTCATGATTGATCAGACGCTTTCTTCTTTAGATAGGCCTGGATAAAACCCTGTAAATTCCCATCCAAAACATCCGATGGGTTTCCTGATTCATGACCTGTCCGAACATCCTTAACCATCTGATAGGGCTGCAAAACATAAGATCGAATCTGACTTCCCCATTCATTGGCTTGCTTTTGCGAATTGATCTCGTCTTTTTCAGCCTGTCGCTTTTCCATTTCTTTTTCATATAGCGCGGCACGAAGCATCTTCATCGCTTTGTCTTTGTTGGCCAACTGACTTCGCTCCATCTGACACTGAACCACAATACCCGTCGGCTCGTGAGTGATACGAACCGCTGAATCCGTCCTGTTCACGTGCTGCCCACCAGCGCCACTGGCCCGATAGGTGTCGATACGCAAATCTTCTGTTCGAATTTCAATTTCGATATTGTCGTCAACTTCAGGCCAAACAAAGACCGAGGCGAAACTGGTGTGTCGACGCGCATTTGAATCGAAGGGTGAAATTCGAACCAATCGATGAACCCCGTTTTCAGCCTTTAGGTAACCGTAGGCATAGGGACCTTGAATATTTAAAGTGACGGATTTAATTCCGGCCTCTTCACCTTCTGTCATCGAAACGATGTCGGTCTTATAGTCCTCTGAATCAGCGAACCGACTATACATACGCATAAGGATGGACGCCCAATCAGCCGCCTCAGTGCCACCGGCGCCCGAGTTAATCGATAAAAAGCAACTATTCGAATCAAGCTCTTCTTTAAGCAGGCTTTTCAACTCGAGTTCTTCAGCCTTCGCTTGCAACTGCTGAAGTTCAGCGACCAGTTCTTGATAACTGTCCTCGTCTTCAGCTTCCTCGGCCATCTCCAAAAGAACCTGAGCATCTTCAATCCGCTGGTTCATTTGACGCCAGTCCGCAACCGTCTTATCAAGCCCGGCCTTTTCCTGATTCAATTTTTGCATTTTATCTGGGTCTTCCCAGACTTTTGGATTCTGGATGGCTTGTTCTAGTTCCTCAAGCCGGCGCTCTTTGACTTCAACGTCAAAGATACCCCCGTAGTTCAAGACTCAACCGGCTCAATTGAGCCAATTCCGATTTCATTTCCGGTAACTTTGCCTGCAATGACATACGTGTAACTCCTAGGCCAGGAGCTTAGCATCAGTTCATATCGAAGGTAAACGAAATCTCTGTCGCGAAAGGGGTTTTAGACCCTACTTAAAGGCTCCGTCGAGGTATTTCGCGAACACGGCATCTTGAATGGCAAACATCTTGCGCTCGTCTTCACCACCCTTTTCATGTTCGTAACCCAAAAGGTGTAGGATTCCGTGCAGAATCAAGTAAACCATTTCATCACGAATGGAATGTTTATTTTGATGCGCCTGGGTAGCGACCAACGGATAACAAAGAACCAGGTCACCTAGATGTTGAGGCACGAAGCTTTCAAAACTAAGAACATCGGTCACTTTCTTTTTTCCGCGATGCTGACGGTTCAATGAAATCATTTTCGGACTATCAACAAACAAGACCGCAAGCGATCGTCCCGTCCACTTGACGGCTTCACCGCCTTCACGCTTGATCTGAGCATTGATAGATTTCATTAACTTTGGAGCCAGACTTGTCAGGAACTTTTTGGGAACGCGACCGTAGGACTCGTTCAGGATTTCAATGGTCATGCTTCAAAATGACCTTTCCCTTGCTGAAAGTTCGGGAAGTGACTGACTCGAGGCGGCTTTGGTTTTCCACCAGACTTACCATTTCCATTTCCCCCTTTAGAAGTTTTACCGTTAGGTGGTATTGGAGACTTCGGATAGTCAATGCGGTGATGATAAATCGCCAGAAGCGTTCTTTCAAATGAATCTTCAATTACTGACAGATCCTTCAAAGTCAGATTACATTCTTCTAGCTGGCCATCTAAAAACTTATTCTTGATCAAGTTTTTTACGATACTTTGAAGCCGTGCCGTGGTCGGCTCGTCTAAACTTCTGGCGGCAGCTTCAATACTGTCAGCCAACATCACAAGGGCTGACTCACGAAATTGCGGCTTAGGCCCCGGATAGCGAAATTCGTTTTCTTCGGCCACCTGATGGTCACCGTCTTGCTCTTGCAAAGCCTTATTATAAAAATACGAAATTAACGTCGTCCCATGGTGCTGAAGAATACTATCCACGATCGGCTTACCCAACTTGTGCTTCATCGCCATTTCAGCCCCATCTTTTACATGGGCAATGATGATTGTTTTGCTCATGTACGGCGAGACATGATCGTGCGGGTTATAGCCAGGACGCTGGTTTTCAATAAAGTATTGAGCGTGCTCCATTTTTCCAATGTCATGATAGTAAGCCATGACTTTAGATAACAACGGTCTGGCGCCAATTTCTTTTGCGGCAGCTTCAACCATGCTTCCAACAACCAAACAGTGATGGTAAGTCCCCGGAGCTTTCACCATCAACTTCTGCATCACCGGATGGGTTAAGTTAGAAAGCTCAAGCAGCTTGATGTCTGTCACTAAGTTAAATGCGGACTCCAATAGCGGGGTGACAACCATAACTAGGACCGATGACACAATCCCACCTAAGAAGCCAGCAAGCAGATGCCAACCTAAATGATAAAGCGACAAACTTTCTCCAGGCGCATCCAACAACACAAACAACGATACGACGACAGCATTAACACCACCCGCTCGCAACCCAGACAGGTAGATATCATTACGCTTTTCACAGTTATGAACACCCCGAGCCGCGGCCAGGCCTCCGATAAAGGTCACAGCGAAAATCGAAAAATCGAGATCCATCATAAAGGTCATTGCCGTTGCAATCAGGATGGTGAACAACCACAGGACCTCAGCCGATGAAATAAACAATCCCAAAAGCATAGGCCCCAAAACAAAGGGCGCCGCATAGATATAAAAACCGGTCGGAAGAAGCGCCCCAAACCGCTGGGCCACAGCCGTGTCCGTCACATACAGAAAGACTTTTGAAACGAAGATGGAAACAAACAGAATGGTTCCCATTAGCAAGAGCTCTTTGGATCGAATGCGCAAACGGTGACCCGAGAACTTCTTTAGGAATGACGAAATCACCATGATCATGACCAGGAAGATCACCCCACACACCAAGGCCACGAAGTCGACTCGGCGTTCTGCGCGAACACGATCAATTCGGTTCAAGATACTAAGGTGAACAGGCTGCACAAGACTGCCTTCGCTGACAATGGTCTGATTCTTCTTAATCGAGATCTGTACCGGCAACACCGCCTCGCGAGCCTTTTGACGTCGCTCGGAGGTTTCCTTTTTGTTAAAGGTGACATTCGGAACAATAAGCGATCGCGCAAAGGCCAAAGCCTTCTTCTGGTCTGAACCTTTCATTGCTTTGAGCTTACGAACGTTATCACCCGAAAAGCCCTTAAGATCCGCAATACTGAGAAGTGCTGTCCGCGGCAAAGTCGTTTCCGAGGACTTAAAACCAATATTCCGAAGTATTAACTTTGAATTTGGGTTCGGCAGCATTTTATCTGACGAGGCACTTAAAATCCTCTCGGTCGACCACTCGCTTAAAAGCTGAATCATCACGTTTTCAATGAATCCACTAAAACGCCTCTCGGTCAGCCACTCGAAATGTCGACTGGACACTTTTCGACCAAGTTGTTCTTCGAAAACGTTTTGCTGAGCCAAAAAGTCTTTAACAACCTCGTCACGCCGCCACTCGGTTTTTGGCCAATTGATTTGACGAACCTTTTGTCTCATCAAAGCAAAGGCCGAGTGGACTCGGTTGTAGATTTCATCATCAGCATCCGGATCGTAGTCAAAAACAGGAGGCACCGAATCCTCGGCCTCAATTTGCTTAGCTCGAGTCGCGACTTCGTCGATCATCTCCAGAGCGATCGGAGACTTAATGTCCGTCGTTGCAAGTTCGCCGACCGCAGCGCTATATGGAATCACCAAATCAAAAAATATAAAGTATGAAATCGCGACACAAAACAACAGGATCATCGACGTCTTGCGAAGCCCATAACGCTGTTCGATAGCCTGAGTGAACCGGCCGAGAAGAGTTTGCTCGAACCCAAGGTTATCAACCCAATCAAGAAACTTGCGGGACGGGTCACGGTACTTCGACCGTAAGATCTTTTTATCTTTGTGCTTGTTCGAGGAACCTTTTCCCATTGTGCTCTTCATTGTTGTGAGTATACCACTTATCGGTCTTAATACCTCTTGGCATTAAACCTAGTCCACCCTTCAACTAGCCCTTGTTTGATCTGAGCCTGTAAAGACTAGGCTAAGATCCATTGGCAAAGCACAAACCCCGCTGTGATCGAGACCACAATCATCGCACCCATTAAATGAGGCGGTGCAGGACAGGGAATATCCAGTTTTCTACAGGCAGCACCAATACCAAAGCCTATGGCTATACCGATGACTTCGTTCATACTGCCTCCTTTTTAGAATTCAACATGCGATCCGTAAGTTCGTAGCCCAAAGTGATACTGACGACCAACCCAGCCCCAAACAAAGCCGGTGGAGCCGGACACGGAATCTGAAAGTAGTTACACAAAAAACCAATGGCGAAGCCCAAGGCCAATCCTAAAGCCATTTTCATTGCCGCCTCCTTGTGATGCGCGCTTAAGCCCTTTTCAAAGTCGATCTATCGAGATAATGAATAAGCTGTTTAATTGTCAATTTGTAAGGACCAAAATGCCGATTCCACCCAACGAGCCCTATGATTTCCAAGATTTTGTAAAAATTGTAAGTGACCTGCTGGGACCTGACGGCTGCCCCTGGGACAAAAAGCAAACCCACCAAAGCCTTACAAAATACGCCATCGAAGAGGCTTTCGAGTTCGGCGAAGCTGCCGAATCCGGCACCGATCAGGATATTCAAGGCGAACTGGGCGATATGCTTCTACAGGTTGTGTTGAACGCCGAGATCGCCAAGAAGGACGGTCGATTTGACCTCTCTGATGTCGTCCAAGGCATTGCCTCGAAAATGGTAAGGCGACACCCTCATGTCTTTTCCGACCAAACATTTGCATCGGAACAAGAGCTTTCAAAAAGCTGGGAGCAAATCAAAGCCGCCGAAAAGCAGGCAGAAGGAAAGCCCAAAGACCCTTTTGATTTTCCGTTAGCCTTGCCCTCGCTGATAAGCGCACACAAGATCGGCAAGCGAACGGCTGCATTGAAGTTCGATTGGAATAAAGCCACAGAGGTCTTACCTAAAGTGCATGAAGAGCTGCAGGAACTGGAAGAAGCCATGCAGCTGAAAACAAAGGATGAAATCGAGCACGAAGTCGGAGACCTACTGTTTGCGACGGCCCAACTGGCACGGCACTTAGACCTCGACGCAGAGACCTGCCTACGCAAAGCTAACCATCGCTTTGTTCAGCGCTTCGAAACCATGCACGAAATCATCCGGCAGGATGGCCAAGAATTCTCAACACTGAACGTTCAACAAAAAGAAGACCTGTGGCAAAGAGCCAAACAGAGACTGAAGGCCCAGAAAAACACAGATTGATTTCGGCATCAAAACAGTCACTTAGGGCGGTTAATAGAATCTTAATCGCGGATACCTATTAAAGTCCTGTGGCGCTGCTTAAAATAACCGCTGGTTCTATCGATAAAGAAGTTAACTCGTTNATNAANCACNAGAAAGANAAAGTAGACTCGTGGANAACTCGGCCGACAGAAANGTTTTCGGATTNAAATCCCCTCTTGGCTTACGCTTTTTAGGCTATGTGCTTATCAGTAGCGTAACTNTGGTCATCCTACTGTCCGCCACGCAAACCTACTTGAACTATAAAAAAGAAGTGTCCCGAGTGAAGCATCACGTNCTTCACGTTGAGGANTTTTTNGCNCGGCCTNTGGCTCTTAGNGCTTGGTCCATGAGTGAGCCTCAAATCCGTGCCCAACTTCAAAGTGTCGCCAGTGACCCAGACATTGTGTTTGCCAAAGTGGAAACAGATCTGGGCGAAGTGGTCTCGGTCGGCACTCTTCCNGAAGGNGAACGTTATGAGCATCGTTTTGATCTTGTCTACGAAAGCCCGGATAGAAAATCGAATGTGGGTCGAGTCCTACTGGTCGCCGACCTCGAACCCGTTTACACACGCATTTATTCGTCTTTGGTAGAAACCGTTTTTCTGCAAGCCATTCAGACTTTTATCCTTTCAATCATCGTCCTTATGATCTTCCACAAGATCGTCGGAAAAAACCTGCGCTCTTTTACCGATCAGCTTGGAAAGCTCAGTCTCGATCAAAAAAGTCTAGAGAAACTACCTGAGCCACAGCCACCCGACACCTGGCAGGACGAGTTCGACATGATGTGGGNGAAACTCAGTGGAATGGCTCATCGAATTCAAACCGAGTTTCGCCAACGAATCGAAATGGAGCGCGCCCTGTTTCAAGCCGAAGACAAGCTGTTCACGGCCCTATCGCGCCTACCCGGTTTTTTATTCCAAATCGAGTTCGAAGAGGACTTTCGGAACTTTAAAATCGACTTTCTTAGCTCGGGACTAAAGCGCATTGTCGGCGTCGACCCTAATGATGCTGTAAAAGACCCCAAAAAAATCCTAAGCCTTATTCCGGCCTCTGAAGTTCAACCCCTTTCATCTCGCATCATGACTGCCATCGACCAAATGCAGCCCTGGATTCAATTCGACCTGGAATGGCAAAAGGACTCAGAGCGTGGCTACCTTCAGTTTAACGTCGACTTGATTCGGGTCGGTGATCGATTTCGGCTACAAGGAATCGCGTTGGATATCACGGAAGTCACATTGACTCGCCAAAACAAACAAAACCTTGAGGCCCAACTTCTTCAAACACAAAAAATGGAAGCCTTAGGAACCTTGGCCGGGGGCATTGCTCACGACTTCAACAACATTCTTCAAGGCGTGATCGGGGCNGTCGAAGTNATTCAACACGAAGACCTTTCACCAAAATCTAAGCAAATGACGGAAGTCCTTTTGCGTTTCGCCGGACGCGGTCGTGATATCGTTAAAAAGATTCTGATTTTTTCTAGACAAGAAAAGCAAGACGAATCCATCTTTGACTTGAATGAAGTCCTTGAGGACGCCGTAATGATGGCCGAAACCATGAGCCGAGGGGTCGTCGAATTAGACTTTGAACGCCCCGAAGGCGAGACAAAAGTCATTGCNCCGAAATCGCACCTTTACCAAGTCATCGTCAATTTGGTGATCAATGCTCTTCATGCCGTCGACGGGGTCGACCGCCCCAAAGTTAGCGTATCAACCCATCCCGTCGAAAAAAATCGATGGCCGGTCGACCTAGCTGGCGAACGCGGCTATCAAGTCTTGATCAGCGATAACGGCACAGGGATCCCCAAAGAAGTTCAAGCCAGAATCTTTGATCCGTTTTTCACNACGAAGCCTGTTGGCGTAGGAACTGGGATGGGCTTAAGCATGGTGAAAAGTATTGTCGAGGCCTACGGAGGCCGCGTTGATTTCCATTCGGAAGTGGGAAGAGGGACGACCTTTTATTTATTCATTCCCGANTTGACGACNGGGACAAANACAGACACAAACCGGACCCAGGGCTTAAACGANGCAAGCATGACCAGCTTTGGGCGAAAGCGAATTCTATTGGTCGACGACGACCAACTGCTGATGGAGCTACTTCAATCGACTCTGTCCATCTTTGGTTTTGACGTCGAGCTTTGCTCAACGCCGCAGAGCTTGGTCGACAATCCCGAGCAGTATGCTCATGTCGACATCGTTTTAACTGACTTTTCGATGCCCGAATCCAACGGAGTCGACGTGGCAAAGGCGATCAAGCAGAAGTTCCCGACCAAGCCTGTATTTTTGATTTCAGGNAATTTTACTCGTGAGGANGTTGGATCAGAATATTTTGATCGAATTATTGCCAAGCCTTGCCTGGCCGTCGACATTAAACGTGAAGTCGTGGATTTCTTTGCTCAGGCTCAGACGAAAAATTCCAAGCCCCAAGCCGACCAGAATACCTAGCCACACCTTAGAGGTTTCGTCCNAAACCCCAAATNACNTANACCAAAATCAACAGGCTGCGCACTTTGTAAAGCCGACCGACGANGCTTTGCAGTCCGCTAGACCGGACTTGNAATGGGCGCAGNCACCACACCCAGAATAATGCGGCGGCCAACACAAGCACCACGCCCAACCAGTGATACCGGAACGCGAGTTCCCACTGAAAGGTCCAAGCAGCAATCAGCGACCTCCCCAAACCACAGGTCGGACACAGAATATCGAACAACCAACTGACCGGACAACGCAGCCATATCCACTGAGCCGCGGACTCAATAGATATCATCCCCGACGACCCGACCCACAGGTTCATAANAACCAACGAGGCCGGAAAGGCGAAAAGATACAAANATTTAAAGTTCGGTCGAACCATAAAANCGATTAATCATATTCTGCTGAATCGCATCAGCAATAAAAGGCAGGCCCATGACCGTTAAAATAATGGATACAACGGGCTCCATCGAACCAGAAGGTGTCGGGAAGGCGTCAACCAAGTCACGAGTCATGATGTATTCGTGATAGATATGATACATGCCACAGGTCACTAAGGTTAAAAGCAACCACATGATAAAACTGTACTTNGGTGTTTTTAAAATATCATTGANCGCGTTGATCTGAACGTACTGAATATAGAAGTTATAAAGACCGCAGGTAATTAAGGTCAGAAGCAAGTCCATGACGATGTTTCGAACGTGCATTCCCGCTTCTTTTTGCCGATTCGAATCCGTCGAGATATCAGACATTTGTCCTCCATAAGAATAATAGAAAGTTAGAAATATCGCAGAATTGAGCCTGACTCAATACAGAAAACCCTAAGAGCGCCGCCCTAGCTTACGTCGAAACAGTGCTAGAAAGGCTTTTGCTTGCGGAATCCCCATAATTGTCGATGCCACAAAGAACAAAACACCCGCAACACCAATCATAACAACCAATACGACGACTCGATAGGTTAGACCATGAAACCAATGGGTTAACAAACCAGATACCGGTACGGTTGCGTACCACAACCATCCGGCCATAACCGCATTAGGAACCAAGAACTGAGCCACCGAACGGAAAAGCCGCAAATAAGGAAACGCCCCCAAGTGAACGTGGTAAAACACCAATAGCATCACCATATTCACGTACCCACTGGTCACCGTCGACGCGACTAAACCTTCAAGCTTGTAATCAGCTAACAAAATAGGGGCTAACACCAAGTGAAAGGCAAAGGCGATAACCGAACACACAGCCGGCACCCACGTATTTTTGATGGCATAAAAATTTGGCACCAAGACTTTAACAAAACTGGAGGCAACAAGAAGGTAAGAATAAATCCGAATCACTTCTGCCGTTGCTTGTGCCTGCTCATAACGGAATTCGCCAGACAGAAACAACAGATTCACGATGGGTTCGGCCAAAAAGTACATTCCAAAACTACAGGGCATCGCCAAAAACAACATCGACTCAAGAGCGCTCACGCCCTCCCGTTTCATTTCATCGAATTCAGACCGTGCAAAATAGTCCGATAACCGAGGCAGCAGAGCCACTCCCAGACTAATCGCAATCAACGANTGGGGAAATTCAAGGATTCGGTCNGCATAGTAAATGTAAGAATGCGCCCCCTCGGGCAGGCTGCTAGCAAAGTACAAGTTGGCAACACTCATCAACTGCAGCANGCCTCCGCCGATCATTCCAGGGATCATATTCACAAAAACTTGCCTTAAGGCCTTCGAACTGGAAGGGACAACAAATCCAAGAGGAATCTTTAGTTTTTTAAGCTCGTAAAAGACGACCCCTGTTTGAACGACACCTCCAACAAGAACCCCAATCGCCAGCTGAAGACCCGTGACCCCAAAACTCCATGTCGGCCATATCGCAAAAATAACCATGGCCAGATTAAAGAAGGCCGGNGCNAAGGCCGCCAAAAAGAAGCGTTTGTTGGACTGNAAGATCGCCATAAAGTAGGCGTATATGGAAACCAAAAACAAGTAGCCAAACATCCACCGGGCAAGGCTGACGGTTTGCTCGACCTTTCCGGCGATTTGAGCATACTTCCCACCCGATACCATGACGGGGATCAGCTGATCCATAAAGGTGATGGCGAAGGCGCATAAGCTCATCAAGACCAAAACCAGGACCGACAGCACTTGACCAGAAAGCCGAGCCGCCTCGGCTTCACCCTGCTTTTCTTTGACCTCGCTGTAGATGGGGATAAAACTGGCCGACAAAGAGCCCTCACCCAGNAGTCGACGAAACATGTTTGGTAGCCGGAAGGCGACAAAAAAGCTATCTGTGACTGTCAGATCGAAATTAGAGGCAATAACCCGATCTCGGACTAAGCCTAAAATTCGGCTGGCCAGGGTCCCGGCGGACATTGCCCCTGCAGACCTCATAACACTTTGATTTTTCTGGGTTTTGTTTGGATCCCCGGAACTCAATGCTGCCTCTACCTCAGGTGGTTTTCGCCTTGCACAGTGATCTGTTCTTTGATATATCCAAGCCTTTGTTTGAGTATTTCATTGGAGGTCAAACCTTGGCAAACCATAAATCGGCCGCGAAACGCGCCCGCCAGGACATCAAAAAGAGTGCAACAAATGCTAAAACTCGTAGCCAAGTCCGCACGTTCGAAAAGAAGCTTTTAAAAGCAATCGCTTCAGAAGATTCAGCCACAGCAAAGACTTTGCTTGTTGGTTTTTCTAGTAAGATGGGTAAAGCCGCTCAAAAAGGCGTTTTTCACGCAAATACAGCTGCTCGTAAAATCAGCCGTCTAGCGACTCAAGTTAGCCGTCTCGGTTAATCCGCCTAGCAAGGCACAATTTTTTTGTTTTTTATCCCAAGCGTCGATCGCTTGGGATTTTTTTGCCTGAGCCTCGACACACTCGCCGAGCGCGAAGACCCTCCCCCTCATGTTCTGACAATCTAGCGGTCGATACTTGAATGTTGGATCAAGCGAACCATCAAAAAATGAGGGCCGATCGGGTCTATTTCAAATTCATCACCGATCTTTGTGAACCCAGCCCGATCGTATAGTGGAACGGCAGACGTTCTAGCGTTACACCAAAGCTTGTCACATCCCGAT
>NYZX01000068.1 GCA_002686065.1 Pseudobdellovibrionaceae bacterium | reverse complement strand
GTATCAGTCAGGCAGGTGACCAACCTTCACCAGAATTAACGTATCCTGCTCGACGTAGGGGAAGTGTTTGCTCAGATGTGGGCTGCGCAACCAGCTACCTACCGGATAGCGACCGTGTTCATCAATAAATTCACCGGAAATCACCAGAATTTCCTCACCACCAAAATGGGTATGTGGCTGGAATTTTTCACCGGCTGGCCAGAACACCAAAGCGGTTGATTCGTTGTTGAATTACGAGACGGTAAAATACTTTGGGAACGAGCAGCACGAGTATCAACGTTACGATCGAAGTCTTAAAGGTTATGAGCAGGCGGCGATTCTGAGCCAAAAAAGTTTGTCAGTTTTGAACTTAGGGCAAGCTTTGACCATCGCGACAGGGCTGGTTGTCCTTATGTACCTTGCTGCTGAGGGTGTTGTTAACGGGGCGATGAGCGTGGGGGACTTCGTTGTCGCAAATACCTTCTTAATTCAGCTGTACACGCCGTTAAACTTTTTAGGATTTGTCTACCGCGAGATGAAGCAAAGCTTTATTGATATGGAGCAAATGTTTGAAATGCTTCGTCAGGATGATTATTTACCAGAGCCGGAAGACGGCAGAACTTTTACAGGATTAAGTAAGGGCATTGCCTTCGAAAACGTCCACTTTTCTTACCAACCGAACCGCCCGATTTTGAAAGATGTTAGCTTTCATATAAAACCGGGTCAGAAAGTGGCTTTTGTTGGTGCAAGTGGCGCTGGGAAGTCGACTTTGTTTCGGTTGTTGTTTCGTTTTTACGATGTGACCCAGGGAAAGATCACCGTCGATGGCGTCGACATCCGAGAGTTCAATACGGACTCCTTGCGGCAGGGCATGGGGGTTGTCCCGCAAGATACGGTCTTATTTAACGATACGATTCAATACAACATTCGTTACGGGGATCCGGCAGCGACAGATGATAAAATCATAGAAAGCGCTAAACAGGCTCAGGTGGCCAGTTTCATTGAGCATTTACCCGAGGGATATTTAACCCGAGTCGGGGAGCGGGGATTAAAGCTGTCTGGGGGAGAAAAACAGCGCGTGGCCATCGCAAGGACACTTCTGAAGGACCCGGACATTCTTATTTTGGATGAGGCCACTTCGGCCTTGGATTCGGAAACCGAACAGGCCATCCAGGGGACGCTCGAAGAGGTTTCCAAGGGGCGAACGACCTTGGTGATTGCTCACCGGTTGTCGACGATTGTTCAGTGCGATCAGATTTTTGTTTTAGACCAGGGAAAGATTGTCGAGACGGGAACTCACCAACAGCTACTGGATAAAAAGATGTATTACTATAGATTGTGGGTGAGGCAGCAAGAAAAGGCGCAGCTCGAAAAGCAGCTTAAAAAAGCCACTCAGGCGGCTAAGCTTGTGGGTTCTTCACAGTCGCGGTCCGATTCCGACTCTGAATCAATTTGATCAGCAGCGGCTACAGGAATGAGGATAACGAAGGTTGTTGCTGGTTGGCTTAAGTCCAACTCAAGGCTTCCTCCGAAACTTTGCATGATATTGTGGCTGATAGACAGCCCTAGCCCAGTTCCTTTTCCGACGTCTTTTGTCGTGTAAAAGGGCTCGAAGATTCGAAGCGCCACATCTTCTGATATTTTATTTCCCCAATTTGCGACTCGAATTTCGGCGAAGCCCTCATGGGTTGTAGATGAGTCAATTTTGATGTGTATCCACGGGTTTACGTTCTCGGGTTTAAGCTCAATGATGTGGTCGATCGCATTGTTGACCAAGTTATGAAGAACCTGTGACAGAGGGACGCTTTGACCCAGAACGGACGTGTTGAGATCGCCTTCGATAAGGACTTCGATTTCGTATTTTCTCAAGCTTTGGTTACAAAGGTCCATCGTCTGGCTAATGACTTCATTCAGGTCGACGGGAACGATGGATGTCGATGTATCCTTTCGAACGTAGGACCTCATCGCATTGACAATGGTCGCAATTCGATTAACCGCACTATCAATCTTCTTCAGAGTGTCTTCAAAAGAGCCCTTCGTATCATCTTCAATTTCCATTTTTGCCAGACGACGGCTAAGCACGCGGCTCACTGTAGAAATAATCGCAAGAGGGTTGTTGATCTCGTGAGCGACGCCGGACGCCATCTCACCCACAGCGGCTAAACGGCTGGCGTGAATCAACTGCTGTTGAGAGGCGACAAGCTCTTCATTTTTCTTCGTTAAATCAACGATAAGGTCATGGTTGCGGGTCCTTAGGCTAATGAAAGCGCGAAGNCCTCTGTGCTGNTGATGAGTNAAAAGGCTNGCCAGTAANGTGGCCATAAGTGTGATAAANCCGGTGGCTTGGATCTGGGGNGAACTGTTCGTTAATAAAACNACNGAGATNGGGNCTGTCGANACGCCAATAAAGCTATAAGCCACGATCGGCATTCCAGCATAAAGCACTGAAGCGGCGGCGGCNTTNCCGCANAGGATCGTCAGAAGTATTAANCCAGANCCACTGTACTGGTCGAAAAAAACNACAGACATAGTNGCCCACCCTNNGGCACAGGCGACGGCTCCAANAATTTGCTCATTATAAGCACGGTTGAGCTGGTGGTCGGTGGTGTCTTCTTCTGGGACGGATAGGTGCTTCTTAGCTCGTACCAGCCTTAAAAAATAGGCGGCCTCTAAAAAGGCCCCAAATGGCAAAATCTCGCTCCATGAATAAGAGTAGCTCAACGACACACACAGGACGGCGATTGCAAAGAATATGATGCGAAAGCTATCGGCCTGTTTTTCTAATGAGACTCTGTACAAGAGCGAGTTACTAGAAAGGTCCATCTTTGAACACATCGACCAAATCGAGCTGAACTTGATGTCTGGGTTCGAAACTTAAATGTATCTTGATGTAGGTCTCATTGCGCGCCAAGTCCACAAGGGTCCTTGGCGCCTGAAAATGCGACACTTAGGCGTTTTGCAACAGTGCTTTAGCGTGGTTTAAGCTGGTCTCGGTAATACGCTCGCCAGAAATAAGACGGGCCATTTCACGAACTCGCGAGTTGTCATCAAGGCGAGTGACTGTCATTTGGACTCGTCCCTTCACCTGATTCTTTGAAATCAGATAATGCTGATTTCCGAAGGCNGCGACTTGAGGTAGGTGTGTGATNCACACGACTTGCTGGCCTTCTGAAGTTTGGCGCAGTTTTTTACCGACCTTTTCTGCTGTCACGCCACTAACACCAGTGTCGACTTCGTCAAACAAGTAGGTGCGCGGTAANTCAGTNACCTGGCTGATGCGTTTTAATGAAAGCAATAGCCGGCTTAATTCTCCGCCGCTGGCAATCTTGTTCANGGGGCGGTACTCATCTTTCTTTGAAGGACGAACAAGAAACTCAAGGAAAGAAACGCCTGTTGGGCCNGCTTCCTTACTACGATCCACACGTACACTGAACTCAAGGCCCTTCATGTTTAGGTCCTCCAGCTCATGGGTGACTTTTNCTGTCAGCTGCTTNGATGCTTTTACGCGGTTTTCGTGNAGCTCTTCAGCGGTNTCTTTAAGGCGAACCTGAATCTCTTTTAGTTGCTTTTCCAGTTTGACGGTTGTCTCGTCAGCAGATTCATACTCATTGATTTCAGCTTCGATACTTTCAAGGGTTTGGAAGATTTCTTCTAGGTCGGCGCCGAACTTTTTCTGGGCCTTACGATACTGATCGAGTTTCGTTTCAAGNTCNGAAAGTTGTTCGGGGCTTGAATCAAGCTGGCGTGANTAATCNCGTAGCTCGAANGCNGNCTCTTCNATGAGGGCTTTGGCCTGTGATAGGGGCTCGAGAGCAGTACCTATGGCACTATCCAAAGACTTCAGCTGAGCGGAGCTTTGCAAAATGTGGTGGACACGGCTAAGGATCGAGTCATCGCCTGAATAAAGGTGATATTCTGTTTCAGCAGCGAATTCTGAAAGGCGTTTNGAGTTNTTTAAACGGGCTACTTTTTGCTCAAGNTCNGTGTCATCNCCAGGCTCAAGCCCTAAGGCTTTGATTTCTTCGCGCTGGAACTCTAGGAAATCCAAGCGCTGTGCGGCTAATTTTTGCTTCTCTTTGAGTTCTTCGATTTGTTGCCGAAGCTCTTCTGCCTGATGAAATTCTTTGGTGTAGGCCTTGCGAAGGTCNGTCGTGCCAGCAAACTGGTCGACAATATCTAGATGGTAAGATCGATCCAATAAATGTTTGCTATCGTGCTGCCCGGTCATTTCGATCAAGGGGGTGTTTCGACCGGCGACCTCGACCAGTGGTGACACCAAGGTTTTTAGATCGTGCAAAGTGGAAAGGGTCCCGTTGAGGTAAACACGGCTTTTGCCTTGCTTAGATATCACTCGTCGAACAATTAGGGTTTCATCGTTGTCACTTATATCAAGCTGCTTCAATATGGCTAAAACGTCGGGGCGTTCGCTGAGGTCGAAGAAGCCTTCCACTGTTGCCGCTTGGGCTCCAGAGCGGACATCCTCGGAAGACGATTTTCCGCCCATCAGTAAAGACAGGCTTTTCAATAAGATCGATTTTCCGGCGCCGGTTTCACCGCTAAGGATATTAAGCCCCGATCGGAACTCGATGCGAATGTTGTCAATAATGGCGAAGTCGCTGACATTTAACTCGAGAAGCATATATGTCGTTTCCTATGTAAGTTCTGTTTTTAAGAGCGCAGACCGAACTTTAATTTTTCTGCGACCAAATTAAAATAATTATGACTTGGGTCTCGAAGAACATAGTGGGCGTACTTCGAGCGCTGGATTTTGATTTCGTGGCTATCGGCAATTTCCATGATGGTTTGCCCATCGACAGTTAAGGATGCCTTTTGATGACCTGTGTGAAGNTTCAAGGTGATCGTTCTGTGATCAGGAAGAAGAATCGGTCGACTTGTTAGCGAGTGCGGGCACACAGGGGTCATGACAAAGGCTTCCACCTCTGGGTGAAGAATCGGGCCTCCAGCAGCCAGGTTATAGGCCGTCGAGCCTGTGGGGCTGGAGACAATCAGTCCATCGGCTTTGACATCGAGGGTGAACATCTTGTTGTTAAATATCTGAACATTAATCAGGTGACTGCGGGCCCCTCGTTCAAGCACAAGGTCGTTTAAGGCGGTGGCTTCTTTAACGAGGCGTCCACCTTTGAAGACTTTTGCTGTAAGCATCCGGCGGGGACGCATCTCCAGTTCGGCATTCAAGGTTTTTTCAAGAGTCGGGTAAAGGTCTTCGGCTCGAGTGTTAGTTAAAAAGCCAAGAGACCCCTGGTTAATCCCAAGAATAGGAATGCGCCGGCCTTCTAACAGTCGAACGGCCTCAAGGTAAGTTCCATCACCCCCAAGGACAATCACTAGTTGAATGCGTGACAATTGCTTCACAGGCGGAACCGCTGTTGATCCCACCTTTAGCTTCTGCTTTGGGTGCGAAAAAGGCTTTAAGCCTTTTTCGATCAACCAGCTTGCCAATTCGTTGGCTATCTTAATAGCGTTCTTGGTGTCTGGTCGATAGACGATCAGAACGTTCTTGATGTCTTTGGGAAATTCCGGCGTTTCAGCTAAGCTCATCGTTTAAACCAGCCCTGCTCGTCGTAGTAAAGCTTGTGGGTCAGGCTCTCGGCCACGGAAGCGTTTGTAAAGTTCCATAGGGTGCTCGCGNCCGCCCTGGCTTAGGATGTTGTCGTGAAAGCTNCTGGCTGTCTTTGGATCAAATAAACCGTTTTCTTTGAAGGCTTCAAAGGCATCGGCATCTAAAACTTCGGCCCATTTGTAGCTGTAGTAACCCGCTGAATATCCGCCCGCAAAAATGTGGCTAAACGAGGTTGAAAATAGCGTGCCGTCAACGTGAGGTAGAAGGTTGAGCTCTTTGGTGGATTCGACTTCAAAGGCTTCAATGTCATCCAGTTTCGAAAAGTCTTGAAGAATGTGATAGGTCATATCCAGCGTTGCGAAACGAAGTTGTCGGCAGCTGTCATAGCCAGCCATGAACTGAGAGGACTTCACCAGCTTGTCACACAAATCACTTGGGATGGGGGCACCGGTTTCGTAATGCTTTGCAAATAAATCGAGGCTTTGTTTTTCAAGTGTCCAGTTTTCAAATATTTGAGAGGGAAGTTCGACGAAATCCCAATACACGTTTGTTCCTGACAGGCTTTGGTAACGACACTGCGATAGAAGGCTGTGAAGGCTATGTCCAAATTCATGAAACAATGTTTGCACTTCCTGAAAAGTTAACAAAGAAGGNTTACTCGGTGTCGGCTTCGTAAAGTTGCAGACGATGGAAACCAGTGGACGTTTTATGTCATCCCCTTCAAGCCCTTGTTCTCGATAGTTTGTCATCCATGCGCCACCACGCTTGGTTTCGCGTGGAAAAAAGTCAGCGTAAAAGACGCCGACAAAATCGTTTGAATCCTTTTTAAAGACTTCAAAAACTTTCACATCTGGATGATAAGTTGGGTAGCCGCTTGCTGGCTTGAAAGTCAGGCCGTACAACTTTTCGGCATGCAAGAAGACGCCGTCGATGACATTTTCAAGCTTAAAGTATGGGCGCAGTTGCTCTTCTTCAAATTGAAATGTTTTTTGCTTCAACTTTTCGCGGTAGTAGCCCAAGTCCCAAGGCATGATTTGATCAAGGCCATCCAGGTCTTTTGCGAATTCACGAAGGGTTTGAATTTCTTTTTTTGCGGCCGACAACGAAGGTGGGATCAATTCTTTTAAGAACTGATCCACGCGCTCGGGGGTTTCTGCCATACGCTTTTGTAAGACAAAAGCGGCGTGGTTTTTTGCACCCAGTAGCTTGGCTCGTCGATCGCGCAGTTCAACAATTGACTTGATCAGTCCGCGATTGTCGTGTTCGCCCGAGGTGGCGACCGACGCGTTGGCTCGCCACAGTTGTTCGCGTAGCTCGCGATTTTGATTGTAGGTTAAAAAAGGTAAAAGACTTGGGTAATCAAGATTGAAAAACCATTTATCGGGTTGGCCTTTTTGTTCGGCAGCAGCTTTGGCTGCTTCGATGGCCGATTCAGGAAGTCCAGTCAGGTCGGACTCGCTGTCGATAAATAATTGGTAGCTGTTTTTCGCTTTAAGAAGGTTTTCTGAGAATTTTGGACTTAGCCCTGAAAGCTCTTGGTCGATGCGACGTAAGGTTTCTTTGTCTGTCGGGGAAAGAAGGGCGCCGTTTCTTGTAAAGCTGGTGTAGGTTTCTTCTAGAAGTTTGGCGTCTTCCATGTCGAGGTTCAGGCTGGACCGTTTGTCATAGACTTCTTTGACCTTGGCAAAGAGGTCATCGTCCAGCGTGACATCGCTTTGATAGTTTGAAAGTAGCGCACTCATCTCGCCGGCAAGGGCCTGGTGCTGTTCAGATGCTTCGGCACTGAATAGATTAAAATAAATTGAGCTGCTGCGGTCGAGTTCTTGGCTGGACTGTTCTAAGCCGACGATGGTGGCTTTGAAGCTGGCCTCCATGGACTTGATTTTCTCAACGCGGGTTCGAGCGAGTTCGATGCCTTTTTTGATGGCGGGAACATAGTGCTCGGCTTTGATTCGCGGGAAATCGGCAGCTTGGTTAGGTAAGTTTGACGGCTGTAATAGTGGGTTTTGTTCTGTGTTTTCCATAGGCATTTAGGTAACATACTTCGCCTTGTCGGAGTATGAAATTCCGGAGGCACTTCACATTGTCTGAGTCGAAATGGTCATGAAGAGTTCTTCGCGAAAAGCGCTTGTGGCAGGCCCTTGCGCGGCGCATAAACAAAGGAAGATAGCGGTCAACCGAGGCTCGGACTTGAGTCTTGTGTTTTGCGACCCTAGACTGTTTGGAGACCAGGGTTGCCGGGGGTAGGTATGAATTCCAAATTGTCCGTTTTGTTTGCGACTTTATTAACTTTGTTGGTAGCTGGAGCTAGTTTTGCGGCTGTTCCACGCCAGGTTGTTGTGCCTAAAAAAACCACAAAATTTCTGCGCAAAGGTTTTGTGATTGGTGGTGAAACACAAGGTTTAACCAGCTTACTGGCTTGGAGACGAACGGCAGCTAAGACGGGCAAACTGGAACGTTGGGTTTTTGACTTCGGTGACAAACAGAAGCGTCCGCTAAAAGAGCGAATTAGCTATTTTCACGCTGAGGTTCAGGGGGCTCGTGGTCGGGTGACTTTGACCTTTCCGCAGATGCAAACGACCGAGATCACTCCGCAGTATATTGCTCAGAAAGTTTTAGGCTCGCCTTTGGTTAAATCGGTGGATATGACCTATGACCCCGAGGATGTTTCTATGAACCTGCAAATTCAGTTTAAGCGTCCGGTCGCGCTTCGTGCGACAGAGCTTCCACCTAAAGGGGAAAAGAGCTCTCGCTTAGTCCTTGATTTTAAAGCGCTTCGTTAAAAGTCGTCACTGTGTTCATGCTGTTTCGAAAAGTCCTTTTTACGGCGGCCTTTGTCGCCATAAGCGCCTCGGCTGAGGCCAGGGTATTTAGTTTTGCCAGTGAATACCTGGGGGCCTACTTTGGTGGTAGTGGTAGCTTAAGTTCGTTGGGGCAAGATGCGTTTGCGAACTCGAGCGGTGGCGCCACTGTTTCTGGTGAAAACGATATTCTTTTGACAGCAGAGCTTGGTTTTTTAATGAGGTTCCAGCAAGCCATGACCTTAAGGATCTCAGCGGAAGTCTATTCGCCATGGAACCAAGATGACATCACTGGGAAAAATAGCTCTGGCCAAGAGGTGTTCGCCTTAGACAGTAGCGTCTTTGTGTTCAATCCTCGGGCGATTTTAGAAGTGACCATCACACCCATGGCTCAATCACGACTGTACTGGTTTGGTGGAGTCGGGCTGGCCACGGTCACCTTGGAAAACACCTATACGATGACGACTCAGGGGACCTCTGACTATGGGCTTTCAACCTTTACTGAAAAAGGGTCGCAGTCCGGGTTGTCCTACGAGCTTGGTGTTGGTTACGAGTACTTGTTCGTCGATACAACGACGATGTCGATCGACCTCGGCTACCGAATGTTGTCGGTGACCGGTTTTGAAGCGGACTCGGATTTTACGTCTTTTCAGGGCTCAGTGACTGAGGGGACAAAGTTGTTGAATACGGACGGCAGCGAACGAAGTTTAAGTTTGGGTGGCATTTTCGCTGGTGTGACCTTCCGTTTTTATTTTGGTGAACTTTAGTTTCTCATTAAAGGTCGAATCCGCCTTTGTCTTCACCGTAGAGCTCTTCGATATCGTCTTTGTACTTTTGATCGCAATACTTGCGTTTTAACTTCAGGCTAGGCGTTAGCTCGCCGCTGTCCACAGTGAATTCGACAGGAAGAATTTTAAACTTTTTAATGGTTTCGAAGCTAGAAAGCGATTTGTTGATTTCTCGGACACTTTTTTGCACAAGTCGTCGGATTTCATCTGTCTTTGCGAGCTCCTCGAGGTTGCCCACGGAGCGACCGATTTCACGCAAGTGATTCTGGCAAGTTTCACGGTCTAAGGTGATCAGGGCGACAATAAACTTTTTCTGATCCCCATGGATCAGGGCTTGTGACACATAGGGGTTTAGCCGTAGATGGTTTTCCAGTTTTTGAGGGGCCACATACTTTCCTCCGGCCGTTTTGATCAGATCCTTTTTTCTATCGGTGATTTTGAGGCGCCCCTCGGGGGTGAATTCTCCGATGTCACCGGTTTTAAAGAAGTCGTTTTCCATCACGTCTGCTGTGACTTCGGGGGACTTAAAGTACCCACGGAAAACCTTTCTGCTGCAAACAAGAATTTCACCGTCAGCAGCAATTTTGATCTCGACGTCACCAAACGGACGCCCAACAGTTCCAAATTCAAAGTCGCCCGGTTTGTTGACGCAAATAGCAGCTGTGGTTTCGGTCAGTCCATAGCCTTCTAGTACAAGAAGGCCGCAGGCGTGAAAAAACTGGCCCAGGTCCCGGCTTAACGGGGCGCCGCCAGATACTACAAACCGAAGACGGCCGCCAAGGGCTGCACGAACGTTCGAAAAGATAAGCTTATCAGCCAGCGCATATTGCAGCCGAACTCTGACAGAGGGCGATCCTTTTTTTGCTTTTTCGGTGGAGTAACTAAGGCCAATGCTTTCGGCCCATTTGAACAGGGCTCGCCGGCTGGGTTTGTTTTCGATTTTTGCTTGAATTCCATTGTAGATTTTTTCGAAAATGCGTGGCACAGCGACCATCACGGTGGGACGCACTTCTTTTAAATTGTGAACGATTTTTTCGATGGACTCGGCATAGCTTAGGCAAAAGCCGTGATACACAAATCCCCACTGTTCGATGCGCCCAAGGATATGGGCAAAAGGAAGAAAGGTGAGGGTGATATCCGTGTCGCAAGTACCGACATAGTCAAAGACCTCACCCACTTCGCTCATGATCTGTTCATGGCTAAGTAGTGCGCCCTTAGGTTGGCCTGTTGTGCCCGAGGTATATACGATGGTGGCTAGCTCATCCAAGCTTCGTCTTTGGATGGCTTCATCAAGGCTGTCCTCGCGCTTTGAGCCTTGCAACATCAAACCCTGAAGGTCTTGGTCGGACTTCGAGAAGCTTTCAAAAAGAACTCGTGGAATACTTTTAATTGTCGGTTCGTGTTGTTCGGCCAGTTCAAGGCGACGAAGGAGCTTTTTATTTTCGCAGAATACGAATTTCGCATCCGAGTGTTTTAATATGAAAGCAATTTCTTCCGGGTGGGAGCTTTGATAGACGGGGACGGAGATCGCACCTAAAGATAAAATGGCGTAGTCGGCGATGGTCCATTCGGGGCGTGTCTGTGAAAAAATAACAACCTTGTCGCCTGGTTGGATTCCTGAAGCTAAGAGGCCTCGGTAGGTCTGTGAAACCTGATCGTAAAATTGGTTCCATGTGAAGCTATGCCAGCTTCCTTTGATTTTAGTTTGATAAGCGCGTTGGTTTCCTGACGTGCGACGACGTCGCAACAGGTGGTGGCAAATGGTGTCGGACATGAGGTAGCACCTTACTCGTTGTCTTTAGACTCTTTTTCCGAAGTGGGAAGTCGTGTTCCTTTGCGGTTCAAATTGACAGTCACCCACTTGCGGATTCCCTTGCGAAGGGTGATTGTTTTTTCGCCCACAAGTCGCTTATAAGGGTTTTCAGCCCGAATGACAACGGGGCGGTCAGATGGAATCGAGTACCCTCGGATAGGTAAGCGCTCGCCTTCAAGCAGCTTTCCGTTTACGTACACACGAGACCCGCGGGGAGGAATCACATCAATATCAATAAACGCGACAGAGGCTTCTTGCAACGTGGCTCGAAGTTTTGGTCCGACTTCGTCTCGGCGAACAGATTCAATCTTATAGTCAATGAAACCATCACGCTTTAGCGTGAGATCGAAAGTTTCGGTAGGTGGTTGAATCGCTGAAGGAGTGGTTTGTCCTGTTGGACGTCCGTTAACGAAGATCTGAGCACCGGATGGTTGGCTTTGTACGATGATTGGNGCAAANGAAATCTCNTCAAGTTGAGTTTGAAGATGGAACCCAANCGTGTCGGCNGTGATTTGTTGCATTTCGTAGGTCTCGTAGCCTTCCAGTTCGACACGAATATCGAAGACCTCGTCTGGTTGAATGGGTATTTCAGTCGGAGACGTCTCGCTGAGCAGTTGATTGTTCACAAAAATACTTGCACCAGGTGGTGTTGTCGTAATTTTCAAAGTGGACTTATTGACATCAGGTGCTGTGTTATCGATTTTAGATGGCGCTGTCTTAGGGACGCCTTTATCAGCTTGTTTGACAGCGTGGCTTGAGTTGTCAACGTATCGGTCACAGGTATAGAAGGCGTCAATATTAGGGCAGACCAGCTGGCTTATTGGCTCCATCTGTTTGGTGAACAGCTTGTTTGAAAGGATGAAGGTTCCCATAATCAGAAATAGGCCGACAGCGAGTTGTGCAATATTTGCTCCGGCACGAGAACCTTGGTTCTGAGCCATCGGTAGTCGGCGATGTAATGGGCGTTTGTCGACCTGACGAACAGGCTCACCTTTAAAACGTTCTTCGACCTTAAGTTGTTCGCTTTCCAGCTTTTCAATCACACTACTGTCAAGGACTCGAGCTCTTTCGCGCTTTCGCTCGGCACGAATGTCGCTCATGGTATTATTGGAAAGATCCACAGAGGCGCTGCTGTTTGTGTCACCGCCGACGATGGTCTTATTCGGGTCCGCGGTCAGGTCTTCCTTTAGAAGGCCATTCGGTCCGGACGAGACACTGACTTCATCCGCTTTTTGAGGATTGAACGTCGGAAATGTCTTTGTCGATTCGGTGATCGTGTATTCAGAGACGGCCACATCATGAGATGTGTCGCGTTGCTCTTTCATNGGGATCTTAGANTAATCAACTAAGCGCTTTCTTGTCTTCAGAATATCGTCAGCAAAAAGCGTTTTGATAAAGACAGAAAAGTCATGCGATGAGAAATCAGGGAACTGTCTATTCAGGTAGCGACTTAAATCTCGATGAAGAGCCGCAGCCGTTTGGTAACGAAGGTTGCGGTCCTTTGAAAGGGTCTTCATCACAATTCGCTCGAGTTCCGGGTGAATGTTCGGATTGAACTTCTTCAACGGGGGAACTTGGCAATCGCGAATTTTTCGAAGGGTGTTGACTTCGTTATTGGCGATGAATAGGCGGTCACTTGCTAGCATTTCCCAAAGTACGATTCCGAGCGAAAAAATATCTGTTCGCAGGTCTACCATTTGTCCTTCAGCCTGTTCGGGGGACATATAGCCGAATTTTCCTTTAATGGTTCCAGCGCGTGTGGCTTCCATTTGGGTTTCGTCTTTGGCGATTCCGAAGTCGACAATGCGGACTTCGCCCTCAAAGCTGATCATCACGTTTTGAGGACTGATGTCACGGTGAGTGATGTTCAAAGGTTTGCCTGTTGATCCATCAAGGCAACGGTGAGCGTGATCTAGGCCAGCANCGACCTCTTTGATCATGAAAACGACCTGATCGACACCTAAATGTTGGTTTGCNGATTTTAGCTTATTTAGAATNTGTCGTAGGTTTCGTCCTTCGACNTAATCCATGACAAGAAAGAACTGGCTGTTTTGTACCCCAAATTCATAGATNGAAACGATGTTGCTATGACTGAGGTTGACCGCAATCTTAGCTTCACGTTTAAACATTTCGACGAATTCTTGATTGTCTGAATATTGGGGAAGGATGCGTTTAATAGCAACGAATTTCCCGATNCCACCGGCNCCGGGCGCGCGCGCAAGAAAGATCTCTGCCATACCACCGGTGGCGAGTTTCTCGAGTAGAATATATTTGCCAAAATATTCGTGTTGTTGCGACACTGCTTTACGTCTCCTCTGTGAAATATCGGTCTTCGGGCCGAGTCACTTAACTTGTACGGGGGCAACTAGATGAAGGTCGACGGATGTTGTGGATTGGTTTGACAGGTGGAATTGCGACGGGAAAGTCGACTGTCTCAAATTATATCGAAGAATTGGGGTGGCCCGTCGTCGACGCTGACCTTGTTGCACGTGAGGTCGTTCAGAAGGGATCTGAAGGTCTAGGTGAGGTCGTAAAAGCCTTTGGTCCAGAGATTCTTACCCCAGACGGGACCTTAGACCGTGCTCAAATGCGCAAGCTGGTCTTTAAAGACCAGCAAAAGCGACAGCTTCTTGAAGGGCTTTTGCACCCTCGGATTCAGCGTCGGACAGCTCAAAAGCGGGGTGAGCTAGAAGCCAGCGGCTATAAAGTCGCTGTTTACGATGTGCCCTTGCTTTTCGAAAAAAGCCTTCAAGGGCAGTTCGACCAGACATTCCTCGTTTATGTGGCCCCAGAGCTACAGCGCCAGCGGCTGATGGCCCGGGACGGTATTAGTCAGGACGATGCGGATCGATTGATATCAAGTCAGATGCCAATTGATCAGAAGCGACCATTGGCGACAAGAGTCATAGAAAACTCTGGAACAAAAGAAGATTTGCAAGCTCAAGTACAAGAGCTTGTTCAGGAAATCGAGTCTCAGCTGTAATGGGCGCTAAAAGCCCCAGGAATACCCAGCCGAGATCAGAAAGATTTTATTTTTGGTTCCGATCAGGGCCTCGCCTTCAACGCGAATACTACCGCGTTCGCTGACAAGGTCCTCTAACCCAACAACACCATGAACCAGATAGGTTTCTAGCTCTAGGAAGTCAGTGAATGCGCCGTTTTCCCCAAGTTGCATAGAGGCCCCATAGGAAAAGAAGGGGCGTAAGTAGTTGGTTGGATTGAGGGTTCGTCTTCGCGAAGCATGAATCAGCCCGAGGTAATCGAACCGCACATCGACACCAAACTCCCATCGAGTCAGGTCATGACTGTCTGGAAGGTACTTGATGCCCATGACGGCATCCGTGTCGTTGTCATCTCCGGTGTCCAAGAGGTAGGCGAGTCGTGTGCTGATCGCCTGAGTGTAGCGGTAGGCGTCTTTGGTGGTTTTAACTGGTTTTGGTAGTGCCGATAGATTCAGGTCATTTAACTTTTCCACATCCCCAGCGGCGCCCGAGTCGACACCTGGGTTTTGGACGTCACGGTCATTGGGGTTTTTATTCAATGCATGACTAACGGGACTCGTTAAGACGAAGGTCAAAAAAACGAAAGATAGTAAGTTTTTAAAAGCCAAGTCGTACCCCAGTGCTAAGTCCCATTGTAGACTTTTACGGAAGCGAAGGGAAGTGGGGTTGTTATGAGAGGGCTAGGCCTATTAGGGCTATTATTTGTTTTTAACGTTAGTCTTGTGCAAGCGGATGACTTGGGCTCGGCGCTGGATTTTACGATTCAGCAGTCCTATGTAAGTACTCGCGCATTGGCTATGGGGAACGCTTTTGGTCCTGTTGTGGACGACTATAGCGCGATCTTCTACAACCCGGCTGCTTTGGCTAAGCGTAAAGACGGTGACCTTCACCTTCCGTTGCGTGCGGGGATGTCCGATGGGCTTCAGGACTTTCTTACAGACGTGGATGATGCCACTTCTATTGGCGATGAAGACGAAGAAGTCGACGCGATCAACGAGCTGATTCAAAAGAACTTTGGTGAACAGCTTCACCTTCGTGCTTCACTACCGTCCGGTTTTTTAGTTCGTCCGAACTGGGGGATTGCGGTCCTTCCGGGGGAAGTCAGTGCTGATATTGCTTTTCACCGAGGGGTGGGGCCAACAGTAAACGTCAATGTGTACGCGGATGCTCAGGTCGCATTTGCCTACGCGGGGGAAGGGAAGCTTGGAAGCCGCGATAATAAGTTTTACTGGGGTTCGACTGTATTTGCTTTGCATCGAGTCTTTGCAAGCCAAGCACTAAATGCGACGACGCTTGCTGATGACGCTGAAGTGTTCGATGAGTCGATCGCTGCAGAAGGTCTGACGGTTGATGCTCATGTTGGATTCTTGTTTGAGCCAGCCATCCCTAATAAAGGCTTTTTTAAGTTTCTAGAGTACGCGAAGCCGACGTTCAGTTTTGTGGTTCGAAATATTGCCGACTACGGGTTTCCTATAAACCTTGGCGTCGTCAACGATGAAGAAAAAGAGCCGCCAAAGCTTCAGCGTCGTATTGATACAGGTGCGAAGTTTGACCTTCCGAAGCTTTGGGTTTTCGAGCCAAAGTTCGCATTTGAGGTGCGGGACATCCTTCATGAA
This sequence comes from Pseudobdellovibrionaceae bacterium, assembly GCA_002686065.1. Classification (GTDB taxonomy): domain Bacteria; phylum Bdellovibrionota; class Bdellovibrionia; order Bdellovibrionales; family UBA1609. Next base: position 258 of record NYZX01000068.1, on the reverse strand, counting down.
AATTGGAGCTTTGTGAAAGGCACACACGTTGGTGCTGAGCTTTATTGGCAAATGTTCGACTGGTGGATGGGGTATTGGTCTGTTGGGTTGAACCAGGGCTATTACACTGCTGGTATTGGTGCGAAGTTCTCGCTTTTCCAGATCGATGTAGCGACTTGGGGTGAAGAAGCGGGAAGTGATGATGATCCCATTGAATCTCGTCGTTATATGGTCGAGCTTTCTTTAGATTTCTAAGTATCGCGCTGCGATATTTCTGTG
>NYZX01000067.1 GCA_002686065.1 Pseudobdellovibrionaceae bacterium | reverse complement strand
CTTCTCAGGCATCCCAAGCCTATGCAGCCCTATCTATCGAAGAGAACGTGGAGCATGCAGCTAGCCCCACCCTTCGAGCCGCTGCTGAGCTTGGTTACCAAACCCTTGCCTTCAACCACTCGTTAGACACCTTTGATAAGCTAGCCCTTTTAAACGCAGCAACCACCTTTCAAATTATGTCCGACCTGAGCTCTAGTGAAGAAATGCATAGCAAGGGCCCTTCAGTTCTTGGCCGATCAACCCTCTGGTTCGGCTTCCTATCCACGGAAGCCACAGACCCCGCCTTGCAATATTCCATCTACAAAAGCCTGAACGGAGCACTTATTGGCGGACACTTTTCTCGCTCCAAAAAACTTGGGCTGATCCTTCGAACTGCAAAACCCTTTGCCATCGAGCACGCCAGCCTGGACCAACTTGAAGACTATTTAGAAGTCCACCGTAGGCACGGTAGCTTAAATTCAAAGTGGCTCCTTCGAATCCTTCAGCAAATCATCCAACCTGAACACCCCCTGCATACCCGGGACGCCGTCGACCTGGTCATTGAAGCTTCTACGGGTTTGACTAATTCTTCGACGAAGGCCGAACTGCTTGAAACCCTTTATCGAGGTTTCCCCGACCCATACTACCAACTCGTTTACGCCTATTTATTGGGGCTTCACCAACCTGAAGATCTCACCTGGCTGGCCGAGCAAGTGAACTCTGAACGATTCTTATCCCTTCCCGAAATCACCACCAACCGGCTACGAAAACATCTGATCGAGCGACTCAATCGCGACGATCAGTTCACCTACCAACTTCGACAAAGCTTTAGAAAGAGGGTGCAGGAGTTAACAAAGGAACTTGAAGACCTTCAAGCTCAAGTTCGACAGGAGGGCGGTGATCGCTCTATTAGCCTGGAAAACTATCGGCTCTTCGGCCAAGTCACCAGTTTTGTATCAACCCGGTCAGCCCAGCTGGTGCGAGATATCGGGCAGTACTCGACCATCGCTGAACTCGGCAACTTAAAGGTTTACTATGACCAACGACTCCCCCGACAGCCCCCCAAAGGCTTGTGGAGTCTGAAGGCCGCCGAGGAAAACTTCAACACCTGCCCCTTTGTCTTCAAATCGACAGACTGATCAATATTTTTCATCGTGAATTCAATATGTTGTAGGCGAGCTTTTTGCATTACTGCCGAGTATGCAAAGTTTAAAACGTTGGATTTCATTGATCTGGCTGGCCTTGGGATGCCTCCTCGTGCCGTCAATGGCCCAGGCAACTAAGCCTGCCAAGATATTCGAATTGGCCCATATGTTAGGCTATGATGTCGGCACAGAGTTAGCCTCTCAGGACAAGGTCAACCGACTGACCACCGTGATCGACGGAGGACAATTCGAAACAGAGGTTCTACTTAGCGACTTCTATCGACTGACACAGCTAAAAGTTCTTACCCAGATCAAGCTCGATACCTTGGACCGCATCGTCGAGCTTGGCTATCGACTGACCGAACTTGAGCAACTGAGCGATCTTCAACGCGTCGTCGTTTGGGATCAACTTAACGCCGTTGTGCCTGTGTTAGGGCTAAAGCGCGGAGCCAAAGACCTCGAAGGCTTTGGTGCCGCTCTGTTTGGCCGCTACTTCGTCCGAGGACTCGAACTGCTGAGCGAACTCACCGACCTAAAAGCCATCTCGCAAGTCTATCAAACATTAAATGATGACTTAGTTTCTGGGCGATTTAAAACCACGCCCGAAATTCAAACTCTATTACGCCTTGCGACCCCTTTTCCTTTTGAAAAGGCCAAGCTCGAAGACGTCATGACCTATATTCAAGTCAAAGATCGCCATCGCACAGTCAGCGAGTCCGACCTCGTCGGATTTTTGGATCTTCTTTCAAACAATGTCGACCACGATATGGTCATGGATGCCTTCGAACTGGCCGTCTTGATCGTTATTAAATTCAATGACAGCCAACCCATTCCCGGCCGACCTTATAGCCGAGCCTTGATTGAAATCGCCCAGAAAGATCTAAAGTTAGCACCGGGACCTTTAAGCTCGTTTGCGACCATGCTTTCACAGGCATCACTGACTGACTTTGAATATTTCGCACAGCAAATTCCACCCAACGCACCGATGATATTTAACGAGGTCCGACTAGATCCACTTCGACACTTACTATACCGGATCGCCATGACAGATCGGATTTCTGGAATCATCCAGCAACAATGGACTCGGCAGCTTGAAGCAACAGAACTGGAGCTTCAGCACCTGAATGCCCCAGGAACGTTGACTGAAATGTCGAGCTATCTAAGGCGCGACCGGCTAAAAGCCCTTGCTAGCGCCTATAAGAAGGCCATCACCCACCCTCAAGCCTATATCAGTGCTTATAACAGTGGTTGGAGAACCAAACCACGCCACCCACAGTGGCAACTGCCAGTGACGTCCTACCCAAAAAACCTATGTCGTCCTTTGTTCCGAAGTGTGAACCCGTCTTAGTTCACACTTCTCCAGGTCACGAAGGTCTTCTTTCGAGATAAGACTTGGACCTTCATTTTTCCGGATCGTTCCGAGGTTTCCTTGCCAGCACCGTCTAGCCCAATGGCTTCGATCTCGTATTCCCCCACAGGCAAATACACCTTCGCGATCTGAAAGCTTTCTGGCAAGGTCGACCAGTGGCGCAAGTCCGCCTGATCCGAGACATGCATAATCAAACCGGCGATATCGCCAAGAGCTTTATTTTTTTGACGAATCTGATCCGAAACAACTTCTTTTGCCACCACACCAGCAACACGCTTAGCAATCAGCTTTCCAATCTCATCGTTATAGGTTCGAATCGCGACCTCGCTAACAGCATAAATTTCTTGTGAGGTCTCTGATCGCCCGTTACTAACTACAAGCCTAGCCTGACGAGTTCTCGATGGAACAGGAAATAACTTCGGTACTCGAAAACTTTGAGGATGAGGACGTTTCGTTGGTCCCCACCCCTGCTGATAGATCAGGACGAGCTCGCCCATGTCTTTTCGACGCCAGAGTTCGGCATCTTTCGACGAGAACTCCCGACGGTACTTCGCAAGGTCCTCGGTTCGACGTGCCCGACGGGCCGCCCGCAAAAGATCTTCTTCAAGGTAGGGAATATCCGGATTCAAATCATAGGTGCGCTTGTAATCGATATAGGCGCTATCCCAGTTGCGATCATTTTCCCAAGACATCGCTGACAAATAGAACGCGAAGTGGTTTTGCTGATAGTCTTTTTTTGCTTGGTCGCGATAAAGACGAAGCTTCTCGTTCATGCGGCGGGCCTCGACCACAGCCGACTCGGTATTTCCCAAAGCCAAGTAATTAATGGCTGCCATGGCGTTGATAAACACGTTTTCGTAAGCCTCACCCTTGTATTGGACAAGACGCTCTGAAAACAATAAGGACCCAGCCTCCCGAGATAAACTTGTGTAGTCTTGCACCTCTGCCAAGTCATTGGCCAGTTCAAAGGCCTGGTTGCTTTCCTGGTAACGACCCGCCAGCTGAAGAGCCGTCGCGTAATCCAACAGGTAAACCAACTGATCATCATTTTGCTTTTGCGCCAAGGGTTCGATCGTCGCTATGGCAGATCCATAATCACCGCGCTTGATTGCTCCAATGGCACCAGCCACCTTTGATCTGTAAGACGCACAGCTGGACAATAATAAAAAAGCGAGAGCTAAAAAAACCCTCGCTTTCAAAGATGTCTTAGGATTCAAAATCTTCCCCAAGAGGATCCCCTTATCTTAGAGACCTACCCGACGCTTAGAAAAGCGCTTACGAATCTGCTTATAGTCAGACCAAACGATGATGGTCGTCTGTAGATCCGTTAGGTTTAACGTCAACTTATAATAGACCGTCTTTTTCTTACCAGCTTGCTGAACGATAGAATCCAAACGACCGTTCATCACGAAGTCAGCACCAACCTGCTTCCCGCCTCGCTTTCGTGTCGATCGCCCGGCGTTTTCTTGCTGGTAATCGATTTCGTCCGCGATGTCCTCACGAGCCGACTTATCTAGAAACTGAAAACGTCCTGAACGCTGCAGTTCCACACGAATCATATCAGTGATGTTCTGCGTGTCGATATGCTCACTGGTTTTGTTCTGAAGACGAGTGACAACAACAACTGGTGGCTTCTTTGCCGACTTAATCGAATAGTGGTTTGTTGCGCTAGCAACAAGGTCTTGAACCGCACGCTGCATATCGGACTCAGACCACTTATCAGTCAAAAGGTTTGCCGCCTCAACGTCCTCATCATAGTCACCTTCGACGAAGGCGCGTGGTCCACAGCCGGCGAAGGCAATCAAGACAGACATAACAAAGGCTAGAAAAGATAGAGTTTTCATATCAGGTACTCCCAAGTAAATATGAGTCACCATGATAGAAAAGCCCATGCATGGGGTAAAGAGAAATTCCAAAGATATGAAGGACCTTCAATTGGCCCGACCTAACGACGCCGCTTGTCGGGCTAAAGGTCAAGATTTCAGCAACTAACGAAACTGATAGGGCTTTGGTTTAGCGATTTTTCGGACACGAATGATGTTCAGATCTTCGTCCAAAACGACATCAAACCCATTTTCCCGGGCTCGCTCGATGAAGGCTTTCACTTGATACTCTTTTTCACGCTGATCCAACTCGGCTAAAAACTTGTCCCGTTCTACTTGCAGTCGAATACGATCTTCAGGGGTCAGACGCTCTCCGGACTCACCTTCAAGGTCTGAAATGATGCTTTCGCCTTTCGACTCCTGATCCAACTGAATGCCCTGATAATTGCCCGACTCTTCAACCAAATCCGCTTCACTGGGGACATGAGGCTTAATCCCTGGAGCTGTCTGATCGTTGATCCGTTGAGTAAAACCCTTCCGAATGGTGGTTAAGGAGTCCGCGTCCTTCAGGTTGTCAGTCACCTTACGTAGTAAAGCTTGACGGTCCGGCTTGACCGCGGCTGGGTCCACAGACGAGGCGTGCTGCTCGCCCTTTTCGGCTAGCCCCCCAGACAGAATCCAGAGTCCTGCCATTAAAAGTAAACACCCTAAAATGTAATCTTTTATATGCCCCATGCTAGAAAACGTATCGGATTGATTCAGCGAATTCTTAAGCCAGTCAGGCCGATTCAGCCTTTAAGAAATGGGTAGCAACAAGGTCATGGTCGTCCCTTGGCCTGGCTGAGACTGGACTTTGATCTCGCCCCCATGCTTTTCAATAATTCCATAGGACACACTCAGACCTAAACCACGCCCAAACCCCGTTTCACGAGTCGTATAAAACGGGTCAAAAATCTTTGCGATCTGCTCGTCGTCCATCCCCTCACCCGAATCCTGAACCGATATTTCAACCCGATGATTGCTGTGTGCGAGGGTTCGAATCTGAATGCGACCGCTGCCATGAATGGCCTGTCGGGCATTAGCCAACAAGTTCAAAAACACCTGAATGATTTCCCCACGTACGACGAACAGCTTCGGCACTTTGCCAAACTCTGTCTTCACTTCAATTCCTGAATCAAATTCACCGGCCATCAGTTGGAGCGTTTGCTGAAGCTCTTTATTGATATCCACATATTCAGGCCGAGACTGATCGATTTTAGCAAACTGTCGAAGCCCCTCGACGATTTGCCGAACACGCTCAGAACCATCTTCACAGGCCTCGATCAATTTCGGAAGGTCGCTTTGAATATAATCGTAATCCACTCGGTCCAACTGACTTGAGACCTCGTTCGGCCCCCGTTTGGCCGACTCAATCAGCTTTTGTAGGTCTTTCGAATAACCCGATAAAGAACGAATATTCGAATAGATGAATCCGATCGGGTTGTTGAGCTCATGCGCTATCCCTGCGACCAACTGACCTAAGCTAGCCATCTTTGCTGACTGCACAAGCTTAGCCTGAGTCGACTTAATTTCTTCATTCGCCTTCTCTAGCTCACGGACCTTTGCTTCTAGGTCTTTTTGGGTGTCACCAATCCGCGACGCCATACTGTTAAACCCACGAACTAGAACCGAGGTCTCTGCCACCTGGCTAGACCGAACTCGAACCATTTTCCCTTCAGACAATTGCGAAAAGGCACGAACCAAATCATCGATGGGACGCAAGAATTTAGAAGAAATCAAAACCCCTAGAACCAGCAACATCACCAAAATGGCCGCGATAATTGAAACAAAGGCCGAGCTCACATCCGAAACAACCCGAGTCACCGGTCGTTTCGATTCAACCAAGCCAAACACCAGTGGCAAAGACCCCCATGTTAAGGCCGTGTTCTTGGCTAAGTAGGACTGATCCAATATTTTAAGCGTATAAAATCCGTCCTCTGATTCTTCCACAAGATTCGACGCCTGGAAGAATTGAAATTCATCCACAGAGCCAAGAATATCATTCCCATAAACAAGAAAGCTCAGCCCCTCGGCGGTACTCATCCACCGACTTAAAACCTGTTTATTCAACGGCCAAAGGATGGACAAATAACCCAAAGCCGCGCCCTGACCTTTAGTAATTGGGACACGAATGCCAAGACGCCAATCCTGTGTGTTGGCGCCTAAAATAAATGAACTCGCGTTACTCGTTGTTGGCAGCCCCTGAAGACGGGTCTGAGGCGTTCTCAACGAGACCTCCGAAAAGAACCCGAAGACCTCTCCGCTTGGCCGTTGGAGCACGAGCTCAAACTGGGGTGAAAGACCATACGACTCGTAAGCCAGGGACTTCAACTCGGAGAGATTTCTTTGAACGAACTCAAAAATAAAAACACGGTCAGAAGACAAGGAGGTGGCGATATTTCGCGCTTCATTATAGCGTTGCGCAAACCCTTTAACGATCGCTTGTCGACGCTGCTCGGCCGCGACTTCAATCTGAGTCAGACTGGCTTCTTCGAACCGAATCAAGGAATAAAACGTCAGCCCGGTGATAGGAAGAACGGTGAACAGTAAAAACCATAAGGTTAAAAAACCCCGAAAGGACTTTAACTTCACCTTAGCGAGCCTCGTTCAATCTAAGAATGATCCTTTGAGTCCCCTCGGGCATGACTCGTCGGTGAGCGTTCTTCCGAATCCGTATGGTATTGTCGCTTTTCGCCTGAAGGAACTCGATCACACGGTCGTAGGCAGGCTCAGGAATTTGAAAGTGAAAATATCTTTCCCCATCCGACTTACGCCAACCGAGCTCAACCTGCCCGGCCTTTTCCCCACCTTCTTTTTGAATCAACTCGACCAAGGCATCAGAAACCGCATGATGGTCCTTCACCCGCAAGCTACCGTAAAAGACAAAGCCTTGTGGCCCTTTTTTAATTTTAGCAGGACGCTCTTCTTGAACCGCAGCCACCACATCCGTCGACTCATCGGACGCCTCATCAGCGACCTCCGACTCGTCCTCTTCAACCTCAACAACAGCCTCAACTGTTGACGGTTCAGGCTCTGCCGCAGCGGCAACATCTATCGACTCATCTTCAGACTGGGATTCACCAGGCCCAAATGAGGATTGACGACGAAGCTCCTCAGGGGTTGGCAGCTTGACCGCTTCCTTTTCAACCTGAACCACATCGATCGCTTCACTGGACCCCATCCATCCTGAAATCTGATCAAAAACACCAGCCCAAGGGACGACCAAAAACAGAACCAGAAGCGCGGCCGAAACCGTCAAGGCCTCCATTCCCCATTTAATAGAGATCGGCCAATCCCGCCATTCTTTAGCTGCGGATAACAGCTTTGAAGACATCGAACGCGGGCTCAGTTGCTCGATAAAGCGGGGATCCACACTGGCCTGGGACAGCTCCTGACAGTAGTCCATCGCCTGACTCAAGTGACCTAGCTCTTCTTTCAATTCCTGGTTCTTAGCTAAAAAGTCCTCCATCGAAGACTTACGATCCTCATCAAGCTGATCCGATACAAAATCATACATGAGCTCTTTAAAAAAGAACGAGCTCATTTCTCGTTTTGGCTCTAGCTCGCGTCGATAGTTCACTTCGCCACCGCCGTCACTTCGGAAAGAGTCACACCCAAAGCGCGAAGACCGCGCGCCACTCGATGCCTCACTGTGCCTACTGTGACGCCCAGGCCATCAGATATATCTTCATCTGAAACACTCAGTAGTTTGGACCATATCAAAGCCAAGCGCTCGTCATCCGAAGTGCTTCTTTGCAGCTGCTGCCAAACACCTAAATCGACGCTTTGAGGAAAATTCACAACACCAACCAACGAAACCGAGCGATGCTTCGCTTGCTTCTTTTTTCCGGATTCAAACACGCGCGATGTCGTTGCAACGAGATCACGGTCTGTAAAATAGCTGGGTGTCGTTTGTAGCCGCTTGGCGCGACGAATATCACGCAGGGCTTTTAAAGAACATTGTCTGGTTAAAGACTCATTTAAGAAGGCAAAGTAAAAAAACAAAGCGATCCGTTTACGATCAATGTCTTCAAGCATCTTTGCCTCCGAAAACAGTCCCGCCTTAGTCGACGGTCAACTGCTTCAATAGATCCAATTCGTCTAATACTTTTCCGGAACCCATAACAACACAAGATAAAGGGTCTTCCGCAATTGAAACTGGCAGACCAGTGCGCTCACGAAGAAGAACATCCAGGTTAGCAAGCAAAGCCCCACCACCCGTTAAAACAATTCCGTTATCAACGATATCTGAAGCCAATTCTGGCGGCGTCTTTTCCAAGGCCGTTCGGACGGCATCAACCACTTCGCTTAAAGGATCCATCAGTGCATCGTTCACCTGTGAGCTAGTGATATCAATGGTCTTTGGCGCCCCAGCAACAAGGTCACGACCTTTGATTTCCATGGACCGCTCATCTTCAAATGGGTAGGCATTTCCGATTTGAACTTTAATTTGTTCAGCCGTTCGCTCACCAATTAAAAGATTAAACTGACGGCGAACATAGTTAACGATGGCTTCATCAAACTTATCACCGGCCACCTTAATAGACTTACAGTAAACGATCCCACCTAGAGAAATCACCGCAACACCCGTCGTTCCGCCACCCATATCGACGACCATATTTCCGGTCGGCTCGGTAATCGGCAAGCCAGCACCAATCGCGGCAGCCATCGGCTCTTCAATCAAATAAACTTCGCGAGCACCAGCCGAATGAGCCGATTCTTTGACGGCTCGTTTTTCCACCTGAGTGATCCCATAGGGCACACAGATAATAATTCGAGGGCGGATCAGGCTTTTACGGTTACTGGTTGATTTAGAAATAAAATATTTCAACATCCGCTGAGTCACTTCAAAGTCGGCGATAACTCCGTCTTTGATTGGGCGAATGGCGATAATACTTCCCGGAGTCCGACCCAACATTTCTTTGGCTTCTTTACCGACCGCCAATACGCGGTTTTGCATTCCGCTATAATTTTTTTGGACAGCAACTACCGAAGGTTCATCAAGGATGATGCCTTGCCCTTTTGCATACACAAGGGTATTTGCCGTTCCCAAATCGATGGCGATGTCGTTGGAAAAATACTCGGAAACTTTATCAAAGAAAGCCATGAAACACTCTTTTCATAGATGAGTTGAAAACACAGTTGTTACGTGTTCGATCGGACCACTAACAGCCTGGCCTTTGGACTTCTTGATATTTTGAAGGCTTGAAAAAGCTAAGTCAATGCAAGTGGTTATCGATGTTGCCGCGCCATCCAAGTTCATGTCGCATGTGGTCACCCAAAGCGGTCAACTGAGCCTGTGTTTCGGCATCCGACAAAGCCAATCGCTCTTGGAAAACCTGAGCCAGTGACGGCTGAAACTCTAAACCATGATTTGTGTGTGCCAAAAATAAAGGCACCCGCCGTAAGTAAAAATCCTTCAAGCTCAAGCACATCGTGGTGTCTAGGGCGTGAACCGCCTCTAAAATCCATTTCGCGTGGCCATCCGGGTACTGCACNGCAAGGTCTTCGTATTTATTCAGTANCCCCTCGACCTCGTGACCATGACGCTCAAACAAAAAGTCCAGGTCCTCTTTAGACAAGCGCGAGTTCTTCGCAAGAGACTGAACGTGATAATCTTGTTGAGCAAAAACTTCAGTGGTTGCTTGAGGATTCAGCACCTGCTTCGTCTGACTCCGACCAAAGCGAACCTGATCTTCAATCGAAAATTGTTGAAGTGCCTGCTCGACAGTTTGTTCAGCCATGTGACGATAGGTTGTGTACTTTCCTCCGGCCACAAAGGTGATGCCCTCAGGTCGATTGAAAATCGTGTGCTCGCGACTGGTTTTACTTTCACTGGAAGAACCGTCGTGAACCAAAGGCCGCACCCCGGCATAGGAGGCTAATATATCTGACTCGGTGATCTCCGCCCCCGGAAAATAGGTTTCAACGACACCTAAAAGGTAGTCGACATCCTCGCGGGTCGTCTTTACCTGCTCGGGCGACTGCTTAAAATCAGTGTCGGTCGTTCCGATGATCACCATTTCATGACGAGGAATACCAAAAACAATTCGCTCTTCAGCCCCCATGACCACAGCTTGCTTCAAAGGAATCCGATCCCGCGAAAAGGTCAGATGCACCCCTTTTGAAGGCCGCATAATCTTCGACCAATGCGAATAGATGCTTTCACCCAGTTGATCCGTCCAGGGACCCACGCTGGAAACAATATGCCTTGTCTTAATTTGAAAGCTCGCACCGGTCAGTTGGTCAACACAGTCAACCGACTGAACCCGCCCCCCTGCCATTTGTACTCCGGCAGCTTTGACATAGTTAACGGCCCAGGCACCCATTTGGTTTGCCGATCGCAAAGTTTCGATCGTCAGGCGGTCATCATCCATATAGGCATCTGAATAAGCATAGGAACCCAAGAGCCCATCCGGGTTCAACACCGGCAGCCGATCGACCGTGGCCCGTGGGTTCAAGCGCTCGTGAAGCTCCGGAGCCTCAAACATCGACAAGGCATCATAAAGCCACATTCCCAAGCCCATCTTGAACATGCCGACGCGACCGCCCGCATACAGAGGGATCACAAAGCGCAAAGGGTGCACCAAATGTGGCGCCATTTCAAAAAGCCGTCTGCGCTCGGATAAAGCTTCAAAAACCAATCCGAACTCCAAGTTTTCTAGATAGCGAATTCCGCCATGAATCAACTTACTTGAACGTGAGCTTGTCCCCTCAGCGAAGTCTCGCGCCTCCACCAAAGCCACCTTCATGCCACGGCTTGCTGCATCTCTTGCCACACCGGCCCCAGTAATACCGCCTCCGATGACGACCAAGTCGAACTCATGCGCTTGAAGTTTACTAATATTTGCACGACGCGTGGTTTGTGAAAAAGCTCTCACTTGGGCTCCGATCAATTCAACTTTGAAGTTTTTAATAAATAGATGCGCTCATCCAGGGGGGTCGCACCAAAAGCATCTAATTGCTTAAGATAGGCCTCTGGCTGGTAATACAAAGCCGCTTGAAAGTGCTTCGAACGCGACATCCGGTAAGCAACGTCGATCAACTGAGTCTTACAGCCGTCCTCTTGCGCGCCAATATGTTCAATCCACAAGGTTTGAGTCATGCCTCTAAAAAACAACAAAGGCTGTGCCAACAAATAAGCCTTCAACTGGCTGAGATCCTGTGACCACAGGCCAAAGCTCCACCCCAATGGAAGATAGTGCTCTAAGGCTTCTTTTCGCCAAAGCGCTTTCCAACTGATCATCTCCTGGCGCATGGGATCGGACTCAACATTCTGTAACCATGACTTCTCAAGCGTCATAATTGTATCCAAATCCGCGGCTTGTAAGACTTTTATCTGAAGTTCCATGGCCTTACTTTATGGTCTAAGCTGCGGACTGTCCATGGACGTCCTGCCCTCGATGACATAAACTTGCAAGAAACCAAAGCCCAGCACCGGAGATCCCATGAAGAACCTCGATTTCTCAGAAGACTTTCAAAATCGACTTGAATCACAGATCGAACAAGCCCTCAAGCAGGGTGCCGAGCCTGTGGCAGCCTTTGATGCTGACGGGACGCTTTGGGATACCGATATCGGTGAGAACTTTTTTCAGTACCAAATCACCCATAAACACTTTGAAAACTATGAGTCGGCTTGGCAAACCTACAAAGAAAAAAAGTCTGCTCATCCACCCGATGCCTATATCTACTTGGCCCAACTCAATGCTGGGCGCCCCATCACGGAAGTGCGCGCCTTTTCCAAGGCCTGTGTCGACAGTCAGCAGCCCGTGCCGATCATTACTGCAAGTCGAAACCTAATTCAGTTTTTAAAAAGTCGTGATGTCGAAGTCTTTGTCGTTACGGCTTCCATCAAATGGGCCGTCGAACCCGCCGCTGCCCTACTAGGAATCGACCAAGATCACGTCCTTGGTGTTAAGACCGCCGTCGACCAAGAGGGCCTCGTGACGACACAGCAAGATGGGCCGATCACTTGGAAAGAAGGAAAGGCCACAGCTCTGCTTGAAAAAACCAACGGACGATCGCCTTTTTTAGCCGCGGGCAACACCTTAGGCGACATCGGCCTGCTTAAAGCCGCAACTCACATTCCGCTGGCTCTATCAGCAGCCAGTCTGGATGATGATGTCTATGAATCCGAAGTCGAACTCCAACAGCTGGCCAAGCCCAACAATTGGGCCAGCTACCGCTTCAGCTAAAGCGAGCCCCCTATGCCTCAACCGGTTGCCTACCTGACCTCTGCCAATATGCTCCCCGATTCCAGTCAACGCAGGAAGGACGGCTTTGAGTACGATCAAAGCCTACAGGCTTTAGCAGCCCCCCTTAAAAGCGAAGGATTTCAACTTCAACCGATTGCCTGGGACAAACCAAATGTCGACTGGTCGCAGTTTCGTTTTGCCATCATTGGGACCACTTGGGATTACATGGACCGCCCCGAACAATTCATGGAAGCCCTTCAACATATTGACCTCCAGACAGAACTATTAAATCCACTTGAGATGGTACGTTGGAATTTAGAAAAAACCTATCTTGAGGACCTTCGTGATAAAGGCGTTCACTGCATTCCGACCATGTGGTTAGACCAGTTGAACTTCACCGAGGCGCAGTTGGTTTTTAAGCAGCTTGAAGCAACCGACCTTGTCATCAAACGGCAAATCGGCGCCGGTGCGCAGGGACAGATTCGAATTCAACCGGGGCAAGACTTCGCTGATATCTCTTCAAAAGTCATGGTCCAGCCTTTTATTCCAAGCATTCAGTCCGAAGGCGAATATAGTTTTATTTTTATCGACAACCAATTTTCACATGCTTTGGTCAAAACGGCGAAGCCGGGTGATTACCGCATTCAATCGATCTATGGTGGACGCGAAACGCCTGTACAACCAAGTACGATCGACCTGAATGCAGCAAAATCCGTGTTAGAGGTCCTCGACCAGTCTCCCCTTTATGCACGAGTCGATATGGTTCGCGACACCTTTGGCCGCATGTTCTTAATGGAGCTCGAACTGATCGAACCCTTTTTATACCCCGTTCAGGGCCCCCAACTGGGGACTTTAATGGCTCAAGCGTTAAAAAAGAGACGGTGATATGACCTTTGCGCCACTTGCTTTACTCATTGGCTACTTTGTTTTGGTTTTTGGATTGGACGGCTGGTGGCGCAGTCAAAACGTCTACTGG
>NYZX01000066.1 GCA_002686065.1 Pseudobdellovibrionaceae bacterium | reverse complement strand
CTTTGGTTCATTGGTGAAAATTCGGTGTCTTCTGAAAAAGGCACAGAGAATTTTGCAGGATGGGTCTCTCAAATCTGAACATCTTGTTCAAGAGGGCGGATCCTTGAGCTGAAAAAATCAGACTTTCCATAGTCCTTCCAACATCCTTTCATAGATTCATAGTGCGGGGAGAGAGTCCTCGAGTTTGCGAAAGGAAGATTATGTACAAAGGAATATTGTTATCGATTTCAGCTCTGGCCCTGTGCGGATTTGTGTCCTCAGCACAGGCGCAACAGCCTGGCGGTATGGAATCTGACCTGGCTAGTTGTGAAGCCTATCACGCCGAAAATGGGATTGAGGTCAGTCTGTCGCGCCCTCCAGATCGACCGACCGAAGATGACCGCGCCGCTTTAGAAGAGTGCTTTGATAACGGTGTAATTGCCCGCCGGGGACCTCCTCCGGGAGAGCGAGGCCCTGGTGGTCGTCGTGGAGGTGGCCAGCGTGGATATAGTCAAGGGTCGGTCAATTGATCGGCCACTAGCCGAGTCACAAGGTGAGTTAGAAATGAAAAATTGGAAGAAATTAGATCGCCGAGAAGCTCTTATTCTGGGTGGAAAAGTGATTACTTTAGGTTCGGCTTTGGCTGTGGGAGGCTCGCTGTTTTCCTGCGGGTCCGAGCTGACGACGAATACTGGTGCCAGCGCAGGAGTTGATACAAGCACAGGCGGGGGCGGAAGTTGCGCCTCCGCGATCCCCAGTGAAACCGAGGGGCCATACCCAGCCCACGATGATAGCGCCAAAAACTGTTTGCGTTTTTCAGGGATCGTCCGTCAGGATATCACGTCCAGTTTAAATACGGGTGGTTACTACGGGACGTCAGTTGCCGACGGCATTCCATTGCGAATCACATTGACCTTATCGTCAGCCGGAAGCTGTAGCCCATTGTCGGGCTACGCCCTGTATTTATGGCACTGTGACAGCACCGGAGGTTACTCGATGTACTCTTCAGGGGTTTCAAGTGAGACCTACTTACGTGGTGTTCAGCAGTCAGACGCCAATGGGCAGGTGGTCTTCGATACCATTTTTCCTGGATGTTACGACGGGCGTGTGCCGCATATGCACTTTGAAGTTTTTCAAAGTTTATCTTCGGCCGTGGATGATGCTTATGTCCTAAAGACGTCTCAGCTGACTTTTGATCGCTCGGTGTGCCAGACGGTGTATTCTGATTCGAGATACGGATCGAGTTCATCAAATCTGTCTCGAATTGATTTTGCGTCAGATGGTATCTTTAGCGATGGATATTCGACTCAGCTGGCAAGCCTCAGTGGCAGCAACAGCTCCGGCTACGAAGCCTCTTTGTTAGTTGGGTTGTAGGATACGAGGCTTAAAAAGCAGAGCTAGGAACTGTCATAGAACTGAGTCCAGATCTTGATGTTTTCATTTCAATAAATCAGAAGCTGAAATCGATAAAGTTAACACGAGCGGCACCATCCGTCAGGCAGGCCGCTTCGATTTTTCCATCGGCGTCATAGTCGTTAAAAAGAACCTGGTCGGTGTTACAGTTACTGCTAAGAGTCTCTTTGGTGAATCCCCAGCTGCCGTTATTCCGGTGAAGGCTCATCGTCGAAGTCGTGCCTTCGATGAGATCCATATCTCCGTCGCCATCAATATCGAAGGGTTGGCCCTTAGGGAGGTCAGTGACATAGGTGATCTGGGTTGAGGTAAAGCTTGAATAGCTTCCGTTGTTGATCACGCGGTGAACCTCGCTTGGACCTCCGAATAGACGCCAGTAATAGATGTAAACATCTTTGTCGGTGTCGCCATCCAAGTCGGCCACCCAAAACTGGGTGATACTTGCAGAGTGTGTATAGGAGGTCGGCGCGTCGAAGCTGGTTCCGTTAAACATTCGAAACTGCAAGACGGTCCCAGATGATTTTGCGACCAAGTCCAGGTCAAGATCACCGTCTAGGTCAACAAACTGGATGCCGTCCTGTAGTGCGGTTGATATCATCACTTGAGTCGAAAAACTATAGGACCCATCATTTCGAAACCAAATGATATAGTCATCAGACTGGCGTTTAGCAATCAGGTCAAGATCTGAGTCGCCATCTAAGTTGGCTAGTGTTAGGGCCTCTAGCTCTCCTTCATCGACGCTACCCATATCAGTAAAGACACCGCTTCCATCGTTTCGAAGAAACCGAACGGAGAAGTTTCCGTAACCACCAATGACAATATCTAAATCGGTATCGCCGTCCAAGTCACCGAGTAGGACCCGGTTCAACATTTGAGACCCCGAAGTGTCTGTATAAACAGTCGTTTGATCTTTGCTGTTTTGATAGTCGTATTGGATGATGACAAAATCATCGGCGGCGTAACTGTAGGCCACAGTTCCGATAAGGTCTAACTTCCCATCACCGTTAATGTCCCCGACACTAATATGGGTGTATTCAGTGTGAGCATACCGGTCTGGAGTGGGGTCGGAGACATAGTCGCCAATCGGTAAAGCGGTAACGAGCTCGCTAGCCGCCGTATACATTCGAACGCGATCCAAATTGTAGGTAACGCCGTTTTCTCTGTAAACGAAGTAGGAGTTGAACTCGGTGACCGTTGGAGCACTCATATCCTGCGAAAAGCTGGTGCCAGTCCCTTGCTTGAAGATGCGAAGCTCTTCGGGAAGGCTATCTGTAAAAATGTCCTTTTTACCATCACCGTCATAGTCCGCGATGCCGACCGAATCAAAATAGTTCGTCGAGGTGGTGAAGATTTTCGTGCTACTGAAAGACCCAGATCCATCGTTAACTTTTACAAAGAGTTCGCCTTTTCCGGATGTCAGGTCGGCATGAACGATATCGTAGTCCGTGTCTCCATCTAGGTCTTCGACACGGACAAATCCACGTGTCTCGCCCGATGAAATGGTTGTCATGGATCCAGAGCTTATTCCTGTTGCAGACCCTGGAAAGTACACTAAGTCTTGGCTGGTTGAGGTATCGCGAACCGCAACAAGGTCTGGATAGGAATCACCGTTGATGTTCCCAGCAAATTCGACCAGTCCCGTAGAGGACCCAAAACTTGCGAAGCTGGCATCTGTATAGCCACTGCCGGTGTTTTCAAGAACGCGAATTTCTCCTAGGACCGTGTAAAGGATGTCCATATCTGTGTCGTTGTCGAAATCCATTCCGATCAGCGAGTAGATCATGTTTTGGGTCACATCAACGCCAGATGAAACTTCCGTAAACTGCAAACGTCCGTCGTTTCTAAGGTAAAAGATGTCGTCGTCCGTATTTGGGTCAGCGATCAATACATCCATATCGCCATCCCCATCCATGTCCGAAAAATTAATGATATCTCCACGATGGGCGATTCGAATGATATTAAACTGACCACTTCCGAGGTTTTCTATTAAAACCACCGAGTTTAGGTAAGCCGCCATGGTGTCCAAGTCGCCATCCCCATCAAGATCAACCAGCCGTCCTGTCGTAGGGAAGTACGGCGAAATCGCAGAGCTTTGAATGTATTGGTTTGACCACGAGGGCATCACCTGTTCGCTGGAGACATTGCCGGCCTGGTCGGTGACACGCATCTTGTAGTAGTATTCAGTCCCTGGCACTAAGGACGCCGAGTCCGCGCCGTTTCCCGAGGTGATTTCGACCCAATCCTCGATAATTTTATTTCCAAGGACTTCTCGAATTTGAACTTCGATTTTGTAAATCCCTGACCCCGAGTCCGAGGCATTTGAACTGCCGACAACGGGGCCCTTAGTGACGCCAAGGCCACTGCTTGGAGGGGTTTGAGGAACAACGGTGATGACTTCCGGCTGGCTATCGTCATGCGTGACGGTGAATTTTCGGCACTCCGAATGGTTCCCTTTGTCGTCTTCGTATTTGACCCAATATTCGTTCAAAGCGTTGGTGCTATAGACTGTGACTGGGGCACTGCTACTGTAGCTGGTCCACGAGGCACCGCTTTCACAGTTTGATTGGTTCGTGTCTAAGACGTAATTAGAAACAGTGGTACTGGATACGGGATGAATCGTCGCGCTGGTTGTTGTCGAATTTACAAAGCTGGGTGCCGAGACGGTAAAGGACGTATCGGTGACTTCATCGCCGGATGACCCTTCTGAGGACGATCCAATAGTCCCCTGCAGGGTATCGTCTGTCAGGTTACAAGACAGCAAAAACAGGCAACAAAGTAGATTTATGAAAACAAGCAAACTACGTACAACCATGTTAACTAGTTCGGTCGAGTTTATGGGACCTTAATGGTCGGCCCCGAGAATTGCGGTCGGAATAGGACAGTTGTGTTCGGATTTTGATAAGGTCGCAGAAATGTTCCCGAACAGCGTTTCAAGCTGAAACATGGGGCGAAACTGGTGGACCTAGACACCGCCAGCGCGGAAAATGTGCTCAATCTTCATTTCTCAATGGAATCATACACTTACATTACTTCAGAGTCTATATCTGCTGATGTTCTCAGGCAAAAATATCTCGAAAATCGCCTCTCTATGAGGGATATTGCCAAGGAATTTATGTGCTCAAAAACCCAGGTCAGAAACCTACTTTTAAAGCACGAAATCCCCCTCAGAGAGCCTTCAAAATATCACAAAGACCATTCTCGATCCTTTGGAAAACGCCAGGTCAATGGCGAAGCCGTGGACCACAAGAAAGAACTACGCATCATTGAAACCATAAAAGGGATGCGTGAAGAGGGGATGACAGCCAGAGCTATCGCCCGCACACTCGACACTATGAAAATCCCCACCAAGAAACAGGGGAAGGGGTGGCATCACCACATGGTCATAACTATTTTAAAGCGAGAAGGGTTTTACGAAACCAAATGTAAACCAGGGAGGAAGAAATGAATACCATCGTCAACCTAATCATCACCGCACTATTATTGCTTGGGTCGGGATATGCAGCTAAAGAACTACTTTTTACTGTAGAGAGGGCAGCTATCAAACGAATCGACAAAGGTTTATCAAAATCAGAGCCTTTTGCCCAAAAATTGACGGGAAAGAAACTAAATTTCTAACTTGCGCAGCAGCTTAAAGTTTTTACGTCTTTATCAAAAGTTTGAGATGCAAGTTTCACAGCTTCTCCAAGTGTAAGATATGGATGCATCATAGCCGCCACTTCAGAAACGGGAATTTTGTATTTTATCATTAGACTTATTTCCATAATCAACTCAGAACCTTCAGGCGCGACAATTCTTGCCCCTATCAATTGATCCGTTCCAGTTTTTCGAAGTAATTTCACAAATCCTCTTGTGTCTCTCGCTGCTATAGCTCGGGGCACATTATCCAAAGTGAGTTTTGAAACATCGTACTCAATGCCTGCTGCCTTTGCTTCGGCTTCACTAAGCCCTACACCAGAGACTTGTGGGTCAGAAAAAATAACCCAAGGAACAGTGTTGTAATCTGTTTCCCTCTTGTTTCCATTGCAAGCATTTTCTGCTGCCAGGTTTCCCTCGTAGGCTGCGACATAAACTAGGGCTGGGCTACTCAGAACATCTCCGGCAGCATAAATATTGTCTTGGGTTGTTTGATTGAATTCATTTACTTTGATAGAGCCATTTTTATTAATTTCCACTCCTGCTAAATCTAAATTTAAAGAATTTGTATTAGGTGATCTGCCTGTGGCAACCACAACTTCATCAACTCTAAGATCAGACATCTCGCCTTTTCGATTGATTTTGATAAGTTTTTCTTTACCTTCAGTTGAAACAGCTTCTACGGTCGATTGATTCATAACTTCAATTCCTTCTGCCTTAAAGCTTTCAGTCATGTATTGGGAAACGTCTTGATCTTGGTTAAAAAGAATTTCGCTTCGTTGAATAACTGTAACCTTTGTTCCGAGCCTGTGAAATAGTTGAGCAACTTCAAGAGCAACATAGCCGCCCCCTAAAACTGCCATTGAGCTGGGGAGTTCTTTCAATTCGAAAGCGGTTGTGCTGGTAAGGTATCCACTTTCTCTAAGGCCTTTGATTCGAGGGATAAAGGGCTTGCTTCCTGTCGTAACAATAATTTTGTCACTGGTAACTTTCTTTCCTGCAACTTCAAGAGTGTGATTGTCTATAAATTTTGCTTCACCTTCGATCAGTGAAATGTTCTCGTTTGATTCTAAAACAGAGTAATACTTAGCTCCACGCAGCTCCTCGACTAAAGAGTCTTTTTCCATCATCAATTTCTGGAAGTTAACGACCGGGCTTCCCATTTCAATTCCTGAAAACCCACTATATTCTCCACGGTGCTTGGTTTCTGCTGCCCGAATTAATGTTTTTGAAGGAACACATCCTACGTTGACACACGTACCTCCGAGAGTTCCTTTTTCAATTATTCCAACTTTTTTGTCAAACTCAGTCGCCTTTATGGCTCCGGCAAAAGCGGCAGAACCACTTCCTATAAATAAAACGTCATAATCGTAATTTGATTGGTCTTTACTGCAACAATCCATTTAGAACCTCACCCTTTTTTCTCGGAGCAAATTCTTTCAGTGGCTTTGTAGCCAACTGAGTTAATTTTTCCTTTAATAGCTTTTGAATCAACTAGAGATGGCTCATAGCTAACCTTGGCACTGCCTTCATCCGAAGATGCTTCAACATTTAAAATGCCTTCAAGTTTGTTCACCGAGGCCTTAAGGGTTGTGCTACAAGTTACACAAGTCATTCCTTCAACTTTAAAACAAGCTGTTTTTGAGCTTGCACTGGACTTTACAGGGGATGGTGATTTACCAGCAGTACATCCTGCAATTGAAAAACTCGAAAAAACTAAGAAAATTACCAGAGACCTCACTGGGTACCTCCTTTATCAACGTCTAATACTAAACCTAATTTTAAACTATTCTTCTTTTTTCCAATTAAGAATCCCTCTTCCAAACTGATCGAGAAGGTGTTTGGCTGATTAATTTGCCATTTCTCAAAGGCTTCTTCGGAGCTGAAAAAATGGATAAAATGGCAAAATTTGTTTATTACATTTTCTTCCAAAGAATCTGGGATTAGAAACGATAAAACTGTTTTCTGTGGAGAAAATGATTTTATCCCCTCAGGCGATACTGTTAGCTCGATTTTTTTACCCGATATTGGACAAACAGATTCAATGCGGGCCTCTTTTCCAATTATTTCCGGAAGAAAAAGAGTATCCCAAGCACACCATGCATTCATCTCTTTTCCATCGACAATAAATTTGTGAGGAGTATCCATTGCAACAGTTAGCCCCCAAAAACCGACAATATTTTTGCTCTCATCTTTATATATTCCAGTAAAGCTCTCTAAAATTTCTTCAATCAGATTTGGGGGTAAATCCATTTTCTGAGATAATTTTTTTGGATTTACGAAAATTCCTTCAGCCAACCCTTTGTATATACCCACAGCAACCCTTTGGGATTGTTTCCCCAGTTTGGGGATACATGGTTTTAAGCCCTCAATTACCTTATCCACTCGATTTTGATTATCCATTAGAACCTCTTTTAAAAAAACCACGTCACCCAATAGGGTGAGAAAATTCCCAGAATTGCTAGTACAAGGCCGATCCAGTATGCTCTAACCATATTTTTGTATTTTTTAGGATCGGCACAAATTGAACCTGGCTCACATACATCTTTTTTTCGAAACAGATAAAAACCAGCGGCGCCAAACAGAGCAACCACGATGATAATCATAGGAACTCTAATTATTTCAAACTTGGCCAACACCGCTGCCCCAGAAACCCCAAGAATTGTGAGGACTAAAGGCCCGATACAACAAATGGCGGTAGTTATTGAGGCAAGCACACCGCCGCCAATTAACCATCCGGACTTATTTTCAGGGTTCTTAATTTGGGACATACAAGAATCCTCCCTTTCACTTATTACATGAATTAGTATAAACTATGTACTATAGTACAAGCTCAAGCATTTTTATCTTACTGAAATCACTGAGCTTATAGAGGTTGATATGAAGCCAAAAGAGATTATTCAAGCTGCTGGGATAGACCGAGAAACCCTCCGGTTTTATGAAACAAAGGGGCTTTTGCCCAAAGCCAAACGGACTTCCTCTGGGTATCGGGATTTTCCTGATTCAATTCTTGATCGCCTAAGTTTTATCAAAACCTCTAAAGATGCTGGATTCACTTTGCGAGAAATCAAGGAACTCATAGAGTTAAAAAGCAAAAAAGTCACTTGTAGAAATGGACGTGACATTGCTTTAAGAAAACGCCAAGAAGTTCTTGATAAAATGAAGGCGCTTCGTGAAATGAAGAAAATCTTGGATTGCTTTGTCGACGCCTGCAATGAAAAGGGAGAAAAAGGCTTAAGTCGTCCCTGTCATTTTTCTTTTGACACCATTTCTTGCAAATTCGGAAAATAACTCATTGTTGACTCTGAGTAGTGTTTAAATTTCACTTTTTTCAACCACGAAGAATTTGCAATTACCGAAATAGAACTAAAGTTCGTCTGCACTCGGTGCTACGTAACACAAAATCTCTCATCATTCCCATTGCGGAGCTTGGTTTTGAACGGATGGCCTATCAAAATGACCAAATTCTCCAGGAATTACAAAATCCGAAGATGCTGCAAATAAGGCCAAATTAATGTTCATGCAGAGCTTCAACTTTTTTTGCTGCCAAATGATGTTTTTTGTCTTTCTCAACAGGAAGCTCCATAAACCGTTCAAAAACTAAATACAAAATCGGCAACACAACCAATGTGAGAAGGGTTGACGAAAATAGTCCACCAATAACCACTGATGCCAAAGG
>NYZX01000065.1 GCA_002686065.1 Pseudobdellovibrionaceae bacterium | reverse complement strand
GAGCCAAATTCGAAAGATTGCTGTGGTTATGGTGGTTCTTAGTAGGTGCAGTAGCGCGGGTAGCCCGAATACAAGTCGTACACGGTTAGTCCAGCACACGAGCCGTTGAAGCAGCTAATGTATTGACCGGTAGCAAGTCGGAACTGGCCTTGGCAGTAGTTGTTGAAACCGCTATTGAATCCGTTGTTGTAGAACCCGTTGTTAAAACCGTTGTTGTAAAAACCGTTCGAGTAACCACAGTTCTGTGCGGCAACAAACTGACCCGTCTGAATGTCTTGGCATTGTCCGTTTCCAACCATTTGGAACCGACCATTTACCAGACCATTTTGATAGTTGTATCGGTTGTTATCGTCTTCACCACACCCAGATAGAGCAGTAACTCCAACTACAACCATTAAACCAAGAATTAGCTTCTTCATATCGTTCACCCTTTAGCCCCTTTATGAGCAACAATGGCGCCACTTTACTACATTATGTAAGTTCCTGTAATTGTGCCTGTTTTTTCTACAGGCCTTTAGGTAAATTATTCAGGGCTTGAACAGGCTTTCGACGGTGACGACAAATTGCGTCCGTTCCAGGCTGCTTTCTGGCTAGCTTCTTGTCCCTTTTGGGCTTCAGGTGGACCCTCAATTGCACGGGTTGGGCTTATGCGAACTTTATGGGCCTATCTATTAATAAGTGTTTTCGGCTGGGGCTTACCCTGCTTAGCGGAGCCAGGTGGATCGATTGATGGTGATGGCTATCATTTAGAAGTTCAAACGCGATATGCAGATGTTGGTGGTCAGCAGGTGGCGACCCAAGTCAGTGTTGTTCAGATCACCGCAGAAGCTGGGGACTATCGCTCGGTCGCAAAAGCCGTCCAAGTGGAGCTGGACCGGTTGCATGCTCAAGGTATTCAATCTGAAGTTGTTCTGATTCCGAAAAATCACAGCTTCGCGACCGATGAAAAGGCCAAACAGTATATCTCTAAAAAGTTAGCTTGGGTGAGGTCACATAATGTGCCGATTCTGGATGGCGATGACTCGCATGTTCCGGAGGAAGCAAAAGGAATCTATTCTGAAATTCAAAAAGATGTCGGTGCCGTTGGCAGCCACATTCTAATGGGTGTGCCTTATAAGCAGAGCAATAAACTGCGTGTCACCTTGTCGATTGTTCGTGGCTTGATGCTAGGTGCTGGTGCTGTCGGCGGGTCTCTTTTGCTTGCCGTTCAGTTTGAAAAGGGAGTTGTAGAGCTGATTGATGTTCTGAGGGCCATGGGCGTTGGAGTTGTCGCAGGCACGATGTCTGGGGTTCTTCAGTACTTCACAAACCCGATTAATCTGTGGAGGCGGTCTACTTGGGCTTCGGGTCTTAAGTTGGACGGTCAGGCTGGTCCCTTTACGCAGCTTTTGAAGACGGCCAGTATCTCGATGCTGTATTTGATTGTTTTGCGGTTTCGCTTGCAGCAGGGTGCTTTATCTACGCGAGCATAGCAAAAGCATTTTAGACTTCTTTCGAAGGACCCCGTCCAAGGCAAAGCAGTTTCTGAGGGGGACAAAGGCTTTCTTCATTAAGAGATTCAAAAACCTATGTGCTGCGACCTATGTCTCAGCCTAAAATTAAAGCATTGCTGCTAAGAGGCAGGACAGCTGTAGTTGTTCTGGTTAAACTTTGATCGAATCAAGGGGCAGGTTTTCTATGAAATTTTGGGGTTATCTTTTTTTAGCAGCAATCGTTCTATGGTCTTTTTCTTCGCAGGCGGCACTTGTCACCATGGAAAGTCCCTATTCGGTGAAGCGAACGATGGACCGTCTTCAAAAAGCGGTGAAGTCTAAAAAGTTAAAAGTTTTTAGCCGCATCAACCATGCCGTCGGAGCCAAGAAAGCGGGCTTGAAGCTCGCGGACTCAGAGGTCCTTATTTTCGGTAATCCGAAAGTGGGAACTCAGTTTATGCAAGCCCTTCCCACGATTGCTTTGGATCTGCCGATGAAGATGGTGGTCTACAAAGACAAAAAAGGGATAGTTTGGATCGGATACCGAGATATGCATGCCGTGGCAGCGGCTCATGAAGGACAGGTTGAAAAGTCGCTCGTGAACAAGGTCAACGGAGTTCTTGAGGGACTAGCCCGGGCGGCGGTTAAAAACGGAATCAAAACAAGGAACTAAGTCCTTATTTTAATCGATCTACCAATGCTTCAAGGGTTTCTTTGTTGCTATCGAGCCCTTTTTCAGTGAGGAATTCCTCGTTGTACAGTTTTGATAAAGATCTCTCGCCGCCATCACACCAGAAAGTCACAATGGTTTTACCGGGCCCTATTTCCGCTGCGGCCCTGATGGCTCCGATCACGTTCAGAGCCGCAGAGCTTCCAAGTACGATCCCGTCGCGATCGCGTAAGGCGTGAGCGAGGGTGACAACGTCTTGGTCAGGAAAAGTCCAGGCGTCGTCCACTTCGGCCTGCTTAAAGTTTTCAGTGAGCCTCATGATGCCGATGCCTTCAGTCATCGAGCTACCGTGGCTTTTGAATTCGCCCGATTTAAAAAAGTTGTACAGGCCTGAGCCGTCTGGATCGACCAGGTAGCTTTTTAAGTTTGGTTTTTTAGACTTCAAAAAACGGGAGCACCCAGAAATAGTCCCCCCGGTTCCAGCAACACTAACAATAGCGTCAAGGGATCCATTGGTTTGCTGCCAAATTTCAGGTCCGGTATTTTCAAAATGAGCATCACCGTTGTCGGTGTTTTCAAATTGATTGGCCCACCAATATTTTTCAGGCTCTTCCTCTGCGATTCGGCGAGCGGTGTGATAAAAGTGGTTTTCATCTTTAAATGGGCAGGGCGGGACGGTTTTTAGTTCTGCGCCGAATAACTCGATGAACCGTTCTTTTTCTTTGGCCTGGTTGTTTGGCATCACGATCAGGGCTTTGTACCCGAGCGCACGACCAACCAAGGCCAAACCAATTCCCGTGTTTCCGGCTGTACCTTCAACGATCGTCATTCCAGGCTTTAGTCGTCCGTCGGCAATGGCCTTTTTTACCATCGACAAAGCGGCCCGATCCTTAACACTTCCTCCCGGGTTTTTGTGTTCGCATTTTAGTAAAATTTTAGATCCAGTCAGCTTGCTTAAAGATGGAATTTCAACAAGAGGCGTGTTGCCGATAAGATCGATCATATTTTTTGCGATCACAATAAGGCCTTTCGTTAGGACTGCTGGTTCTTTAAGTGGGTGTCAAAGACATGGATTAGCTTACCATAACGAAACCTTTCGACAATCGCGCCTTTCGACACAGGACTTCGAGGTTTGGAGTACTGAGGTTCATTTTGACCCTCGATATGTCCTGCGGCACTATCACACTTGGGCCGATCCTATCTTTGGGAGCAATATGGAACCAATTAGTCAGTACCTGTTCGATGAAAGGTACAAAGGTCGAGATGACCGAATTTGTAAGTATCAAATTGAAAGTTATGTGGGGTTGTTGTTCGATCTATTGCACCCACAGCTATGGACGGAACATTTATCGACGGCTCGCCATGTTGATGACGAAGTTCAAAAGTCAAAAGCCACGTTTCGTCATATTTTAACCTGTGTTCAGACAAGTCTAGGTATTCAACTGGATCCCGATCATATTGTGACTCGGTTTTATGAGGCCTTAGTTTCAGTGGTCGAAGACTTAAATAAAGATGCTGACTACATAGTAGAAGGGGACCCTGCGACGGTGTCTTTAGACGAAGTCGTTATCGCCTATCCCGGTTATATGGCCTTGGGATACTACCGTATGGCTCATGTGCTTTACTTGCTGAACGTTCCTATTGTTCCTCGTGTGATCACTGAAGNGGCTCATCGAAAAACCGGAATTGATATTCATCCTGGGGCGAAAATCTCAGCGCCTTGCTATATTGATCACGGCACGGGAATTGTGGTCGGAGAAACAACCGTGATTGGGCCTAAAGTGAAGCTGTATCAAGGGGTCACCTTAGGGGCCCTAAGCGTCGACAAAGGTCGTCGCGGAACTAAAAGGCATCCAACTATACGATCAGGTGTCATCTTGTACTCAAACGCGACGGTGCTTGGTGGTGAGACAGAGATTGGGGAAAACAGTACTATCGGCGGAAACGTGTTTATCACTAAAAGTGTTCCCGCCGACACTCGGGTTTTCGCGGTTAGCTCGCAGCAGTCTAGGTCCTAAACGAGTTATTGAAAAACCGATTTACACTGCCCGCCGAAGGCGCCCGGCAAACCGGTCAGAGCAGTCTGATTCATTGTCTGAATGCGTGGCCGGTCCTTAGATACCAGGTCTCTGGAAGGATCTCGATGCCTAGGTGGAAGCATGCTTTGATCCAGCTGAAGGACACCGCCCCGGCTTTGGTTCATATTTCTTTGAAAAGCCAGTCGTTGGCCATCGACCCAAAAATCCGGTTTTGTGACCGGAGCAGAAGGGACCAATTGAGGGGCGCCTAGTTTCAACTGATAGTCTATATTCTGTCCCTTGGCTCTCATTTCAACGTACTCGGATGAATTTGACGTTAGGTTCACCAGGTAGACCTTGCGTTTTTTTGCGCCCAAGGTGTGGGCCAGTGTCCGGGCGGCATGGAAGGCTCCACTTTTGGCACTGAGTGGAAGTTGCGCTCCGTTCAAACTGAGCTGTCCTGTTGGGAAAACGGAAAAGACCACGCGCTGGTTTTCAAGTGATGACACACGGTCGATCAACTTCCGGCGCCACTTTCGATCCGCTATATCGAGTAGGTTCGGGTCTCGGTTTGGTAGGCCTAAAGCGAACTGCGGATAAACTGAAGCATTTGCTAACCATATGGCTTGCGGAGCGTTTAAATAGTCGCGAGACTCGATGATCGATCTTCCATCTAGATAGAGGTAGTCATGATTGCCAACGACAACAATGACAGCGTCATCGGGAAGCTGATCCAATCTAGATTTGAACTCGCTGGACAGGGTAACCTGGTTGTCGCCGATGAAGTCGGCGGCACTAAGCTTTTCAATGATTTCAGTCATTGGGCGGTTTCGAATAAACATTTGGTACGTGGCCCAAGACAAGGTTCGAAGTGGGCGCTGCATTTGCAAATTCATCCCATAAAATCCAGTTTTTATCGCAAAAGAAAACTCTTTAAGCTCGCGCCATAGTCCCTTGATTCTAACAAGTTCGCTCAGGCTCGGCCGCGCTGTTTGTTGCTCGCGCAGACGGCTAGCCACTTTTTCGTACCATAGAATATCTTCAGCGATGCGCTTCGAAATGGGCTTAGATGTAAGGGATTCCCACCATCGGCCAAGCAACGATTTTTGGTCCAGTGACTTTGCTTCGGCAATACCTAAAGCCTGAATCGTCGTAGTCAGCCTTTCCAGCACCAAATTAACAGAAAAAGAAATTTCAAATTCGTACTCAAGTGGCTTCATCAGGTGGGAGTGCTGGGTGGATTTGTTTGCCAGGTTTGCGGCTCGGTAAGAACGGATGAAGTCTTCGATTTGGCGGCCAAGTTCGATCTTTACTTGCTTTAGAGCCTTTATCAGCTGGATACGATGGCTTTTTTCGATAGCCAATGATGCTTCAATAAATGGAATCGCGATCTCGTCGATTTGATTGGAAAAGGTCCAGTGGAACGACCGAACTTGGTCAGCAAAAGTTGGTCCGACAAGGGGTGGGTTTGATCGGTCAATGATTGAAGCCGAGTAAGCTTTAGCCAGGCTATTTTGAAAGCTATAAAATTCCGGGTCGGCTTGTAGCTTTTTGGGGTCACCTTTGTATTTGGCGTCTAAAAACAATTGGTACAAGGCTTGGGCATGTATTGTTCGAGTTCCCAAGTATTGCTCAAGTTTTCGCCCCCGGTCGACCACTGTCGCAAAGGGATCACGCCAGAAGGCCTGTGGGTCCATCGTTGGAGGTAGGTACCCACGAGGTAAAATCAGTTCGATGGGAAACTTCGCTTCGACATATCTATATAGGCTTTGTAGCCGTTGAAGGGCCTCGGGGGCGGTGATGTTTTCTAGTGAATCTGCTGATCTGAGCTTTTGAGAAATCCGGGAATTCAGTTGATGTACCTGTTCCATCAACTGTTCGAAGGCTGGGACCTTCTCTAGGTGAGCTGGTCTTTTTACCTCTATCAGTTTACGACCGAACTGCTTAACCGCCTGATGGACCAGGGCCAAGTCTTGATAGTCCTGGGGGGCTAGAGGTTCGAAGTCGACAAGCTTCCCTTGTCGAAGATTATTTTCGATTCGGTTCAG
>NYZX01000064.1 GCA_002686065.1 Pseudobdellovibrionaceae bacterium | reverse complement strand
TTTATCGACTCGGTTTAAAATATTGCGTTGAAGTTCCCTCAAGACATACAGACAAGCTCGTGTCGTGCGAAAAGTCCTTTCGACGACTTCTTCACTGACAACATGCATGCCTCGCAGCCGCCCTACTGACCTCGGAATATTTTGCTGACACCAAGACGAATTCAAATAATTTTCTCTCATCGCCGCAAACGTCAGGCCCATATCTGATCCGGAGGCACTGACGACAGCTGGCAGACTAAAAAAAGTCATAGCCAGACAGGCAACAAAAAGGGATTTGTAGTTATGATGGTTGTTATTTCTCATGTTGGCTTCCTGTAGATGATAAGTAGGACTGGTTCAGACATTGGATGATTGAAACCGCCGTCGCGGCACGAAGGTCACAAGAGTAGGGCTCGATCCCAGGCGACAGTGAAAGCCAATTCGTCACTGACGGCTCGAGGTTGCTAACGCAGGATTCAAGGTATAGGTCAGGCGTATTCAGAACTTCTTTTCGCCCCGGGGTCGCTGGATGCATGGACCGACTGGCGCCATAGGCCTCAGTCATAATTCCTGATCCCTTAGAAAATTCACGCTCAAAATGCGGGTCAATTCCAACGCCGTCGTTCGTTTCACCATTCACTTGGTAAAATTGCGACTCCGTTTTAGCTAGAACAATCGGCCCCATAAAATGATGTGGAAGCTTGATTCTAGAACCAATCGACATCAACCATAACTCGCGACTAACTTCCGTGTCGCCATCAATATAGCGCTGAACCGAGCCCTTCCCGTAACTCTGTTCACCCACAATATAAGCCCGTTCATAGTCAGCCAGAGCCCCTGCAAGCAGTTCTGAGGCACTCGCCGAATATCGGCTTTGCAACACCACCAGTGGCCCCGAGTACAACATTGGCTTCTTGGTAAAGTTCAGGCGACCAGCAAAGTTAACCAGATCCTCAGGACGACTTCCCGGTGGTCCACGAAAAACGACCGGCCCCCCTGCTTCAAGGAATACATCGGCAATTTCAACCGCATCATCGACAAACCCGCCGCCGTTCATTGTTAAATCGAGGATGATTCCATCGATAAAATTTTTCTGCATTTCTTGCTCAACCAACTGACGCAGGTCTTTACCAGAGCCTCGATAGAATTCGTCTAAACGAATAACCAAATAGCTACGCCCAGGCGCCTTTCCATTCGATTGTTCAATTCTTAGCGACGTCAGTGACGACTCTGTTAAAACCGTTTTTTCCAGTTCTTTTTGGACAATCTTTTGGTCTGCCCCTGGCTGCGACGACCGATAGCTCACCCTCACCTTTTCCCCGTGCAAACCTTTCAGCTGATAATAAATGCTGTTTTCCGTGCCATGATGGGGATTTTCACCATCCAGTTCCGTGATAACATCACAGGCTTTCAGTCCAGCCAATTCAGCACGACTTCCGGGCATCACACGGTTCACGATAATTCCATCCCGATGAGGCAAGGCTTGCAAACCTAAAGTCCCCGGAACCTCCTGTGCCTTTTGCTTATGAGACTCAAACATGGTCGTCGTATAAAGCTTTGTGTGATCGTCGAAAAGCATGGTCAAAAGCCCATTCATCGCAACTCGCCCCATTGCGAAGTCACCGGCTTGCTTTAGAAGTTGATCGGTGACACGAGAAAAAGCCGATTCGACTCCGAAGCGTAAGGTGCTCGGGGTAAATGAGTTTTGATCCACTTGCTGAAGTAAGGCGTTCCATCGGCGAGGAATTTCGTCAAAGTAGAAACGCCGAAGTTGTTGATAAGGATGATTTGGACCTCGCCATTGATAGCTTGTAGGACGATCCAGCTGGACGAAGGCGATGTCCGCCAAATCAGGTTCAAATGTTTTATCAGAAGGCTGAACCATGACTCGGGGTATGGCGACCAGAAAGCTCGAGACAGGCAATGCAGAGCTTTTTCGGTGTAACATCTGCTGAAACCCGCTAAGAACATACAAACAGCTTCGTAGCGCAGCCACCGAAGTCTCTCGTTGCTTCGCATCTGATAGGGCATCATTCAGAGAAACAATGGTATCTGGAATATTTTGATGGCACCACTCTCCATTGAGGTAGTACTTTCGCAAATTGGTCAGCGAAATATTGGTCGCGTCCCAATCCGAACTCGGTGATCGCGCCGAACTTAATGTCACATCCGACAAAACCGTCACCACAAATATCCCCAGGATAACGGCCGTCTTCCCCCCACTCACAAAAAAGTCTTTCAAGGTGAACCCTTCTTTATGGTGGAAACGTATGCCCCTTTATACACGAATTGAGTTCATCCCGCTTGCGGAATCCCGAACTTTGCTAAAAAAAGTTCCCTGGTGATAACGGAATCTAATAGAACGAATAACGATAAAGCCCGTTTCGCATTTTCCAGTGACAATCAGCGGAGGTTTTAAAAATCCTGTCAAATAGTTCGGCACTTTAACAAAACCCCACCGCGGCCCCAACCTTCGACATTGGTCCAGTTTTAATCGCTGGAACAGGTCGAAGTATCTCGGACAGGGAATCCCATTAAATTCTCAACCTGATTCTGCCGTAAAGCCAATGAGAGATGACCTTAAAAAGGGGCCGGTAGAAAAATGGATATAGCTACACTAGTAGGTTTCGTAGGTGGATTGGCGATTGTATTAGCCGCCATTTTGACTGGTGGATCCTTACTGCTGTTTATCAACATCCCGTCGATTCTAATCGTTTTCGGGGGATCTGCCTTCGTTGTCTCTATGAAATTCAGCCTTCAGCAAATGACAAAAGCTGTTTCTATCGCCTTAAAAGCCTTTCTTTTTAAGCCCGAATCCGTCGAAGAACTGATCAAAAAAGGGACCGAACTTGCTGCCTTAGCCAGAAAGTCTGGTCCTCTTGCTCTTGAAAAAGTGGAAATCAAAGACCCCTATTTAAAACGTGGAATTATGCTTGTCGTGGATGGAACAGACCCTGATATCGTTCGCGAAATTCTGTACAAAGAAAAGAACTCGGTCGTATCGCGACACGAAGAAGGTCAGCGTATTTTTAAAAGCTTAGCCGATGTGGCTCCTGCGATGGGTATGATCGGAACGTTGATCGGTCTGGTTCAGATGCTTGCAAATATGGATGACCCTTCGTCGATTGGTCCGGCCATGGCCGTTGCCCTACTGACAACTCTTTACGGAGCTGTTCTTGCAAACATGTTTGCCGCGCCGGTGGCAGATAAGCTTTCGCTGCGATCGCAGGAAGAAGAGTCTTTAAAGCAAATGATGATCGATATTGTTCTTGGAATCGCTGCGGGTCATTCTCGTGCGGTCGTCCAAGAAAAGCTATCAAGCTACTTACCTGCGAATCAACGACCTGCGGATGACGCTGGCGAAGACGCAGCCTAAGGAAGAGGTCTCATGTCGGACGAAGAACCAAAGAAAAAGGAAGCTGCGGCGGGTGCGCCGGCATGGATGGCGACTTTCGCCGATCTTATGTCATTGCTTTTGACTTTCTTTATCCTTCTTTTGACCTTTGCCGAGATCAACGCGAAGAAGTTTGAAGACGTCAAAGAATCCATCAAAGACGCATTTGGAGTTCAAGACATCGAGGTGATTCTAAATCGCCCAAGCTCAAACACAGCGCTTAAATCCCAGTTTGGCCACGGCGCCGAAGAGCTTGAAAACCTGTTTCAACTAAAACCAAAGCTGGCTCTGCAATTGGAAAACTTTTGCCAGATGGAAAAAGCCCGAATTAAAAAAGAAAAACAAGAGCTCGAAAAACAAGCCTCCCAACTGAAGCAACGACTTGAAGCCCGTCTTCGAAAAGAAATCTCTAACAAAGTCGTGTTCATCAAGCACAACGAAAACGAAGTCACCATCAGCATTGACGAAAACAAAGGCTTTGTTCCTTCATCACCCAAGCTCCGTCAGTCCTTTTTAGCTCCGCTACGGTCTATCATCGCAGAGGTGTCACAGACCTATGGAGATGTCAGTATTTCGGCCTTTAAGCCAAAGGCCAACGAGGGACGGTCGCGCTTCTCACGTTGGCAGCTTAGCACCAGTCGCGCTTTATTCCTGGCCTATTCCATGAATGAGTTCGGTCAAATCAACGACGACCGGCTCGGCGTCGACACAAAAAGCAACGATAACCCACGTGCTCCCGCCTCGGTCGCCCAAGGCCAAATCGAAATGCGCATCCAACTCGGCTTCGACCCCAACGCCAACTTCTAACCACCCCCCACCTCGTCGCATTAGTGATACGTCACTTTTCCGAGACTGCCCGCGTCGACACGACCAAGCAACTCTCCCCCAGAAGCGCTTTCCGGACCATCACTTCGCATACCAAACCTAAACCCGGACAAACCCCGCCGAAAACGAAGCTCGGTCTGTTTAAACTTAGGCACCACACTCGCAATCACCCCACCTATGGCAAGACGAAAAACAATACTAACAAACGAACACCCCTATCACGTCGTCGCAAGAAACAATAACGCGGAAGACTACCACGCTCCGCTTTCCTATTGCTACGGCATCTACACCAACCTGCTTTACAAAGGGATCGAACGATGGAATATCGAAGTCCANGCNTTCGTCCTTATGAGCAACCATTTTCACCTGATGGTCAGTACGCCCGATGCGAACATCTCGGACTTTCTACGGCACTTCATGACTCAGTCATCGAAAGCGATTGCAAAATACTCTCACCGAACAAACCATATGTACGGGGCATCAAACTACAAAAGCCTGATCACGCACCCGATCTACTACAGCAACTGCTTAAAATACATTCTACGAAACCCAGTGAAGGCAGGAGTTTGCTCAAAAGCCGAAGCCTACCACTGGTCAAGCCACAGTCTTCGAGAAAGCCAACTGGCAAGACTGATCACTCGCCCCAAGACGGGGCATGATCTCTATTTACCGAATTCGAAGTCGCGGCTGTACGCCTGGTGCAATAACCAGCCGCCAGAATATTGGGATTCCGCAATCGAAAATGGACTTCGAGGATCGGTGTTCCAGCCCCGACTCCCATACAAGGAAAAGCGCCGCCGAGGGACACCCGAAGTGAATGAGCTAATGATCAAAGAAGGACTTGCTGGGATCGAAACCGATTCGAATGGCCGAGTACGTAGTGCCGCAATAATCACCGCTTGATCGGAATGCCAAAAAAATTTGCTTCAACGCAACCCGACCCGTCTCGGAAAAGTGACGTATCACAAATGCGACCGACGCATGGGGTCTCGGGGAAGTGACGTATCACTAATGCACGGGTGTGGTGGGTTAGGTTTTTTGGCGGAAGAGTTCGCGGCGCTCTAGGCGAAGCTTACGGCGTTGTTTGGCGTTGGCGAAGCGGCGTTTTTCATCTTCGGTTTCAGGCAGCACCTGAGGAATACTGGCCGGACGATTGTAACTATCCAAAGCCACAAAGGTCAGATAGGCCGAAGCCGTATGGAACTTTTCACCCGTGGACGGGTTTTCAGCATCGACACGAACACCGACTTCCATCGAGGTTCGCCCGCAAAAATTCACACTAGCTACAAGATTCACCACCCAGCCTTTATAAACNGGAGCGTGAAAGTGCATATCATCTATACTTGCTGTGACTACAGGCCTAGAACAATGGCGCTGAGCCGAAATGGCGGCGGCGATGTCAATCCAACTAACGACTTGGCCGCCGAAAAGGCTCCCGAAGCTGTTTGTATGTTGAGGCAAGACCATTTCGGTCATCTGAACTTTAGAAGCCGAGACCNGCCTTGCCTCCATAAACAACTCCTTATCGGGAGAAAGCGAATATCAAATAATTAGTTGCCGCCGAAACCAGAGCCGTTGTCAGTTCCAAAAGGACCGCGAACAACTCCGCCAATNCCAGCAATGCTGTCGATAGGCGCGTTTCCAGCAGGAATCGTGTTAGCAATATTTTGAGTGTGTTGTGGCTGTTGAGTTTGAGCCGTTTGAGCTGTTGCACCAGCCTGACGCTCTTCTTTTTCAACAAAACCAAGGTGTGGAAGACACCAAACGATAAGTTGAGCACGAGACTTAACATTCATTTTCTTATAGATGTTAGTCAGGTGAAATTTAACCGTCTTTTCAGTCACGAAAAGTTGGTTAGCTACTTCCTTGTTAGAAAGACCCTTAGTTACCAGTTCTGCAACTTCTGCTTCACGGTTAGATAATCCCTTTTGGATCAGTACGTCTCTGAGCATCCTTGCTCCCTCCGAAAAAATTGTTGTTGTTTGCTTGTTCCTAAAGTAGTGTACCCCACCACCTGTCTTAAAGTCTGACAAGTTATTAGGACCTTCGCAACCCCTCGGTATCAAAGTTTTTAAAACTGGACCGAATTCCTGTCCGTCAATTCCTTGACTGAGCCCATAAGAGATTTTTTTAGCACAGCAGCAAGGCCTTATTTAGTTTCTAATGAAATGCACCTAAGCCTCTGATTATACAAACCTTTTTCAACTAGACCAAAGACCTAAGTGATGCAATACTTTGCCGCGCCTATAAAAGAATTGAATGTGTCGATTAACCGATATCGGTTTGAACGGTTTATAGACGCCGCATAAAAGTCCGGTGTTTTTAACCAAAATCAGACCTAATTTGTCGCGCCCAAAGTGGAGGAATTCGATGACGATCACTGAGTTTCAACAGGACATTTTAACAGGTCTACCAGACTCGCTCCCCCAACCTAAGCCGCTAGATGATAAGCTGAGTCACGCCCCCTATCGAAAGCAAATTCTATCCGCCGAAGAAAAGAAACTCGCTTTAAAAAACGCCCTTCGATACTTCGACCCAAAACATCACCAAGAGCTCGTACCAGAATTCAAAAAGGAACTTGAGACCTACGGCCGTATCTATATGTATCGACTGCGACCCAACTACCCGATCTCCGCCCGGTCGATCGATCAGTTCCCTCATAAATCGAAGCAGGCCGCTGCGATTATGCTTATGCTATCGAACAACCTAGACCCCGCTGTCGCACAACACCCGGAAGAGCTGATCACTTACGGCGGAAACGGGGCCGTATTCCAAAACTGGGCTCAATACCGGCTCACAATGCAGTATTTAGCCACCATGACGGACCAGCAAACCCTGGTCTTGTACTCGGGCCACCCTCTAGGCCTCTTCCCATCACATAAGGATGCCCCAAGAGTCGTCGTGACCAACGGAATGATGATCCCGAACTACTCAAAGCCGGATGACTGGGAGCGATTCAACGCCCTGGGCGTCACACAATACGGACAAATGACGGCAGGATCCTTCATGTATATCGGCCCGCAAGGTATTGTGCACGGTACGACAATCACCGTTTTAAATGCTGGACGCAAACAACGCCAACAAGCTGGCCAGGACACGAAAGACTTGTCGGGCATGCTATTTGTTACCTCCGGTCTCGGCGGGATGTCTGGCGCCCAAGCCAAAGCCGCAGTGATCGCCGGCTGCGTCGGGGTCGTGGCCGAAGTCAACAAACACGCCGTCGACAAACGCCACGCTCAAGGGTGGGTTGATGAAAAGTTCTCGGACCTTGACGAGCTGATCCCTCGAATTCGCCAAGCAACCAAAAACAAAGAAGCCGTCTCTTTGGCCTACAACGGAAACATTGTTGACCTTTGGGAGCGACTTCTGGCTGACAACATAAAAGTCGACCTTGGCTCGGACCAAACTTCGCTCCACAACCCCTGGGCTGGTGGATACTACCCCGTACAAGTCAGCTTTGAAGAAGCCAATCGACTGATGGCTGAAGACCCAGACACCTTTAAATCCTTAATTCAAGAAACCCTTAAACGACACGCGACGGCCATCAACAATTTGTCCGCTAAAGGAATGTACTTTTTCGATTACGGAAACGCCTTCCTACTTGAAGCGTCTCGAGCCGGAGCCGACATCACCAACAAGGACGGATCTTTCAAATACCCATCCTATGTTCAAGATATCATGGGCCCAATGTGTTTTGACTATGGCTTCGGTCCATTCAGGTGGGTCTGCACATCCTCAAATCCCGAGGACCTCGCTTTAACAGACCAGCTAGCCCTAGACGTCCTAGAGCGCCTTCAAGCCGAAGCCCCAGACGAAATCAGACAGCAAATGAACGACAACATTCGATGGATTCAATCAGCCCAGGAAAACAACCTGGTCGTTGGCTCGCAGGCGCGAATTCTATATGCAGACTCGCAAGGACGAATCGAAATCGCTTTAGCCTTCAACAAGGCTTTGCGCGAAGGGCGACTATCCGCCCCCGTCGTTCTGGGACGAGACCATCACGATGTTTCCGGAACAGACTCGCCTTACCGCGAGACATCCAATATTTATGATGGGTCACAGTTCACGTGCGACATGGCCGTCCAAAACTTTGTCGGCGACTCGTTCCGCGGAGCCACCTGGGTCAGTCTACACAACGGTGGAGGTGTGGGCTGGGGTGAAGTCATGAACGGCGGCTTTGGAATGGTCCTAGATGGATCAGAGGATTGTGATCGACGCATCCAAAACATGTTGTTTTGGGATGTCAACAACGGCATCGCTCGTCGATCATGGGCTCGTAACGACGAAGCCGTTTTCGCGATCAAACGNGCCATGGAAATAGAGCCTAANCTGAAAGTCACACTACCAAATAAGGTCGACCCGAACCTGCTATAAAAGGACTGTCGATATTCTTCACGAAAGAACATCTGGTCCATTGAGGCAGGCAACAGTTTNACAACAAAACTCGACAGGCTTGATTGGATCAAGCCAACAAAGTCCCATCCGACTTGCCTTTGCACTTCAATATCCTTAGGCTTCCCGCTCTATACAGCAATAGGCAAATCAAGGAATCATGAAAACGCTTTTACGACTTCTTTTCCCCCTTTTTATTACCTCTACAAGCTTCGCACGCCCNGAATCCCTNGCCTGNCGGATCGNTTTTCTGTCAGAGTCNGGACTGACATATCCGTCANCACNAGACTCGCTGGCACCAAAAGGAACCATGAGCATTATCACCGAAAGGGAATACGGTATCCTTGAAAGAAAAGCCTANGCGAAACATGGTGACAATACCGTGGCTGCAAAAAAAGAACTTCAACGCCACCTCGACTCCTTTGGCCGCGGCCTGCTTCGGGAAAACCAAGCCAGCGAAATTTTGGCCTCGTTGGGTTACGAAGTCATTCGCAACCCAGATCAGCTGCCCGAGTTACGGGAACACTACAANGAACTAAAACGTCGCGACGGCCTACTNCCCAAACGACGCCCTGACCTGATTCTTGAAAAGAAAATTTTCGACATCTACTCACCAGAAACGCGAAGACTTGGGGTGATCGCCAAACGCGTTCATAAAAAATCCTACAGCGATCAAAGCCGACGAATTGTGATCAACCTATTCGATATCTACAGTCACCCCTTGAATGTTGATCTTGGCGACCTTGCGGATATACTTGTACAGGTTGACTCGGGCTTGATTGAGGTCCTTGTCCTAACCGGAACGATTAGCTCTCCTCGGGTCGTTCGAATCTTCCCCCTTGGCGGCCATTTTTCGGCAAATTCGCAATAACACCTGTTTAACGCCCGACGCGGTCACACGGCCACTGTGAACAAACTCCGCCAAACCACAAAAGCATGAACTAAAATGAGTCACGAAAGTGATNATTTTCTTCGTGGTTNGACTACACCACNNCTTACNTACANCCGATAAATCAGTATGGCAGCTGTTCGTTTTTTCATCGCCACCCGCCGCTTGATTGGGCTTTTGGCGCCATACTTTTTCGCTGGAGCTTTCGTCAGCTCTTGCAACCTTTCGGACGATTCCATCCGAGGGTATTTTGATACGGGCAGCGAAGACACAACCCTAGCTACTATTTTAAGCCTCAACCTGACCACCGAAGGAAACACCTACGTTGACCTATCGTGGTCGCTATCCTCAGGCCTAGCACCCGAAGGATACACCATCGCCTACAATGCCAGCACAACAGCGCCTAGCGACTGCTCAACAGCTGATGCGATCATCTCTTCATCTTCTATAACAGGGACCACTCATCGAATAGACAATCTGAACCCCAATGCCGAATACAGCTTTCTTGTCTGCGCCCTCAATGAAGACTCAAGTATCACAAGCAGCAAATCCACCAGCGCCTACACCTTAGCACAAGTCGGAAGCGGAGCCGAAAGCCTTAGCTTGGTTGCTCTTGATGTCAATACCGCAGAAACCAAAGCCTATGCCACTGACTCATACCTTCTTGGCGTCGTCGAAGTCGACCTCAGCAACGGAGACAGAACACTGATCTCAAACCAATTTAACGGCACCGGAACGAACTTTTCTCAGATACAAGGAATCGCCGTTAACGCAGCAGAAACAATCGCCTACGTCATTGATGTTGATCTTCCAGCCGTAATCGCCGTAGACCTAGCAACAGGAAACAGGGTCGTCATTTCTGATGGCTCAACAGGATCAGGCACAAGCTTTCTTTCGCCTTGGAATCTTGTTCTAAGTGCTGATGAAACCAAAGCCTACGTTGTCGATTCCGGTTACGACGGACTGTTTTCGGTAGACATCGCCACTGGCAATCGCACGGTGCTATCCAAAAGTGGCGTCCAAGGCACAGGGACCTCCTTTTCATCGCCCCGGGATGTCACCGTCAATGCCGCTGAAACCACCGCTTATGTGATCGAAGACTCTGCCGGCCTAAGAGGGGTCGTCGAGGTGGATCTTGCCAGCGGCAATCGAACGATTATCTCAGACAACTCGACAGGGACCGGAACGATCTACCTGCTCCCTCAAGCGATTGCTCTAAACAGTAGTGAGAACCAAATTCTTGCGGCCGATCAACCTAGACTTATGTGGGCGGATATAGCCACCGGGAATCGGACCTCCATTTCAGCGGGATCCGGAGTCAGTCTGAGCTTAGCTGACATGCACCTCAATTCATCCGATTCATACGCCTGGGGTATCAANANTCAGACCGCCATTATCGAGTTAGACCTCTCTACTGGGAATCGCAGGGTCGTTTCTGATAGCTCAGCAGGAAGAGGGAAAAGGTTCGCCATCCCCGACGCNCTAGCGATCAACACGGNCGGAGACCACCTTTATGTTTTAGATGGGCAATTTTCTACTTTGACAGAGGTTGATGTTTCGTCCGGTGACCGAACCTACGCATCAAAGTCATCAANCGGCACAGGAACCTCCCTAAGCAGCTACTACAACCTTTCGGTGAACTCGAGCCTCGAANACGCNTACGCCACAAACGCCAGTTCTGATGCCCTTTTAAGAATCGACTTAACGACTGGCGACCGAACTGTGATCTCGAATGCTTCAACAGGGACAGGCACCAATTTTTCTAGCCCAAAAGGCCTCGTTGTTACCAGTACCCAGGGGTTTGCCTATATCGTCGACGATGTTCTCGGCGCTGTCTTTCAAGTCCAAACAATCAACGGAGATCGCTCCATCGTGTCAGACTCATCGACCGGAAGCGGAACTAACTTCGTGAGCCCTCAAAAAATTGCCTTTGGCTCAACAGAAACACTGGCCTACGTGGTCGACTCTGGCGCCAATGCCGTTTACTCAGTGAATCTTAGCTCGGGGAATCGATCCGTCCTATCCAGTAGTGGTGTTGGCTCCGGAACAAACTTTCTAGACCCTGTCGACATCGCNATCAATGCTGATGACACTCTCGCTTACGTGATTGACGACAATTTAAACGCCCTCATACAAGTAACACTTGCTACCGGGAATCGCGCAGTCATCTCGGATGCCAGTACGGGAACGGGTCCGATGTTTGACGTCATGACAGGACTCCGTTTAAATCCGGCAAAAACCCACGCCTACGTTCTGGATAGCAATCTTGATGCAATTGTTGAAGTTGACTTATCCAACGGCAACCGAAGGATCATCACTAGATAATATTTTGTCTTAAACTCGTTCATGCCCAACAGCAAAGGCTTGGCGAATCAAATTGACTCGAAGACGATCAACGCACTGATCAAGATGCTCACTGGCACGCACATAAAAAACATCATCCAACTGGCGCCCCCAAGTGTGGGCCTTCGCCCACTGAATCTCAAGCCCCGACTCGGACAAGGCTTTGGCAGCAACCATCAATGCCCCTTTTTGATCTTTACCACGAAAGCTAACAATCGCCCCATCAGTAGTTCGACTAACCACATCGATGCTATCAAAATAAATTTCAAGGTCCGGAGCCGTTTGGTTTTCCGTCAGTTTCAANCGCTTAGCCAACACCTTCTTATCACCGCGAAACCTCACCTGAAACCAGTCGTATACACCATACTGTGAAAACGTCTGAACCGAACACTGAAGGATAGAGCTGCTTGTTCCGTATATTCTCTTCACGAAATCAGCAAGAACACCTGGGCGNTCGTAAAACCGATGCAATCGAATCCAATAGATCTCTTTTGACTTCGACCAGATCAAAGGAGGCAANTCCGCTTTTGATTGCTTAAGGTGCTCATAGTCCTTTACAAGAAGACTGACTGGTAAATCACCCACTAACGAGGGATCCAAGCCTTCAATGAAGGCCGGACTTAACTCGATATCCTTTTTTGCAGCTTGATCCAGTAGTTTGGAAAACTGGGTCGCCCCCGGAGTTTCAAGCTGCTGGTAAAGATCAAACAACAGCCGCTCCTTCCACGGAGTCCATGCTTCAGGGTTCGTCGCTCGAATATCCATCNCTGTAAATAAGGTCAGCCGAAGTAAACGCTCCCCTTTAACCCCGTGGCGAAATACGTATTCCCAAGTTTCAGCACTCGCCGGGTTACGGCGAAAGGCAGCACCACTCAAAACCAAATGTTTTTCAACCAACCAAGACACTTCGATGGTTTTTCGAAGGCTGATTGAAAACTTGGTGAAGATTTCCCTGACCAGCTCGGCTCCAAGAGTCGAATGATCACCCTTTTGCCCTTTAGCCAGATCGTGAAAAATCGCCGTCCACAATAACAACTGCCAATCCACTTCCGTCAATTGCCGCGCTAGCCGAAACAACCCCTTTGTTCGCTTTGCCCGTTTTTGTAAATCCAGGACCTGCTCGATCGTTTTTAGGACATGCGTCCCGACCGTAAACTTATGATACTGATCATACTGAACAAGCCCCCTGACCAACTTGAATTCAGGAATCAAAACATCGAACAACTTCGACCCAATCAGTGCACTAAAAAACTCGTATTTGTGTTTTGGGTGAATATANGATTGAAATAGCTTTCCACGCAGAGAGTCGGAAAGAACCGGTCGAGCATTCTGTAGAAACTCTCGAACACGTTCTTGGTTTAAAATCGATGGATCTTTCGCCAAAATTTTAAAGGCCTCACGGACCGTTTTGACAGGCTGGGCTTGCTGCTCCATCACGCGCTTACGACTGCGACGAGAAAGATCAATCAAGTAGGAAGAGTAAAACTCAGCTTCACTGATCTGCACCTGTAGCTGCTTAGCAAATTCGAAAAAGTCATCATATCCGGCCCAATTCGCCAGGTCAGGAACCAGGCCACGCTGTACGATATCCTGGCCACCATTTAAATGAAGGCGGTGACGAAGCCCCGTAAAATATAGACTATGCGGAGCCAACACCTTTTCAACATCGAGTCCGCTAAACTTATCCGGAAATAATTGAACTAAACTACGTGCCTGCTGAAGATCCCGCAGACCACCTGGACCAAATTTCAAGTTGGGCTCCAAGTAATTCGCTACAGAATCAAATCGCTTTCTTCGTGATTGACGTTCGTCCACCACCCGCGACAACACCAGTTTGCGAAACTGCAAACTTCTTTGCCAAATAATCTCTTTTTGAAGTTCAAGCTTCTTCTGGGTTTGATCGTCAAAGCCTTTTCCTTGAAGGATCGACAGCACATCAAAAGCCTCGACACCCTTCGTCCAATCGGACGCCGACTGAGGCGTTCTGGCTCGAAGCTTTAACCCCTTCTCGAAGGCGGTCGCAATAAAAGCCTGGGACGCCTTTTCCTCACCTGTTAGTAACACGTCTATATCAGACCGCAAAGAAAGCTCGCCGCGCCCCCAGCTTCCTAATGCCACCAGGCCCACTTGATCTAGATCACCACACTCCGCAAGTTTTTCGAGTAAGCGGTCCTCTAACCATTGGCCAAACTCGTTAACCATTTTTTGGGTCGCACGTGAGGCCCGATACTTTTTGCTGACATCCCTCACGTAAAGGATCTCAGCATTTATGAGCTCTTGATCTGTTAAGAAAGTTTTTGTTGCCATTCAAAAATTCGGTTCAAAGCCTCCATCGGAGTCATGTCTTTAACCGCCATCGACTTAATTTCTTCCTCGACGAAAGAGGCCTCTGGCAAGGCTGGTTCAAAAACTTGATCCAATAGACCCAGCTGATCCGAAGCTCCAACTTCAGTTGCACCCAACTCGTGCTGATTTAAAAGCTGTCGCGCACGTCGAATCACAGAGGTTGGAAGCCCGGCCCGCTTCGAAACATCGATCCCGTAGGACTTGTTCGCAGGACCTGTATGAAGGCTATATAAAAACTCGATTCGCCCGGCACGATCATCAATACCCATATGAGCATTATGAACCTGCGGCCACTTTCGTTCAAGATGAGTCAGCTCATGGTAATGAGTCGCAAAAAACGTATAGGGTCGCTTGTCGGCAACAAGGTACTCTAAAATCGCCTGAGCTAAGCTCATTCCATCATAAGTGCTTGTACCACGACCGATCTCATCAAGAATGACCAAAGTCTTGTTATCCGATTGGGCCAAAATCTCGGCGGCCTCCTGCATCTCAACCATGAAGGTCGACAGCCCCTCAGATAGGTCATCACTGGCCCCCACTCGAGTAAACAACCTATGAAACACAGGAAGGCTTGCTTGATCCGCTGGCACGAAGCATCCGATCTGCGCCAACAACACACATAAAGCCACCTGCCGCATGATCGTACTTTTCCCCGCCATATTCGGCCCCGTTAGCAAAAGACAGTGCCCGGCCTCGAGCTTGACGTCGTTAGCAACAAACCGATTTGAGCTTTGCTGCTCAACAACGGGGTGCCTGGACCCGACTAAGTCGATGGCGGCGCCTTCAGTAAAGCTCGGGCGACAGTAANACTTTTCCAAGGCCAACCAGGCGAAAGAAGTCAAAACATCAAACTGGGCCCANGCCTCTGCCAACCCCAAAAGTTCAGCTCGAAAATGGAGGAGCTTCTTTTTAAGCCCCAAAAAGATATCCATCTCAAGCTCAACTCGCTTTGAACGAGCCGATAGAATCTTCTCTTCCAGTTCGGACAGCTCTTGGGTNAGGTAGCGTTCAGCGTTGGTTAAAGTCTGCTTTCGTTTATAGTGATCGGGCACCTTATCTGTATGGGCTTTGGTCACTTCGATGTAATACCCAAAGACCGAGTTATACTTCACCTTTAAGGTAGAAATTCCGGTCGCCTTTTTTTCGCGGGCCTCTAACTGCCGCAGCTGCTCTTGCGAAGATTCTGAAAGCCCTGCAAGTTCATCCAGTTCGGGATAAATCCCTTTCCGAATAAACCCACCCTCTTTGGTCTGAATGGGTGCCTCATCAACCAGCGTGTTCTCGATTTGATCAACAAGATCATGAATCGCTGGAAGATCAAACTGATCGAGCCCCGGAATCTTTGGCGACAACTGAAGGCCCACAAGCAAGGACTCAGCAAAACTCTGCAAGTCTCGCGGGGTCGCGCTTGGCTGCCCTAGTTTTGCAAGACGCCGCTCGATATCGCCCAGTCTAGAAAAGGTTTCCCGAAGGCTTTGCAACTCCGCCGCCTGCGCTTGCCAGTAGGAAACTTGATCCAAGCGCTCATTGATTTCGGCAGCATCACGAAGTGGAAAGCGCAAAAAATCTTTAAGCTTTCTGGCTCCAGCGGACGTCTTCGTCCGATTGATCGCGTGAAACAAAGACCCCTTTTTATCCCCACGATAGGTTTCAAAAACCTCAAGGTGCCGGATAACCCGTTCGGTCAGCCCCATGGTTTTACCCGTTTGACGCTGGCGAAACCGAAGCTCGACCGCATCCCCACAGGACATCGACTGAACGTAACTCAATAACCGCCGAGCCGATCCCGGCAACTCTTCGACGCCCTCGGCTTCTGCATCATGAACACTNAGACAAACCTCGCTCAGCTGTAAGGGCGTGGTTTTGCGNTGTCCGCTGGTTAANACAAGTTCCGTGGGTTTCAGCAANGTCATCAGGCTTTCAGAGAGGTCTGTCGAGCTAGTAATAAAATAAAAGGCTTCTCCTGTCGAAACATCAGCAAAGGACACACTGTGCTCGTCAAAAGCAGCCATATAATTGGCACTGATCTGATCTAAGG
This sequence comes from Pseudobdellovibrionaceae bacterium, assembly GCA_002686065.1. GTDB lineage: Bacteria > Bdellovibrionota > Bdellovibrionia > Bdellovibrionales > UBA1609. The sequence goes on along the minus strand of NYZX01000064.1, from coordinate 7,262 downwards.
TCTCTGGGTCAAAAACCATCCCTGGGGATAGCACCCGAGTGACCGCTCGCTTTACCAGCCCCTTCGCTAGCTTTGGATCCTCGACCTGATCGCAGATAGCGACCTTATGACCGGCCTCAAGTAGTTTCGAAATGGGGCCGGCAACACTGTGATGCGGGAACCCACACATGGGCGTTTCATCGCCGGACTTTTTGTTCCGGGCGGTCAGGGCGATATTCAAAATGGGTGCAGCCGTCACGGCGTCGTCATGAAACATTTCGTAGAAATCGCCCATGCGAAACAACAGAACTTTGTCTGTATGCTGGTTCTTAACTTCCCAATACTGCTGCATTAACGGCGTTAACTTCGCCCCCGTTTGTCCCAAACTGACCCCTTGGTTTTTGGATTTTCCCACCCGAAAAAGGTGCTCGGAGAATTGCAAGGCTTAGATCCAGGGTCAAGCTTACATCAGCCGACANNTCCCTGATTTGCACCAGNATTCNATCAGAATATCTAATCAANCAATCTTGTTTTAATTAATTTTNTTTCTGAATCGACCTNGGGCTATAACCCATCTCGAACCAAGGGCCACAAGATGCCCAAGACAAGATTTAAGGGAGAGACAATGAAAGCCATTCTTATCACATTCATTTTAGCCACCGGACTTACAGCTCAAGCTCTATCACTCGATCCAAACATTATTGGGTCCACTTTGGGTGAAGCCTTCTTTTCTGAAGGCTATCCAGTCACCAACCAATCCTATCGAGGCGGCAACCTATACATCGACCAGTCCAGCCGCCAACTACGCCTTGAGATCCACCGTAGAACTTGCCCTCCCTTTGCCCTTTGTCCCGCCGATTTGCCAGCTCCGCTGATTCTTGTACTACCTATCCTTTCGACAGAAGTGACCCCCTGCGGACAAAGAACCATTAAAGCCGTCAAAGATGAACGCCCCGCCGATGGAGCTTTGAATATTGTCACCGTGGTGGATAATGTCCCAGCAAGAACCGGAGTCAGATGCCCGCAACATTATATCGTGCCACGGGTTTTCCACAGCATGATCTATGTCAGCCCTCGAAACCTGNAATCGGTCGAGTTCGAAGCCCTTTACCAAATCAACGAGCTAGCTCCACTNCGCCGCTAGCCATCAATAANACGCAAAAAGCCAGCCCAATTTATGGCTGGCTTTTTTGCGTTCAAAATATGTCGTGATCGACTTACTGAGCAGCTAAAATCGTATCTGCGTCTGTGTCCGAGCTAACAGCTGGCTTATACCAGCAAAGTGGACGAACACCCATGTCCGCACCCTCTGCACGGTTGCAAGTTCCAACGACGGCATCCGCTTGATCTACATCAACATCTGAATCAACACCGCAAAGCCCACCCTGAAAGTAGGTGTCTAATCGACATTGAGCCGCGGGATGACGGTCGTTCGTTCGACTGACCACACGGTCATCTGGAGTTTCAAACTCAGGTAACTCGGCCCCGCCCAATGTGGCTAGCAGGTTTGCCAAAGATTGCCCAGCCATAGATATACGGTAACAACGAGCACGATCTGCATCAGCACTCCACGCCTCATCACAAGCAAGCTTTGCAGGCTCGGCAACATCATTGTTTCGTGCCCACTGGATGTTTTCATCCTCAGTCCAAACCTTACGCAGACACTTTAAACCGGCAAAGTAATCCGACTGCCCTTCGTTGCTGGCCCAAGCGTTGCCCCAAGCGTACTTCGGCGCGCCGCCAAGGTGATGACCAATTTCATGACAAATGACCATCATAAACCCATCGACGGTGACAGTTTCATGACGAGCTAAACCACCNTACATATGAACAATCCAAGTGTCGCCAGATCGACGAGCATAAGCATTCACGGTCCCNTTGGTCCAATCGCGGTTCACTTGCAACTGACCACCCATCGAAGCAACGATGTCACCGTACACCGATTCAAAGCGATCAATAGCACCCATGAACTCTTCTTCAGAGATCCCAGTCGTCACCACTCCATTCCCATCGAATGCAGGGATATTCAGATCGTTTTCTTCCGCTATACCGTCACATAGTACTTGCTCATGCTGACTATAAAGGGCCCCAACCCCTACCAAGCCAACAACTGCAAACGCAGCTATCGTTTTTTTCATTTGGCTTCCTTTCCAATAGATCGCTCGGTCATCATGACCAAGCCCCCCTCAATAACTAAGACGAGGATAGAGTGCGAAAAGTAGCCAAGCTATTAGTGTTTGCAGTCCAAAAACAGAATTCCCCTTAGGTCGGCCTAGGTTTCGGGCTGTAAGTCCATTCCCGTGCGGCTTTCGCCCAGACGCCATAAACGCAGCTTTTTGCTGCCATAAAAAAAGCCCCGGAAAAATTTTCCGGGGCTAGACACAATTCACGACTAAAGGGGTAACTTCAGTCTAAGAGCTCATAAGCAAGGCTGACAGCTTTATAAGCGTCAACAACGCCACCTGTGTTAGACAGTGAGGCAAAGGGAACCGGGAGGTCATAAGTGGAAGCACCAGGCTGACGCACTTTAAGACCCTCGTATAAGCGAGCCTGATCCAACAGAATCGCCTTCACTTGTTCGCCGGTCATTCCCTTAAAGTTTGAAAGCAACAAGGCAGCGACTCCGGCAAAAGCTGGAGATGCCATACTGGTTCCGTTATAGACATCATAACTATTTCCCGGAGTGGTCGAAATAATTTGGTAACCCGGAGAAAAAATATCCACTGTCTTACCGTAGTTAGAAAATGAAGCCACTAGATCTAATCCTTTTGTCGCCGCTGAGGCACCGACATCGACCCAGTTCGAAATATTCAGTTGAGCCAATGGCACATTGGCGATTTCACGAAGACTGCGGTTCGGATAGGAAGGACTTTGGTCGTTATTCTTCGAATCGTTACCGGCCGCATGAACAATAAGCACCCCTTTTTCAGCAGCATACTGAAAGGCCTTATCCACTTCGGATTTAAAAGGCGAATAACCTTTTCCAAAACTCATGTTGATGACTTTTGCACCCATATCCGCGGCATAGCGAACAGCCAAAGCCACGTCTTTATCATGTTCATCCCCATTGGGAACCATTCGCAAAGCCATAATTTTCACGTTTTCAGCGATTCCGCGAACACCAATCCCGTTGTTACGGTTAGCAGCGATTATCCCAGCAACATGTGTTCCATGACTTGAGTCAGGCCCAGTTACGTCGTTGTTACCATAACCGATCTGCGTAAAGTCGGACTCATCATCACCAATGATATCAGCACGAGGGTTGAAATCCTTGTTGAAGTAGTACTGCACAGAACTATTGTAGTAATCAAAGATACGATCGATCCGAGCCAGGCTTCCAAAGGATTGAAGAATTCCAACCAAACTTTCTACAGCTTCAGCCACCTCTTCATCATCTGACTGAATCGCCTGTAAAGCTTGAAGGCTAAAGTCTTCCTGTCCTAGTCGATCAACCAATAGCTGCTTGGCTTGATCTTTTTCTTCTTTAATTGGCGCGTACTTATCTAAGGCCTCTTTTGCACTACCGTAGCCTTCTTCGTACTCAGCTTTCACTTTTTCAAGGTAGGCCACTTCCCAGTCATCAAGGACTTCGCCCCGACTAATGCGAGCCTCATAGCGAACCAATTCACGCGTGACCTCTAAAGAGTCTGCATCAATATTGACGCCATCAGCATTCCCAAGATAGTTCCACCCGTGAACATCGTCGATGTATCCATTCCCATCATCATCGATTCCGTTGCTGGCCTTGTCGACACCGTTTTCATCAAGCCCCGACTCGCCAGGGTTTGTCCAAATCTTTCCTTGAAGATCTTCGTGGTTGATATCAACCCCACTATCAAGGACAGCGACAATGACTTCGTTCTTATGGGTCAAAGCAAATTCACTGATCGCTCGATCAGCGTTCGTCCCCTCAACACCATCCACTTCGGGTGACCCGACATACCAATTGGGATCAAAGTTCTGCGCCAGGTTTTCTTCATCAACAAGCTCGGTGCCACGGTTGTTTTCCTGCGGCGGAAACTTTGACATTGTTGGCTTTTCTGATGAACAGGCCGCTAACAAGAAGGCCAGTGAAAAAAGAAGATAGGAACGCATATCCCCCCCCGGTGATAGTCGAAATACTCTAAACAAATTCATCGGTTTCAAAACCAATGAACCTCTCCCTGTGGCGCTTAAACCACGACGGTAAGTCGTCTGACAAATAAACCGATTGGAAATTTTTCCGACATGTCGTCCTTACAATTCCGGTGACAAAAACAGTCACCCGCCCCAGCACAAGGTCGGCTCAACCCGGCCTGCGGCAAAAACACCACCCTTTTGATGATGGCTTTTTGATTTCTATCGCCGACGGGGCTCCGTCGAGCGTTAAGCGATCGACCGAAGGTCGACGACGGACTGAGCCCATGGATGGGCGTCCCCTGAGGGGATAGAAATCAAAAAGCCATTATCGAAAGGGATTGCACTCGTACTGAAACAAAGCCCTGAAAAGGCGACCGACTATCTATTCAGTTTTTCCATTAAGGGCTGGTAGATCCCACCAAAGCCACCGTTGCTCATGACGATCACAACATCGCCTTTGTGAGCTTCGCCGGCGACAAGACCTGGAATATCATCAACGGCCTTCACTGTTTCCGCCGAGGCCCCACTGGACTTCAAATCAGCAATTAACTGGTCCACCGAAAAGCGATCGTTCTCAGCAATGCTGTCCTGGTTAAAAGCCGGTGCGATAATCGAGTGATCAGCGGAACGAAAGGCTTCTGCATAATCCTTTTGAAAGACCTTACGACGGCTGGTGGCCGATCGAGGTTCAAAGATGGCAATGACCTTTTGCCCTGGGTAGGCTTCTTTTAAGCCCTGCAAAGTCAACTTCACAGCTGTCGGGTGATGAGCAAAGTCTTCAATGACAGTGACTCCGCCAGGCTGACCAAGAATCTGTTGGCGTCGTCGAACCCCTTTGAAGTTCGCCAATCCCTGAGCGATGTCCCGCTTTTTCCAGCCCAAACTATCGGCCAAAGCGTAACAGGCCAAGGCATTCAATGTATTGTGAGGTCCAAAAAACTTGATGGCGATATCCATCTCGCGTTTGCCGTTCTTACATACGACGAATTGGTTCCGCCCCACCTGGACATCACGATCAGCCACTTGGTAATCACCCGAGCTCAACCCATAGGTAACAACCTTACACTTAGCAAAAGGCAAAAGTTTTTTGATGTTCTCGTCGTCCGCATGAGCAACCAATGTGCCGTCAGCAGGAATCAGTTCAACCAATCGTTTAAAGGCAGCCATGATGGGCTCAAGGCTGTCGTAGATATCGGCATGATCAAATTCAATAGAGGTCAAAATCACCGACTTCGGTTTGTAGTGAACAAACTTCGGAACTTTATCAAAAAAGGCCGTGTCGTACTCGTCGCCTTCAATGATAAAATAATCAGATTCTGGCGCGCGAAAAGAATGCGAAAAGTTCTCGGGTATTCCACCTATCAAAAAGCCTGGCGCAAGACCCGCCTGCTCGGCCATCGTGGCCATCATCGAAGTGGTCGTTGTCTTACCATGAGTCCCAGCTGCGACAACACTGTGCCGATCTTCAATAACGAACTCACTCATGGCACGAGGAAGGCTGGTAAAGGGAATATCCGAATCCAAAAGGGCCTGAGCCTGGTCGAACTTTTTTTGAATCACGTTTCCTACGATGACCAAGTCCGGGCGTGGCTCAAGATACTCAGCCTTATAGCCCTCTTTGATCTCGATGCCTAAATCTTGAAGCATCGTCGACATCGGTGGATAGACATTTTGATCCGTTCCTGAAATCTTAAACCCTTTGGCTTTCAAGATACCTGCAAGGCTTGCCATAGCCGTCCCACAAATTCCCATTAAGTGAATATGAGCACCTGGCTGAGGTTTTACAAAACGATCTTGCATGACAACTCCTTAGTGATCTCGAACAGAAATATCTAAATGAAATTTTTGGTGGCGCCCAGATATATGCCCGACCTGATTGGTTACCAAAGGGCGGTCCGAACCGCCATGTCCAACCTTTAGGCCTTTAAATACGGGAATCTTAATACGTTCCGCAAAACGGGAAATGGCTTCGTTCTGCCGAGCTTTACCGTCTTTTTCTAAGCCCGCTAAAAACCGCCCAAACACAACGGCCCTAGCGCCTTTGAAAGCCCCAACTTGCAGAAGGTGATCCAGCATTCGGTCGACAGAATACCCGCGTTCGTCAATATCTTCAAAAAACACAATCTGAGACCGGAAGCTCGGTAGCCATCGCGTTCCGGTCAAAGACTCTATCATCTTTAAGTTACCACCAACAACACGCCCCTTAATCGCCCCTGATCGAATAGCCCCGACGGGCTTGAGGGAAAACTGCTGACTGACATTTGGTTTAAACAACAACCTTTTAAGTTCGTTGATCACCGGCTTTGAATAAAAGCCCGAGCCAAGCCCCCCAATCATTGGACCGTGGATCGACGCCCACCCTTGTTGATACAATTGCAGTTGAACAGCCGTCAGATCACTAAAGCCGATAAACAGCTTGTTCGACGGAAAAGATCGGCGGAAGACGTCCGATAAGATTCGACCAGAACCGTATCCACCACGAACACACCAAACCAAACGCGAATCCTTGGCTTTCAGGGCTGCCGTCAGCTGTCTGGCTCGCTGCTGATCCGAATTAGCACAAAACCGGTCTTTGCCGAACAGCGCTTTATCGACTCGTGGCACCAAGCCCCAGCTGCGAATCAGCTCGAGGCCCGCCTGAAGATCCTGCTTGGGGCACTTCGAAGCCGGCGCAACGACATCAACGATTTCACCTGGTTGGAAGACTTTAAAAGCATCTGACATGCTTTAAATCATAGGAAGAATAAAAAACCCTGTCATTAAGGAAATCAGCCCTACTTAACCAACTCATCCTTAGCCGCTAAAAACCGATTGCGAACAATGTAGTAGTTCCCAATGGCACGCAAGCGGCTGGTTTGAGCGTTGAAATACAAATTATATGCGTCTGTTAAGTTTCGAATATCGATTCGCCCTTGCTTATAGGCCTTTTCCACGTCCTTTGCAGCCTGTTGTCTCAGCTGCATCGTTTTCTGTGATGAATCGGCAATCTTTTTTCTTGCGACAACATCACGACTAAGATCTCTTAGCTGGTTGTCCGCTTGTTCTTGCGTTTCAAGGTGCCTTAGACGTGCCACATCCCGCTGCACTTGTGCATTCGTTCGTAACCCCTTATTTAGATGTGAATTGATCGGCATGGTATAACTCAGCCCAACATAGTAGGTTGG
>NYZX01000063.1 GCA_002686065.1 Pseudobdellovibrionaceae bacterium | reverse complement strand
TAGCGGCTAATTTGTAAGTCATAACACCCGTATCCAATGTGGTTAACGTCGGGGCGTGACCTTCCAAAATATCCAATTCACCTTTATAAGCTGGGACAGTCACCTCAGTGACTTCGGTCCCAGGCTCGATGCATTTTTCAGGTGTAACAAGGTTTAAACGATACATTTAAATGACCTTACTGAAGGGTTTTAGCCTTCTCGAAGACGTCTTCCAAAGTTCCAACAAGGTAGAACGCCTGTTCAGGAATTTCATCCAAGTTTCCGTCCAATAGCTCACGGAAGGCTTTAATGGTGTCTTTAACATCAACGTAAGCACCTTTAAGACCCGTAAACTGCTCGGCAACGAAGAATGGCTGAGACAAGAATTTCTCGGCACGACGAGCTCGTGAAACCACAAGCTTATCGTCTTCAGAAAGTTCGTCCATACCAAGAATCGCGATGATATCTTGAAGTTCACGGTAGCGCTGTAGAAGTTCCTGAACTTCACGAGCGGTACGGTAATGCTCTTCACCAACAACCTGTGGGTCAAGAATACGAGACGTCGAGTTCAGTGGGTGAACCGCAGGGTAAATCCCTTTTGCAGCGATATCACGATCCAGGTTCGTCGTTGCATCCAAGTGAGTAAAGGTCGTCGCAGGTGCTGGATCTGTGTAGTCATCCGCAGGAACGTAAACAGCCTGCACTGAAGTAATCGAACCTTTGTTGGTTGATGTAATACGTTCTTGTAGAGCACCCATCTCCGTACCAAGAGTCGGCTGGTAACCAACCGCTGAAGGAATACGTCCAAGAAGGGCCGAAACCTCGGCACCCGCCTGAGTAAATCGGAAGATGTTATCAACGAAGAAAAGAACGTCTTGGTTTTCAACGTCACGGAAGTATTCCGCCATAGTCAAACCCGTCAAAGCAACACGGGCACGGGCTCCTGGTGGCTCGTTCATCTGACCGAAAACAAGAGCCGTCTTATCAAGAACTCCTGATTCTTTCATTTCAAAGTAAAGATCGTTTCCTTCACGAGTTCGCTCTCCAACACCGGCAAACACAGAGTAACCACCGTGTTGAGTCGCAATATTCGTAATCAATTCCTGAATCAAAACGGTTTTACCAACACCAGCACCACCAAACAGACCAATCTTTCCACCTTTTGCGTAAGGGGCTAGTAGATCGACGACTTTGATCCCAGTCATCAGCATTTCAGCCGCTGTTGATTGGTCTTCAAATTTCGGAGCTGCACGGTGAATATCCCATGATTCCTTGGCGTTCACAGGACCGGCTTCATCAACGGGGTCACCAGTCACGTTCACAATACGGCCAAGAACTTCGCGTCCCACAGGGGCTGCGATCATCTTTCCAGTGTCTTGAACGTCTTGGCCACGTACCAAACCATCGGTCGTATCCATGGCAATGGCGCGGACTGTTTTGTTTCCAAGATGTTGAGCCACTTCGAGTGTTAGGTTCCAATCAGTCTCACTGATGGCTTTGTTCGTTACACGAACGGCACCGTTAATGGCAGGTAGTTTGCCAGAAGCGAATTCGATATCGACAACGGGTCCTAGGACTTGAGTCACTTTACCTAGCATTTTTAATTTCTCCTCTATCCATTCAAGGCTTCAGCACCACTCGTGATCTCGATAAGTTCGGTCGTGATCGAAGCCTGGCGCAGCTTATTATAAGTCAAAGTTAAGTTACGAATCATATCACTGGCGTTGTTGGTCGCATTTTCCATGGCCGACATACGCGCACCGTGTTCCGAGGCTAAGCTTTCGCTCATGCAGCGGTACACTTGGACGGCAAAATGTTTTTCCAACATTTCGTCGATAATTTTTTCTGGAGAAGGTTCGAAAATCAAATCCGTAGAAAAAGAGCTTTCTTCGCTTAAAGACGCACTTGAAACATCCACTGGAAGTAGTGTTTCAATGGTNACGTCTTGCTGAATCGCTGATTTAAATTCGTTGTAGACCAATCGAATTTCATCGTAATCGCCTGTTTCGAAGTGCTCGATGAGGTCGCTTGCGATATCCGCAGCCATATCATAGCTGATGTCTTTTTCCAGGTTAGTGATGGTCTTTACACCCTTTAGATCACGACGCTTGAAAAAATCAGCACCCTTTTTACCAATAAAAAGGACATCTAATTTTTCTGTTTCTGCGTTGTTATTATCTAAGTATTTCTGAGTGTATTTAATCACGCTCGAGTTAAACCCTCCGCAAAGACCACGATCTGAAGTCAGGACAACCAAAAGAACGTTCTTCTTTTGGTCGCCGCCTTCTGGCTGGGCCAACAAAGGATGCTCTATGCGATGAGTTGCAGCGATATCCGCAATCACCGTTAAAAGCCCCTTGGCGTAGGGACGAAGGCTTGTGATGTTTTGTTGCGCGCGACGAAGTTTCGCCGCCGAAACCATCTTCAAGGCCTTCGTGATCTTCTGCGTGTTTTTCACGCTGTCGATCCGGTTACGAATGTCCTTTAAGTTAGGCATATTCTACTTTCCTTAGGCCTTAAAAATAGCTTTGAACTCATCAAGAGCTTTTTTAACGTCCGCTTTAATGTCATCAGAAATTTTCTTTTCAGTCGCAATCTTGTCTAAGATTGTTTTGTGTTTCTGACGTAGGAACTCAACNAGTTCACCTTCCCAACGTTGCACNTCTTTAATAGCAACTGTATCGGCGTAACCGTTTGTTGCAGCAAAGATAACAACAATCTGATCTTGTACTTGGTAAGGTGTGTACTGAGGCTGCTTCAAGATCTCAACAAGACGCATACCACGATCCAGCTGAGCTTTTGTTGCTGCATCTAGATCCGATGCGAAAGCCGAGAAAGCTTCCAATTCACGGAACTGGGCCAAATCAAGTTTTAAAGTACCAGCAACCTGTTTCATCGCTTTAATCTGAGCGGCACCACCCACACGAGAAACTGACTTACCTACGTCAACGGCAGGACGAATCCCTTTAAAGAATAGATCCGAAACAAGGAAGATCTGTCCGTCCGTGATCGAGATCACGTTTGTCGGAACGTATGCAGAAATATCACCCGCTTGAGTTTCAATGATTGGAAGTGCTGTTAGTGAACCACCGCCTTCTTCATCATTCAATTTCGCAGCCCGCTCTAGAAGGCGCGAGTGAATATAGAAAACGTCACCAGGGTAAGCTTCACGACCTGGAGGACGACGAAGTAGTAGTGACAGCTGACGATAAGCTTGGGCTTGTTTTGTTAAATCATCATAGATGATCAAAGCATGCCGTCCAGAATCACGGAAGTATTCCGCCATGGCGCAACCAGCATATGGAGCCAAGAACTGAAGTGGGGCAGGATCAGAAGCAGAAGCCACGACCACTGTTGTGTATTCAAGAGCTCCGTTTAAACGTAGCTTTTCAACCACCTGAGCAACCGTTGATTTCTTTTGACCAATAGCTACGTAGAAACACTGACAGTTTTGACCCTTTTGGTTGATGATTGTATCAACCGCGATCGCTGTTTTACCTGTCTGACGGTCACCAATGATCAACTCACGTTGTCCACGACCGATTGGGATCATTGAATCAATTGCTTTGATCCCTGTTTGAAGAGGCTCATGAACCGATTTACGAGCAATGATTCCTGGTGCCTTCAATTCAACACGACGAGTGTGCTCTGTTTTAATGGGACCCTTTCCGTCGATTGGGTTACCTAAAACGTCAACAACGCGTCCAAGTAGAGCTTCACCCACTGGAACTTCAACGATTTTTCCAGTTCGTTTTACCGTGTCGCCCTCTTTAATGTCTTTATCTTCACCGAAAATAACGACACCAACTGAGTCTTGCTCAAGGTTTAATACCATTCCAGAAATCGAGTTNGGAAACTCAATCAATTCACCGGCTAGGGCGTTTTCCAAACCATAAATACGTGCCACACCATCACCAACAGACAAGACTGTTCCGGTTTCAGCAACCTCTACGGTTTTGTTGTAATTCTGGATCTGTTCTTTTAGTACACTGCTGATTTCATCAGCGCGGATTTGCATGTCCATTAATGGGCACTCCTCTTTAATTCATCTTTCAATCGGGCTAAATGAGACTTCAAGGTGTCGTCGAAACGATATCCACCAACTTCAGCGATCAAACCACCTAATATAGATGGATCAACTTCATAACTTAAAATGACCTTTTTTCCGGTCTTCTTTGAAACGATCTCTTCGATACGTTGTTGCTCGTCTTCGTCCAAAGCTTTCGCCGATCGAACGGTACCGCGAGTGACCCCGTGAATTCCATCCGTCAACGACTGGAAGGCTTCAACGATTTCACCAAACAGACCTAGGCGGCCTTTGTCGGCTAACAAGTACAAAAACGACTTCAGTTCCGATGCCACAGAGTTAATCTGCATAGCTTCTCGGAAGGCTTTTGATTTGGTTTCNTTAGAGATCCCTTGCGCCNTTAAAAATGGCGTAATTTCTGGNTTTTTATCAAAGGCTTTTGCCAGTGATCTTAGATCGTTTAAGACCTTCTCTGTCGAATTCATTTCTTCTGTGATTTCAAACAAAGCTGTCGCGTACCGAGATGATAATTCAGAAAATGTCTTCATTATTGTACCACCTGAACTTTATCAGCGAATTCAGCTTGTAGACGCTGGTGATCTTTATCACCCAACTTTTGCGCTAAGGCTTTTTCCGCTGCTTGCATCGAACCTTCAAGAAGTTCCTCGCGGATTTCCTGTTTTGCCCGAGCCACTTCGTTATCAATTCGGTTTTTCGCATCCAATACCATACGCTCAGCCTGTTCTTTGGCTTGTGCTAGGATTTTGTCACCCAGCGCTTTAGCGTCGGCTTCAGCTGTGGCCAAAGTTTTTTGCTCGGTTGCTTTNAAGTCGTTCAGTTTTGTTTGAACTTCTTTATAAGCTTTTTCTGCCGCCATTCGAGCTTCTTGAGATTTGGTCAAAAGAGATTCGTACTGCTCGCGTTGTGTTTTGAAGTGTGTGGCGATGGGCCCTCGGGTGAAATAAACTAATAGACCAAAAAAGATCGAAAAGTTCACAGCCTGCCAAAACACCAAACCCGTTGGGACGCCTTCCCCACCAGCCGCAAAGGCCTGTTGGGTCGCCATAAGAATCAGAAGGATAAGGGTCTTCTTCATGAATGTACCAACCTTTTCACGATTTCTTCGCTGATAACTGGAATCTGTGCACTGACTTCGTTTTTAGCGGCACTAAGCCCCTTTTCGATGTCGGCTCNTTGGGNTTCTAAAGTCTTTAACGACTGGTCTCGAGCCTCTGATAGCATTGAATCCGCTTTCTTTTGGGCCTCGGCAGAGGCCTTGCTGTAGAACTCGCTATAAGTTTCATTCAACTTAGTCGCTCGTTCTGCGTATTCAGCTTCCAGCTGTTCTGTTTTCTTTAGTAAATCATCTGCGGCTTCCTGTGAGCCCTCAGTGCGATTGACGCGCTCTTGCTGAGCCCGAAAATAGGGCTTAATGGCAAGCATATTGATTGCCGTGAACGCCACCACGAAAATGATAAACTGGTAAAAGATAGTGCCATTGACACCGATGGTTTGAAGCAGCTCCATATATAGAATCCTATGCGCTTTTTGGTTGTAGGAGGTATCACCATTACTGATAGGAGGCAAGCCCTTAGGCGCTTCTATTCTGCGGCAAAGTCTAATAGTTCCAAAACCCTAGAAGCCCGATCTGGCCGGGCATCCAAGCTTATTTAGTTTTTCGGCATATAACTGGCNCCCTCGAAGACCACGCCCTCGTCAATTCGAAGGCTTGGAGAGGTGACCGTACCCACAAAAATTGCGGGGGGATGCATCACAACTTTTCGTCGTGCAAAGATATTTCCTTTAACGTAACCACTAATGATCACGGTTTCAGCCTCGATTTGGCTTTCAACATGAGCACCTGGGTCAATAATTAAAGTGTCGTTCGTAAAGATCTCGCCGCGATAGGTCCCGCCGATTCGAACGGTTCCCTCAAAAGTCAGGCGGCCTTCGAAGCTGGCCCCTTGATCCATCAGTGCCGTGACTTGACCGGTATCCACCGGTCGCAATGATTTTCGGGGCTTTACGTTTTCAATTTCCACGCAATTACTTCCTTAGGCGATCGACCAGATGATTAAATTCGTCGTCCGAATGAAATCTGATACTAATCTTACCCTTTCCGTGGGCGTAATCAATCATCACGCGTGTTCCTAGGGATTTCTGCAGTTCATCCTGGACGGCCGTTACCAGGCGAGTCGCCACATCGACCTTTTCAATTTCATTTTCAGCCAGCGCTTTTTCAGCTTTTGCCTTGATTTGGCGGACCTGGCTTTCGATGGCTCGAACACTCAGGGCGTCTTTNATGGCTTGATCAGCCAGTCGCTTTTGGGCTTTTTCGTTGTCTAAACTCAGTAATGCCTTGGCCTGNCCCAGGGAGATCTTGTTTTCAACGACATAGGTTCGTACAGGCGCACAAAGACCTAGTAGCCTTAGGGTATTTGTTACCGTTGTTCGGTCTTTTCCGATCTTTTCAGCTAAGCCAGACTGAGTTAGTTGATACTTATTAATAAGGAAGTGATAGGCCTCGGCCTCTTCAATTGGGTTTAGGTCGGCTCGCTGGATNTTTTCAATCAGCGCGAGCTCTAAGGCGTCTTGCTCGTCGGTATGTCGAATGATGACAGGCACCTCTTTAAGGCCTGCATGTTGAGCCGCCCGCCAACGNCGTTCCCCTGCGATGATTTGTAGGGATTTGTCTTCTAAGCGCCTCACTGTAATNGGNTGCAAAATACCTTTTTCTTTTATAGACGCAGCCAACTCACTAANGGCTTCGGGCGTAAAATACTTCCGCGGCTGGTTTTTATTGGGTTGGACTTTTTCAATGGGTACCGTCCAAATCCGCTTTTCATCCTCAAAATCCATCGCTGGTTTTGCGGCTGGTTCAGGCTTTTTTTCTTCTGGTTTTTTGTTCACCAAATCCGCTTTTTTAGCNGCGTCGGCTTGCGCTTTCGCCGCGCTTAGGGCCTGTTTTTGGACCTGCTGCTGATTCGGTTTTTCTGAACTTATTTCCGTCGTTTTATTACTTAAATCACTTGAATCATTGGAGTTTTTAAAAACAGGTGACTTTGTATTTTCACCTAATAGTGANCCCAGNCCACGGCCAAGGCGAGCTGTTTTTTTCTTCGCATCAGCCATGAATGACCTCTTCTTGTGTCGTGGTTTTTGGTTGGGTTTGTGCGGTTTCCGGAGCTTTTACAGCGGACTGGCTGTGCCGATCGGCCAGCTCTTTTGCGAGCTCCATATATTTTTTTGCACCAATGGATTTTTCATCATATTCGAAAATGCTTTTCCCATGGGACGGCGCNTCACTAAGCCGGACGTTTCTTGGAATCATCGCCTCAAAGACTTTTGATCCNAAGTGATCTCTGATCTCACTAACCACCTGGTGGCTTAGATTGTTTCTTGTATCAAACATCGTAAGAACGATGCCTTCGATCTTTAGGTCGTCATTCAGGTTGTTTTTAATAATCCCTGCGGTGTTCAGCAACTGACTCAAGCCCTCTAAGGCGTAGTATTCACACTGTANTGGGACTAGAAAGCTGTCCGCAGATGTNAGNGCATTTACGGTCAATAGGCCAAGGGACGGTGGGCAATCAATGAGGATAAAGTCATATAGCTCCTGAACCGATTCCAGGGCCTGCTTTAGTCGGTATTCACGCTGAGGCATATCGACAAGCTCGATTTCTGCGCCAACAAGGTCTGGGTTCGCTGCAATAAGGTCTAAATTGGGCAAGCTCGTCTGATTTAGGGTCTCTTTTAGGCTTTTTTCGCCAATTAATAGATGGTAGGCGTTTTCATCCTGCTTTTCGTAGCGTTTTACACCCAATCCCGAGGTCGCATTCCCTTGTGGGTCTAAATCGATCACCAAAACACGCTTTTTCAATAGTGCTAGGGCCGAAGCTAGGTTTACGGTGGTCGTTGTCTTACCAACGCCGCCTTTTTGGTTGGCAATACAAATGACTCTTGCCATTTTTCCTCCTGATTCAACTTTCAAACCGAATATTCCGATGTTCCACGTGGAACATGGGAGTATTAATGCCTCAGATGGGGAAAATCGGCAAAACTATCCTTCTGATTGCTGCTGTTTTAGGCCTGGCGTCATGTAAAAAGCCCCTGGAACAACCAGAATTAATAGATCCTGTGTATTCTCAGCTTGAAAAAGAGCATACTTACTGGCTTCAGAGGCATTCAAACCTGGANTTNCAGNTCGNAAACATAAANNCNNTNGCNGAAAAGGATAAAGACCCCAATAAACGCCAAANAATGCTTCGACGCCTGGTAAAACTAGAGCGAAAACTACTGGGATACGCCCAAAAGCGGGACTATTACGAGATTCGTAAGCGTAGACGCATGTATGAGGGCCGAATTGCCTATATGAAGGCCTTTAAAGCGGAAAAACAGTGGCCTGACCCCAACGAGATCAAGCGATTTAAAGCTCACCTTAGGCTGATCAACGCCCCGATGAAGTATACAGAGCGCGTGCGCGACCCATCGACCCTATCCAGAAACTATGTGCCTGACCACGCCAAATAGTCAGACGTTCCACGTGGAACATCCAAAGTAGGCACTGACCACTGGACTATCCAATTTTCTTGGTTTCAACCACCACAAGCTTGGCNACATCCTTAGGAAGGCTGTACTCACCAGNAAGCTTTGGAGACCATACGGAACACACCTGAGTCGGAATATCTGCGACCTCACGAACCCACGAGTCCCCTTTGAAGTGATAATAATGCGCCCCCTTAGCAAAAACCTTCCTAGTGGCGACCAAAGCGTTCGATAGGGGGGCAAAACCACGGGAAACNGCACATTGAATAAGATCAGCAGGTAGAGCCTCAACCTGATTATGTAGGGTGCGAACGTTTTCTAGCTTCAAAATACCGGCGACATGCTTACAAAACTCAAGTTTACGAGCATCCTTANCCAGAAGGACAANCTCGCGGTCANGGGCNAGGCAAGCCATAATAAGGCCAGGGAACCCATTACCTGAGCCAATATCAAAAATGCGCTCAGAATCGGTTTTTTCAAGGATCAAACGTCCACCAGCGACACTATCNGCGAAGTGAACCAAATCCGCATTGACCTCAGTGCGAGGAGAAATAAGATTTATTGTNCCGTTGAACCGAATCAGCTCAAGGTGATACTTTCTAAGATCNTGAAGCANCGNGTCACCNAGCTCAGGATACCACTCNGGTAANCGCCACTTATTCGCCTGGCTGATTTCTTGGTCTGACTTGCTCACCCAGTNTTCCCTTAACCTTCCGAGAAGCTCCTTTTAAATAAATTAAAAGCGCTTGTACTGCAGAGGGATTAACTCCGCTAATCCGTTGGGCCTGCCCTAAAGTCTGGGGTCGAATCGCCGTCAGCTTTTCGATCTCTTCTGTAGACAACCCACGTACTTCCCTAAAGTCCATATCGGAGGGAAGCTGATATTGCTCAAGCTTTTTCGCCTGTTTGATGAACTCGTTTTGACGTTCAATATATCCTGAATACTTCACGGCGATCTCAACTGGCTCGCCAATCACTTTTTCGACCTGGTCAAACTGCGCATCAAATGAAGACAGGCTTAAATAACTAATCTCTGTACGCCTTAATATGTCATTAAGATAACAAGGCTTTTGTAAAACAGGACTATTCAAACTGGTAAGAATATCGTTGGTACTTTGATTAGGCACAACTTGCCTAGAGCAAATAGCATCTAAAAGCTGTTTACGGCCGGACAAAATACGATCAAATTCCTTCACCCGGTCTGAGGCAATAAGATTGATAGATCGACCCCGCTCAAATAAACGCTCAAGGGCATTATCCTCACGTAGGACCAACCGATGCTCGGCTCGAGAGGTCATCATTCGATAGGGTTCTTTGGTGCCCTTAATAACCAGGTCATCGATCAACACACCAATATAGGCTTCATCTCGACCAAGGACTAGGGGCGGCTTATCTTGAATCTTCAAAGCCGCATTGACCCCGGCTATTAAGCCCTGACCGGCGGCCTCTTCATAGCCACTGGTTCCGTTGATCTGACCGGCAAGATACAGACCTTGGACCAGGCGAGATTCCAAACTGTGAAAAATCTGATCGGGTTCAATGAAGTCGTACTCAACAGCATAACCAGGACGAATCATCTTAACGTTCTCAAGCCCTGGAATGGTTCGTAAAAATTCGTATTGGATCTCTTCCGGCAGACAGGTCGAAATTCCTTGAAGATAAATCGACTCAGAATTTAAACCCTCGGGCTCTAGGAAACTTTGATGTCGATCTTTGTCGGCGAAGCGACTGACCTTATCTTCAATGCTCGGACAATACCTTGGCCCAATCCCCTCAATCTGTCCGGAATACATCGGCGATTTTAGAATATTTTTTTGAATGATGTCGTGAGTCTGCTGATTGGTATAGGTCAAAAAGCAGGAGGCGCGGGGATGCCTCANTTGTTCGTCTTTGGACATCAAAGAAAAGGGAATAAACTGATCATCACCGAACTGCTCTTCCGTCTTTGACCAATCGATACTATCGCGGAAAAGCCGAGGAGGCGTTCCGGTTTTTAGCTTTCGAACATTAAATCCAGAATCAATCAACTGCTGCGAAATACCATAAGTCGCTTTATCACCGACTCGGCCACCCTCNATCCGCTTGTCACCGATATACATCACAGCACGCATAAAGGTCCCGGTCGTTAGAATGACAGCCTTCGAACGAATCTGACTTCCGTCGGCCAACAAAACGCCGCGGCACTGGCCCTGTTCTAATACAAGCCCAGTNACCTCGGCCTCAAGGGTATGAAGCCCCTTTTGGTTTGTGATAAAATCTTTCATATAAGCCGAATAGATATCTTTATCACACTGGCCACGTGATCCACGAACAGCTGGGCCCTTTCGAGCATTCAACCGTTTAAACTGAATACAACTAGCGTCGGCCGCTAAAGCCATTTCCCCACCAAGGGCATCAATTTCTTTAACAATATGACCCTTACCAAGCCCACCGATAGACGGGTTACAACTCATATGAGCCACCCGATCAAAGACCATGGTCACAATCAGTGTTTTTTGCCCCATCCGGGCGCTTGCCGCAGCCGCTTCAACGCCGGCATGACCAGCACCTACAACTATAACATCAAAATTATTTTCCAAGGCAAAACTCCCGAAACACCTGATCCATCACTTCATCATCAAAACGTTTCCCTAGAACCTCGAACAAGGAAACCAAACCTGACTGAAGCTCCTGAGCGATAAACTCGGGACTATCATCAGCCTCTAGCAAACCAATCGCTTGGCCAATCGCGTTTTGAAACTCAAGAATCTTTCGGTGCTGACGCTCCTTCAATAAAACCAAAGACGACTCGTTACTTGGAAGCCGGCTGGAAATATCTGCCACCAAGGCATCTCGAGACTCCGCATCCGCATCGCTCACAAAATAAACCGAATCCACATTCAGTTCGAACTCGGCACACAAGGTTTTAATGTCAGTTGATAAACGAGAAGCCTCGCCATCAATCAAATCAGACTTGCTGACCAACACAGACATCAAGTCGCTCCCAGCAGCNTCCTTTGCCTCGACAAACTGCATGTTCAAATCCTGAGTCGGNTCCAACAAAAACCACAACAAATCGGCCTTTTTTGCATACTCGCGNGATCGTTGAACCCCAAGGTTCTCGATTTCATCNTTNGACAANCGAAGACCTGCCGTATCNATAAACTCAACCCGAACNCCATGAATCATACGNTGACCTATAAGGTAATCACGGGTGGTGCCAGCAATTTGACTAACGATGGCNCGATCTTCTTGCACCATACGATTAAACAAGGTGGACTTTCCTGCATTCGGGGAACCAACAAGAACCACGCGAAGGCCATCGACCAATTGTTTTCCTGCTTTAAAGCTTTCAAGCAAAGAGCCCAGCTCGGACTGAACGCCNTGAAGACGTTCGACCAAATNTTGGCTNGANGCGATTTCNATATCTTCAGCCGCAAAATCGATATTGGCTTCNAGATGNGCCAACACACCTGTNACAGCGGATTCAAATTGCTGAAGCTGTTTCGAAAGATCACCTTCTAGATGACGTAATGAAGCGGACTTCGACTGCTTGGATTCACTTAAAACAAGAGACTGAATGCTTTCAGCTTGAACCAGATCAATCCGTCCGTTCATAAAAGCACGAAAGGTAAACTCGCCGGGCTCAGCCATACGGGCTCCGCANTCACAAAGAGCCTCTAACACTTCTGCCACAATAACTGGNGAGCCGTGACAGGAGATTTCAAGACAGACCTCTCCAGTGAAAGATCGTCCTTTTTCAAAGTAAGACACAAGGACTTCATCGATCAGACCACCTTGATATTGAAGATGGCCATAGAACACACGATGAGATTCGGGATTTTTTGGTAGAAAGGGCGCAATAGCGCGTACAACGGCGAGGGAATCCTGGCCGCTAACGCGAATCACCGATATCCCCCCTCGTCCATTTGGTGTCGCGGTGGCTGCAATTGTATCGTCATTTAAGACTAACATTTCACACCGCCTTTAAAGCCAAAAACTACTGTTGGCTTTGAGCTTCCCGGTTCGGGCGACGATCGCCACGAGCTGGATAAATTTTAATTTTCTTATAAAGGCCATCACCGACCGAATGCGACTTCACACGCTCGTCCTCAGCCAAGTACTGGTGAACGACTTTGCGGTCTTTCGGTGGTAACGCCCGGAAGTACACAGACTTTTTCTTTTTAACGACGATTTCTTTCAGCTTCTCGGCTAACTCGATCAATGCATCGTTCGCTTCTTCACGAAACCCATTTGAATCAAACTCAAGTTGATACTGGGCCTCAGGGTCTTGATGCTGAACGGCTCGAGTCACAAACAACTGGAAGGCGTCTAGCAACTGACCATCT
>NYZX01000062.1 GCA_002686065.1 Pseudobdellovibrionaceae bacterium | reverse complement strand
TTTTGTGCTCGGGCTTAGCCGTCATCGGTGTGGGTTACTTTGCGAAGAAGTACAGGGCTGCATTGGGGCGGTTTAAGGATCATATTCGACGTTATGTTGGAGCTTCTGTTCTCGGGACAAACGCAGTGGCAGCTGCGATTGGAAGCATCGCTCAGCAGGGGCACTATGATCGGTTTATTGTCTCATCGGCCGATCGACTCAAGCACGCCACTGTCAGGATGAACCTGAAAGGGTACCAAAAGCGCCGGGCGGAACAGGTCATATCTTCTTATAAGAAAACGCTCTTGATGACGTCTTCGTTAGTGAATACGCCCTTGGCTCACCTTGCTAATTTAGATCGAGGATTGCTAGATCAGTACGGAATGAAGTGGATGAATACGCTTGGCTACACGGCATTGGCGTTCCTTGGGGTCCTTGGGTGGGGGTTTGCAAGAAAGGCAGAGAGGCTGAGTGTGATTCCGGATGTTAAAGGCGCGATGAGGTCTGCATCAGATTGGGCTCAGGAAAAAATCAAAGGTTTGAGCCCTCATCGGCGTAGGCAAAGACGCTGTGTTGCGGTCTTTAACTGATATTGGTATTCGGCCTAACCTTCGTCTGGGTCTTATTACTTCAAAAGTCCATATGTATAAAGTGAGACGTATCATTCTCCGACAAGGATAAGGTACCAAGGAAGGTATAAGCCGCAATTAATGCGCTTGTTGCTAGGAAGGCCTCTTCACCATGGAAGGGGTGTTACATGTCTCGAGTTATCTTATTCGTTCTGGTTTTCTGGAGCGTTTCCGCGTTTGCTCAGTCGGATACAGCGATCTTTGAAGTCCGACAAAATCTTTCGATGGGTGACGGCGAAAAAGTTTATAAAGACTACTATATCAATTCAGGCGTGGAAAAAGGTCTTAGATCAGGAATGGTTGTGACAGTCCGACGGCGGATCAATCTTTACGATCCTTTTCAAAACGGTTCGCCAGGCGATCTTTTGGTCGATGTTGGTCGACTTAAAATTATTCATGTCCAGCAAGGGTTGAGTGTGGCCCGGCTTTATGATCTTTTCGATCGGGCTGACCGGCCTAACCTCGATTACAATTTTATGATGATTGGCGACCGTATCGATCTGAAGTCGATGACTTTGGATGCGAAATCAGCAAGAAAACCGAACTCGGAAAGCTCTTTTGGCGTCAGGGATAAAAAGGTGGATATGATTGGGCCCCCGAAGCCTGATTCGAACCGCATTTTTCGTCCGGCTCAGCGCAAAGAGGCTGCGGTTTCAACCAATCCAATCTTGTAGAATCCATTTGTCTTGCTACCCATAAGGGGCAAACTTCGGTACTGTTCCCTTATGTCAAATCCCTATTTTGTGCTGAACCTTCAGGGGTTAAAGCGCCAAGATGAAGATCAGGTCACCGGCTTTTGTTTTGAGCACGGGGCAGCTGGTATTCACGAAGACCTAAAGTTTATCCAAGAATTCGATCACTACGAGCCTAAGACGGTTTATGACGATGAGCTGAAGTTGAAAGTCTACTTTGAGTCGTCACCTCCCGAGGATTTTCTTCCATTGCTCGTAGCCGCCTTTCCAGGTGTTGTTGCTGAAATTAACCAAGAAGAAAGTCAGGACTGGTTAGAGCTTTGGAAAAAGGGCTTTAAGGCCTTTGCATTGACCGGAGATATCTGGGTCGTTCCCAGTTGGCTAGAAACGCCGGCGGATGCCAAAAAAAGTATTCGAATTGATCCAGGCTTGGCGTTTGGGACAGGAACACACGAGACCACTCAGCTTGCTGCGGATATGATGGCGAAGCATTGTACTTTTCAGGGGCAGTCTGTTCTGGATGTGGGAACCGGCACGGGGATCCTGGCAATACTCGCCGAGCATCTTGGCGCGCGCTTGGTTGAGGCCACGGAAATTGTCGATTTGGCTCGTGAAGTTGCAAAAGAAAACCTTCAGTTAAATCAGGCGAAGAACATCAAGGTTCACGATATGCAGATTCAGCAACTGGATGGGGTCTTTGATGTGGTGATTGCGAACATCATTGATGGTGTTTTGATCGAGCTTCGTGAGCAGCTTGAGGCCAGGCTGGCCGACGATGGGGTGTTGATTATGACCGGTATCTGGCATGAGCGCTGGCCTCATTTTGACCAGCACTTTTTGCAGAAAACCAAGTTGAAAAAGGTGGAACGTTTTCAAAATGGGGACTGGTTGGGCGTTATCTTACGCCCTTAAAAGCGAGGGAATCCTATGAGACGGTATTGGGTCAACGAATCAGATATCCAGGATAACGAAGTGATCATCGAAGGTGACCTGTTACATCACTTAATTGATGTGTGTCGGTTAGATGTCGGNTCGAAGTTTGAAGTCCTTTGCAATCGGTCGAAGGCCTACTTTGTTGAAATGACGGAAGTCAAAAAGCGTCAGGCGCGAGCGGTGATCAAGGAGGAGCGGGCGATTGCGCCGCTTCCTAAGCCTTATATTCGGTTAGCGGTGTCAGTGCCGCGGTTTTCAAAGTTAGATACGATCATTGAAAAGTCAGTTGAGCTGGGCGTGGCCAGTGTGCACCCCTTTGTGTCAGAGTTTAGCTTTGTTAGAAAGCTGAATAAAATCACTCAAAATAAGCGCGATCGTTGGGGGAAGGTGGTTGTGGCAGCCACACAGCAAACCGGTCGCGGTGAGTTGATGGAGGTTCAGCCACCGGTCACTTTGCAGGGAATTTTAGAGGAATTTAACCGATCTGAGTCTGCGCGGGGTCTATTCTTTTTTGAAGGGGAGGCCTCCTTATGGTTGCCCGAAAAAATGGCTCAGCTCAAACAAGAGAACTTTGATGAGATATGGCTGTTTGTGGGCTCTGAAGGGGGTTTTTCCCATGATGAAGTTGGACAGTTTAAAGCTGCTGGATTGCAGCCTATCACTGTCGGCGAGCAAATCCTGCGGGTCGAAACGGCTTGCTTGGCCTTGGCCAGCATCATACAATACGAGCTTGTAATGGTCAGGGAGGGAGCCCATGGAAATTGATGAGTTTGAGTTTAAGCCACTGACGGACGGCCTCGGATTTCACAAAAAAAACCAGGCACCTGTACCTGAAAAAAAAGACTGGGTTGCCGGCAAAACGCTTAAGCCTGAGCGCCCGCTACCTCCGTCTGATAAACTACTGCGTTCACAACAGCGTGAGCCTCAAGCTGAGTCCGCTGAAAATACTAAAAAAACCATCGAAGACCTGCTGTCGGCTTTGGATCGTCCTGTTCCTGCAACAAACGGACGTGAAGCGGCGATGTCGGTGCCTGAAGTGGACCTAGGTGTTCCAGCCTTTGATGGTCCGGACTTTACCGAGCCTTTGCCGCGTGCCGATGATGTACCGGCTCGTGAAGCTTACCGTGTGCCGGCAACAGAAATGCCTGCGGGAATTCAGCTGCCAAAAGAAGTGGCTAAGCCAACGGCAGAAACCGGTACCAGACGATCGGGCCATGGTGGAGCAGAGCCTAAGTATCGTGAGTCGACACTGAGTGTGACATCTATGTTCTTGGATGTGATGACAACTGCGGCTGTAACGATTCTGTTTTTGATCTCAATGATTCTTGCGACCAATATTGATGTGTTCTCGATTTTTAGAAAGATCCCTGAAGATATTTACCTGGGAGCGGTTGTCGGGACCATGTTTTTGTCGGTCTGGTTTATGTACGTTGTAATTGCTCGAAGCTTCTGCGGGCGCACACTGGGCGAGTGGACTTTTGATCTTCAATTGGGAACGAAAGAGCAACAAGCAAAAGCCTTATATCCATTGCAGGTTGTTTGGCGTAGCCTTTTTGTGATGGCAACAGGTGTGGTTGTTCTGCCTTTATTGTCTGTCGTCTTTCGAAAAGATCTAGCTAAAGTCTTCACGGGGCTTCAGCTTTATAAGGTCGATTAAGTCATGCATAGCACCTGGAAGCAGGTCAAAGACGCGTTGGCCGGCTCATCCGCCCAACGCGTGGTCTTTACCAACGGCTGCTTCGATATTCTTCACATTGGACATCTTCGTTATTTGGAAGAGGCAAAAAGGCAAGGCGACTTGCTTGTTGTCGGAGTGAATTCGGATTCAAGTGTGCGTGAACTTAAGGGGCCCGAGCGTCCGATCGTACCTGAAGATGAGCGTCGAGAAATGCTTCTTGGTTTAAAGCCCGTTGATTACGTGGCGGTCTTTGAAGAAGAAACACCCTTAGAATTGATTCGCTATCTACTGCCGAATGTTCTTGTTAAAGGCGGTGATTGGTCGGTCGACCAAATTGTGGGCTCGGACGTGGTCCTAGCTAACGGCGGTGAAGTGAAAAGCCTCACATTTGTCGATGGCCACTCGACCACCGACATTGTTGGAAAAATCAAAAGTACAAATTAATTAGTTATAGTTGACATGCTCATTTGAGTATATATACAATAGGGTATGTGGGCTGTACTTGAAAAAAGGACCGTCGCGAAGACTTTGAAGAGGGCGCCTGTTGAGGTTTTAAGGCGATATGAGGCCTGGAAAAGAATCGTCGAGCTTGAGGGGCCTTCGGGTTTAAAGCAAATCAAAGGATTCCACGACGAAGCTCTTAAGGGGGCTTGGAAAGGCTACCGCTCATCGCGGTTGGGCATTCAGTGGCGTGTGATTTACCAAGTTGATAAAAACGTTTTGAATGTCTATGTGTTTGAAGTGAATCCGCATAAATACTAAAGGTGCTGTTATGGGAAAAAGTGGTTTCGTTAAAGCTAAAGTGAACGTAAAGATGTCGCCGGGTGAAATGCTTAGGACTCTTCGCGAACTTCAAGAGCTAAGCCAAGCTGATTTGGCAAAGGCTACGGGTATGTCTCAGTCGAATATTTCATCTTTAGAAAATGGAGCCAGAAACATGGGGCGTGAGCGAGCTTTGACTTTAGCAAAGGCCTTGAAGGTTCACCCAGCCGTATTACTATTTCCAGATTTTGATATGAGCGAGATCGCGTCTTAGATTTGTTTGCTAGGTCCAATCAAATAAATCAAAATTTAATTGATAAACGTGAGATTCTTTATTGCTTTCGACCAGGCTTTTCACCTTTTTTAGAAACTGAAGAAATTCCTGGTGAATCTTCGCCCGGGTTTGTGGGTTAGATGAAAAGACGACGCTGAACGAGTAGCGTTTGTCTATTGGCAGTCGTGCCATCTGCTCGATAGACTTCAATCTCGTCATGGTGCGGTAGGTAGCGTACAGTGGGTGCTCCGTTGGCATGTGGATGTCGTCTTTGGTTGGAATCACCTTGCCCTTCGATTCGGTCACCAATTTTAGGCTTTTAAGGGCGGCAATATGCCCTTGAATCTCTGTTTCTGATAGCCGCAGAAGTGGTCCTAGTAGTAAAGGTTGCTTAGAGTACTTTGGGATGGTTAAACACATATGGATGATTTGCAGCCAGGGTTCGGTGTAGTACAGATCGATGTTCAGGTTTGGCTTTACGACTTCTGAACGGCTTAAGTGTGATTCCGTTTTCATTTTTTTTGATTGAATCAGCTCGATGTCTTTTAGTATTTGCTGCCGTCGACCGTCTAAGTTTGTTCTTTCATAGCCGTGTAGAAGTTGTAGGTACTCGGTCTCTTCGTGATTGAGTTGTAGGTATTGGCTTGTAAGGTAGAGTTGGTCTTCCGATAGGTCGGCATCGTGATTGATAACTCGAGATAGATACGTCTTTTGGATTCGGCAATACTTGGCAAGTCTTTCATAGGTGTACTTTGGGTTCTTTGACTTGAGGTATCTCATTCGGTGCCTTATAGCGGACTTATAATCCTGAAATTCGAAGAGGTTCACTGGTTTCCTTTGATGTTTACCTGCGCTTTTGAAGTTAACTTTTAGTATAATATAAAGTAAATAATTAATTAACAATTAATTTACTGGGGTGCCTGGTGGATTGACCCTGAATGGGAAAGAAGGACAATCATAACCAAGGAGAGGTAATTATGAAGTTCAAAACTCTGTTCGTGATCACAAGTATCCTGTTTGGAAGTTCTGTAAACGCCGGTTGGTCTAGTGGGGGAGGAGAATTGCTTCGTGATACTAGAAACCCATGGTTTCTAAGTAACACCGATACAGTAAAGTATTGTGTCAAAGTCGACCAACCTAACTTTTCTTTAAGCGAGCAACAGATCCTAAACAAAGTGGCAAGGGCATTCGAGTACTGGAAACGCGAGTTTACATTCGCGAATAGAATTGATTATACGGGTTTTGATAGTCGCCTTGCGACCCAGGACTTTGTTCTGAGTGATTGTGATAGTGCAGATATTAAGTTTCAGTTTGGTTATCTCGAGGAAGAGCAGTTTGAGTACTTAAAAAATCCTAAAAAATTTGTAGGTGTTGCGGTTCGGACTAGCTATGACCGCGTTCATTTGCGGGGAAAAGGCTTTATCTACGTATCACCAGACCGTGGGCCCTTAAAACCAGACTTTCAGTATATGAATGAGGGTATTTGGAGCACGTTCGACGGTAACCTATTGAAGCTTGCTGTTATTCATGAGCTTGGACATGTATTTGGTATTTCGCATGATACGTCGTCATTAGTTATGGCTGAAGATTTTCTACAATCTGTCTTGGGTTGGTTTGGCCATCAAGGAAAGAGTAAGCATGCGGAGAGTAGCATGGAGCTGAACTACTTTCGAAGTGCCGCCGAAAACCAGGTATCCGATTTGGGGTTTTGCGTGATGCCGCAACCGGCCCAGGACGTACAAATGCCTGTGATAGCGTCGAAAAGCGCAGCACTTATAGCTAAACGGTTTTTTGGTATACCGACCTCTGTTGATAACTTGATGTGTGTTTACTTCGAGTTCAAAGGCGGAAAGCTACGGGTCTACTACGGAGAATCAAGTGAAGGTTCAAGTAGCTCGGTTGATGTCACGAAACTGAGTTTGGCTGGACAGATGCAGCTTGGAAATAGATTGAAGGGAATTGTATCATTGGGAAGCACAATATCTGTCTATGTGAATGAGGCTCAAAAAGTCATCCCGGCACACATGATTTCATCAGATCAGGTCTATCTAGCATACAAGTCTTCTAACTATGTATACAAAGGGGCCTACGTAGCTGAAGGTAGTGGTAAGCGACGCCCGCTGGCTGTGACAGTCACGTCAGATGGTATCCAAAGCCTTACGGGGGTCCTCGACGGTCAGCTGTATGTTGATTTGCCTTCAGGCGAGTGAATCTTTGTTCGTATATAAAATATCTAGCGATGTCGATGGTCACTCGACCACCGACATTGTTGGAAAAATCAAAAGTACAAATTAATCGTTCGCTTGCTTGGTGCAAGTTCGAGTGTAGCCCAAGTCTTGTGTTTTCGTTTGTTCATCATCCGAGTTGAAGTTTGAAGACGATGAAAATGTGTCGGCAAGCGTTTGAGCATCGCTTGAGAACTCATAGGATGAGTAGCTTCTAAAGTAATTTTCTAAGTTGGCCCCGAAAGTGATGTTTTCCTCCGCCACAATGGCTCGGTCTTGGCAGCTGGCTTGCTCGAACCCTGTGACGTCGTATCCTTGACGAGACAGTTGGTTGATCTCCGACGAGTCGTTGGTGATGACGTAGGCGTCTTCGCCGAAATAGTAGGGTGGTTTTCTACGACTGAAGAAGTAAATCAGTCGAGTTTCGCCGTTATCCAGTTCAAACTCTTTCAGTCGAACGGTAATGAAACTAACGTTTCCTTCGACTAGGTTGCCTTCATCGTCTATGTGTCCAACGACGGGTTCGTCATCCGGATGGTTGAGGCAGCGATAGGTGCCTTCAATATCAGTCGGACAAGCTTGTGAAGTCATGCTCCAGCCAGCGATCAAAATTAAGAACGTCGCCAAAATAGGTCTTTTCATATGTTTTCCCCAAGGTCTGATGTGATTCGGCCTGAACCTAGCATTCTGCGTCAGTCGAACCAATTTTCTTGGATGAAGCTGAAACTATTATTCGTCGTTATTTATAATAATTTCTATTTCCCTGGGGCTAGCAGGGTGATTTGGCCTGAATCCGCTGTGGACTTGGACTTCAAAACCCATCGGGCAGAGGCTCGGCCATGCTTATCTGTACTTTCATGGGAAAACTTCACGAAAAAGTGAATAAATCGTTCTTCGCCTGGTGCGATCACTTGTGATAGCTCGGGGCTGATTATCTGCAGTGGTTTAGGATGGATCGTAAGCTCTGTGAAGCGAACAGGATCCTGGCTTTGATTGGTCACGTGAATCCGGAAATGATTCAGGTACTGAGTTCCGTCACTGCCGGTGACTTCGCTGTAGGGGGCCTCGACGGCTCGTATGACCTCGATGTCTAGTGGGTCACGCAGGGCCAAGTTATAGACAAGTCCTGAAAGAAAAACGATCAGTAAGCCAATATAGATATAGTTCCTGGTTGATAAGGTCTTTCGCCTTCTTCCTTCGATTTCATTTTCGCTGGCGTATCGAATCAGTCCTTTGGGTTTTTTGATTTTTTCCATGACCTCATCGCAGACGTCGATACAGGCCGTACAGGCGATGCATTCCAGCTGTAGGCCATCGCGGATATCAATGCCTGTCGGGCAGACTTGAACACATTTCATGCAGTTGATGCAGTCACCAAAGTCCTTCAGCCCCTTTTGCTTACGGGGTTCGCCTCGATTGGGGTCATACAANGGTGCCAGGGAGTTGGCATCCATCAATACGGATTGAAAGCGACCGTANGGGCAGGCGATTAAGCAAAACTGCTCGCGAAACCATCCAAAATCCAATAACAAAATCAAAGTAAAAACTTGGACCATCACAAATAAGCCCCAGTGTTCTGTTGGAGAGGCTAAGGTGATCCAGACTAGATTTTTAGCCCCAACAAAGTAGGCGAAAAAACTATGAGAAATATGGGCGCTTGCTATGAAAAACAGGAACCACTTTAGGGACTTTTTAGANAACTTTGTGANGTTCCAATCTTGTTGATCCAGTTGACGACGTTTTAGGTGATTTCCTTCNATGAGTTCTTCGATCCGTCGAAAGATTGAGTCGATGAAGACCGTTTGTGGGCAGGCCCANCCACACCAAACACGGCCCCAGACCGATGTGGCAAAAATGATCGAAAAGGCTGCGAGTGCCAGAACAAAGAAAATAAGCGGAGCATCGTGGGCGAATAGGGTCAGGTTAAAAAACTGAAACCGACGATTGGGAAGGTCGAGCAAAATGGTCTGATGGCCGTCGAAGGTCGTCCAGGGAACAACTAGGAATAAGCCGATTAGGAAGGTGTATACGGCGTTTCTCCAACGTCGAAAAAATCCCTTCACCTTTGCTGGGTACACCTTTAAATGGTGACCAGCTTCATCGAAGCTGGTCGGCCGATCAGGTGCAAGGAAGTCCTTATCCACTATGGGGTGACTTTCTCGCCTTGAGGAGCTTTGCCGGGGACAGGACCATCCTTATCTAGCATTGAAACATAAGCCGCAAGCGGCACATGTTGGTCTGCTGGGATGATGGCCTTCCAGGCCGGCATTCCCTTTTCGGGGAAACCTTCACGAATGGCAGTTAAGATTCCCTTGATGTCACCTTTCGAGTGAAGCCAGAACTCGTCGGTCAGGTTCGGGCCGATAAGTCCTTCGCCTTTGCTGCCGTGGCATGATGCGCACATTGTCGCGTAGGTCGTCGCGCCAGCTTGAAGCTTGGCAGGGTCATTGAGGATGCTATTTAGATCCTCTTCAGACTCGCCACCGGCNTTTTTCTGGGCGGCTTCCATGGCAACTGTTTGCTTGGATTGGATGGCCTTCATAGAGGCGTCTAGTTGTTCTTGATGGGTTGGGCCTCCCAGAACCATATAATAACCGGCGTAGCCAATGGCGAAAACAATAGAGGCGTAGAATATGTTCAGCCACCACCGAGGTAAGGGGTTGTCGAGTTCTTTGATGCCGTCGTACTCGTGGCCTTCAATTAGTTTATCATCGATGTTATCGCTCATTGTTGGCCTCCAAGACATTCAAATCATCTTCAAGTGGGATATGGGCCATATAGTTGTAATGACCCTTTGTGTTCTTGCGGTAAACCCATAGGACCAGTCCAAGAAAACAAAAGAAGAACAAGAGAAAACTAAAAAGAAACAAATCGGGATGGCCAAACTGGCTAAGAGCCTCCTTCTTCATTACTGGCCTCCTTTTTTGTTCGTCTTGTTATTTAAACTGACTTCGTCAGACCCAAAGCTAAGGTACTGACTGGGTTCTTCTTTGCCCACTTTTTGGCCCAAGGCCTGTAGGTAGGCGATCAGCGCAACGATTTGTTTTTGTTCAAGGTGANTGTCTTTAACGCCTTGATCGCGAAGTTCTGTTGCGATTTCAAGTGCCTGGCTTTCGGCAATATAGTCAGCNCGGGCAACCACTTCGTCTTTATAAGGGACGCCAAGGGTTTTCATTACCGACAGTCGTCGNCGAAGTCCGTAGAAGTCCGTTTTTTTATCTAGCAACCATGGGTAGTTGGGCATAATAGACTGGCTGATGACATCGCGTGGATTTCTCATGTGTCGATAGTGCCATAGGTGTGGATATTTTTTTCCGACACGGGCGAGGTCTGGTCCTGTTCGCTTTGATCCCCATTGAAAGGGACGATCGTACATGGACTCGGCAATGGTAGATGGTTCGCCGAACCGTAGAACATCAAATGGCAGTTTGCGAATCATCTGGGAGTGACATGTGTAACAGCCTTCTTTGATGTAGATGTCCCGACCAGCAAGTTCAAGTGGCGTGAAAGGCTCGACTTCTTCTTCGGCTTTGACGTAGGACTGCATCGAAAGAACAGGAATGATTTCGATCACCGACCCAACAGCTATTGCCATGAAAGACAATATGCTAAAGGTAAGAACCATACCTTCAAGCTTACGGTGACCGGTTTCAGGTGTGGTGTCGCGGTGCTGAATGGGTTCGGGAATCTGAACAAGTTGCTCTTCTTCAGGAGCGGCGGTTTGNACGGTTTTTCGTAGGTTATATACCATCGTCAAAGCGCCGATTATGAATAGGAAGCCTCCGGTCGCACGAACCCAATACAGAGGAACTATACGCGTGACGGTTTCAACAAAGTCTGGATAGACCAAGCGTCCAGACTCGTCGATGGCCATCCACATGAGACCCTGTGTGATTCCCGCGGCCCACATAGAGATATAATAGATTAAAATACCTGTTAGTCCGATCCAAAAGTGGAAGTTAGCTAGGCGAACAGAGTAGAGCTCGGTCTTATAAAGCTTTGGTACGAGATAGTAGATCATCCCGAAGGTTAGAAAACCGTTCCATCCTAGGGCGCCGCCGTGAACGTGCGCGATGATCCAGTCCGTATAGTGCCCCAGCGAGCTAACAGATTTAATCGATAGAAGTGGTCCTTCGAAGGTGGCCATACCGTAGAAGGTAACGGCAGTGAC
Organism: Pseudobdellovibrionaceae bacterium; assembly: GCA_002686065.1. GTDB lineage: Bacteria > Bdellovibrionota > Bdellovibrionia > Bdellovibrionales > UBA1609. Next base: position 248 of record NYZX01000062.1, on the reverse strand, counting down.
AAGGAACTTAATCACGGGCGAGGTTCTTAATAAATGCCAAGCCCCTCGTAACGTGAGAAGGCCATTGATCATCCCGCCCCAGCTTGGAGCCCAAAGCATGACACTGAAAACCATTCCTAGTGTTTGGGCCCAGTCGGGGAGCGCTGTGTTTAGTAAGTGATGGGGTCCTGCCCAGATGTAAATAAAGATGAGCGCCCAAAAATGAATAATAGAAAGACGGTACGAGTACACCGGGCGGTTGGCGGCCT
>NYZX01000061.1 GCA_002686065.1 Pseudobdellovibrionaceae bacterium | reverse complement strand
TCGTGTTTTTCCATGGCAGATCCCACTCGTAGGTCTCGTAGCCGTGTTCATACATGAACTTGGGAAGCCCGTTCCAGTAGTCGTAGAAGTGAAACAGGCTTTTGGGACCGTGGATAAAAACCAATGGATATCGGGTCATCAACAGGTTCGGAGTCAGGTCCACCGGTGTCTGAAAACGTTTGGAACGTCGAACCTGTGAAAGGACGTTTACTGTGCAAACTCCAAGGGCCGTTAGGGCTGGTGTAAGAAGCAAACCCAAGTCACTCATAACTAGAAGCGCATTCCAAGGCGAAGGCCGACTTCAAAGGAAGACTCTTCAACCGTTTCGTTGACTAAGGCCTTTCGAAGGGCGGCGTCGGCACCAAGGCTAATATGTGGGCCGATACGGCCTTCGAGCCCGAAGACCCCAATGCCAGCTGGGGTGCGGAAGCGTTGACTGACCGGCTCTGTCGATGTTGGCTCTGCGGTGTCTGCGGTTACCGCAAGGGCTTCGCTGGCAGGGCTATTTATATCAAGGTAGCGGGCGGACAGGCCGACGCCTAGTCGAAGTCGCATCCAGCGAGTCATTCGTGGGGAAAAGACTAACTTCATGTCGTATTCTTGCAAAGCGACTTGTCGGTCTTCGATGTCCTGTTCACCGAATCGGCGAGCTGATATTTCGGCGATCCAGTTGGGTGAAAATAGATCGATTCCTAAGGTGGCTTGAAACCCGCGGAAAAAGCCTTCGCCGCGCGAAGAGTGGTCATTGCCAAGAACAAGGTAAGAGTTGATCAGGCCAAAAGAGACATGGATATCTCCGGCGTCAAAAGGGTGGGGTTGGGTCACCCGAGTTTTAACTTTTGCCGTGGATTGCGAAAGCTCTTCGACGATTTCGTCGTAGCCAAAAATTTCTTCGTCGGCCTGCGCAGCTAGACCAAAGAATAGCGCCATGAAAATGATCAGTGCATTGGACGTCCTTGTCCCCATAATGACCCCCTTAATTAGGTTTAGGATGCTGTAGGAGCCAAAAAAAGGCAAAACTCGTCTTCCTTTTTGGACCCTTGAGGCGTCATACTATTAGAGGGCATGACGCCCTTGATCGGTGAATAGGAAGTTCCATGAAGTCTGGCTTACATGCAGTTTTTTGTGCTTTTTGCCGGCAACCTCGACGGCGTGAATCTCGCCGCTCGATCGGGTTGGCTCATTTAGGCCTTTGTGCCTCGGCCGCATTCTTTTTAAGTTTCGTTATCTTCCAAGAGATCGACCCTCGTGGAATTTTGATCTTTTGTGTGTTTTTTATTTTAACCGAAATCTTTGTGCGTTTGCGTTGGCGTCTTGCGGTGGCCTGTCCTTACTGTCACTTTGATGCCATCACCTACAAGAAGGACCCCTCGCGGGCGTTACAGCAGGTGAAGACTCGCCTTGAAGAGGTCAAGTCCGATCCCGAGATGGCCTTTTCGCCAAGGAATCCCTATAAGACATTGCCGAAATTGAAGGTGAAAAAGGAAACCCAAGAATGGCTTGAGACTCAAAGGGTCGCTTTAAAGGCCTTGGAGGCCAGTCGATCAGGGGGCGCTCCAGCGGAGCTTGGGNCTGCAGGTGACGTCCCCGGAGTTCCCACACCNGCCGGAGACGATCCCTATGCAGCTCTTCCTGAGGTCTGAGCCCCAAGAAAAGCTAAATAANTGTTAGGCAGCCTGCTTACGCTTGTAAGCTTCAAACTTCTTATCAAAATCTTTCGGGCGTTCCCCTTTGCGGTTTACGAGGCCCTCTTTGAACCACATAAAATGATCATTGCAGAAGCCAGCGCGACGAGGCTTGCTTTTNCAGTCTGCCACTGGGCANGATTGCGGAAGTTGAATGACATTTGTTGGTGGTGCTTGGGTTTGCTTTTTTTGCTTTTCAGCCATGGTGTATCTCCTCACCGATAAGTCCAATCTCATCATCGGACTATCGTCCTAAGGGCTTTAGTCGTGATTCATTCTTAGAAAATCGGCTGCCAAATCCAACATATTAGATTTGAGTCATGGCTTTCGGAGGGGCTTCAAGTAAAACAGGCCGATTAGAGGTCGCAACTCGCGCCTGAATATCGTATAAATCGGGGTTTAGTTGAAGGAGACCTCATGCGGCACCTGGTGATCGTTCCGACCTATAATGAAATTGAAAACATTCAAAGTTTACTGCCTCAATTGATGAAGCTGCGTCAGGACCTGGACGTTTTGGTGGTGGACGATAACTCACCGGATGGCACAGCTGGGAAGGTGAAGGANCTTGCGGANTCNGAGCCTCGAATTCACCTNCTTCTTCGAACAAAGAAAGAGGGCTTGGGAAAGGCTTATTTGGCGGGTTTCCAATGGGGACTTGAAAACGGCTTCGAAACACTGACGGAAATGGACGCGGATTTTTCCCATCGTCCAGANGACCTTTCTAAAATTTTAGATGAGATNCCAAAGAAGGACTTNATTGTNGGGTCACGNTATGTCCAGGGTGGACGGGTTGTGAATTGGAGTTTGCTTCGAAAGCTAATCAGTCGCGGTGGAAGTTTGTATTCAAAGTTTATTATGGGTTTCCCGTTGAACGATTGGACCGGTGGCTTTAATTGCTGGCGACGAGATTCGTTGAAAGCGATGGAACTTGAGAAGGTGACATCGGAAGGATATTGTTTTCAAATAGAACTGAAGTATCGAGCTTTGCGCGCTGGTCTGCAGGGACAGGAAGTTCCCATCGTGTTTGAAGACCGACGTGTTGGGCAAAGCAAGATGTCTTTGCGTATCGTTTTGGAGGCCTTCTACAAAGTATGGTTCATCAGGTTTGCCGGCTCTTAAAGTTCATTCTTCTTTCTTTATTGATCTTGTCCTTTGCCGGGCCGAGCTTTGCTAAATCTAGAAAATCTAAACGCCGGTCGTCTCAAGAGGGCCTGATTCAAGTGGACGGTGCAGCGGTCTATCAAAAGCCCGACTTTGATTCTCGGGTGGTTCATTACTTGAAAAAAGGACAGCGCGTCAGAATTAGCACGCGAACCTATTCGGGAACCGGTGGCTTCGGGGCCTTTTATAAAGTGAGATATGCGCCGCGTAAGTACGGCTANATAACTGACATCGAAGTCGTTCCACAGTTCGAGACGGCGGGCCCAAACGGTAAAAAACTAAAAGAGAATGAAACCTACGGCATGGCTGATGATGATGAGCGGGGCATTAAGCCCATCTATTTTCAGAAGTGGATTGGCGGTTTTGCCGGACTTGTTGGCTTTTCCGAGAAAATTGGCGGAAAGACCGCAAGTGAAGATGTCATGGCCTTTGGTGTGCGCCTGACGGGGCCTGAAACTTTGTACGGGGGGTTGCCTCTTGATTCAGAGATCTTAGTCTCGCCATCTGTGCCTGATTACTATGGGGCGATTGTTGACGAAGGGTCAGGCTTCTTGCTGATGGCCAGTACGGCTTTGCAGTTTCCCTACTATCAGGGGCGCAGAAGTTTAGTTTATTATGGAATCGGTCCTTTATTGGTTTACACGAACTTTCAATTAACAGTCGGTGATGAAGACCTCGATAGCCAGGAATTACGACTTGGTGCGGTAATTAACGCGGGGTATGCTCATCGTATTGGACGTTTTGCCCTTCGTCTAGATGCCCGCTACTATTGGGAAGAAGAAACATATCTAGGCTATGGTCTAAGTCTTCAACACGAATACTAAGTGAAATGGTTTCCCTTGTAGCGATCGTGGTGAAAAAAGACTGGACCGCGATGTGGAGGGAAAATGCAACATCGAATTATTTCATCAATTGCAGTGATGTTATTTGTTTCATCACAGGCTTTGGCTGGTGGCTTTGAAAAAGTCACGACTTGGTCTGCGGAATATTCAGCACTTGGCGGAGCAGCTGCTGCGAACGTTGAAGGTGCGGATTCCGTTTATTATAACCCAGCAGGTTTGACTCACGGAAAAGATGGGTTCAACGTCCACTTTTCACCAACCTTTGGTGCTTTTGAAGGCCCAATCGGTTCCTCTGACGGTTCGACTGAAACCAGTGAGCGTTTGTTGTCTCCGCTTTTCGGTCTTACGTACAAGCACACTTTAAGCGACAAGTGGTCACTTGGTGCGGGCTTGTATGTTTCAGCAGGAACGGCGTCACGTTATGAAGATGTCGATCCATCGGCTTTCACGAGCATTGAAGACACCGTCGAGTCTCGTCTTCAAGCTGTCGAGTTGGGACTTGCAGGAGCTTACAAAATTGATGATCGTTGGTCGGTCGGTGCTACTTGGCGAGCCACTTTTGTTGAAGCCACAATCCGTACTCCGGTGGCTTTGTCTGGGACGGCTTCGGGTCTATTGTTTGCGAACCTGGAAAACCTGCAAGACAATAACTTTACTGGTCTTCGCCTTGGAACACAGTACCGCGGCGATAGCTGGGGTCTTGGTTTAAGTCTTCGTAGCTCGGTTGAATTCACCGCCAAAGGTCGTTTGACGGGTCAGTATCAAACATTGACTCCGGTTGCTACGACGGGTGCTTTTACCCAGGTTTCAGCTCCTGAAGTTGAGTCTGAGCTTCCTTTGCAGGCGTCTTTGGGTTCTTACTTTGACCTTTCTGATGCATGGCGCTTGTTTGTTGAAGCGACTTGGACGGATTACTCAGCTGTTGAGACGCTTGAAATCAATGGCTCAGGAAATCTATTGGGATCTGAAGTTGAGTTGACTGATATTGCTGCTGGGTGGAGCGATCAGTTGAACATCAAAATTGGTGCTCAGGATAAGATCTCTGACGATATGACTCTTCGTTTTGGTTACGCTTTGACATCTCAAGTTGTACCAAACGAATTGGCTCGTGCGACGTTCTCGTCACCAGGCATTGGTCACACGTTGGCTGCGGGTCTTGGTCATAACTTTGGCGACCTAACGTTTAACTGGGCGGTCGAGTATAGCTTTGCTAGCGGTGATGTTAGCACAGAAGAAGCTGCGGCTAGCTCGAGCACTTACGAAGGTGAGTACAGCTCAAACGCTTACGCGGCTCACTTGAGTGCGAACTGGGCGTTCTAAGCTAAGCTGGAAACGTAGAAACAAAAAACCGCAGGTCGAAAGCCTGCGGTTTTTTTTATGTCTTTACGCTTGGTGTGGCCGGTCTTATCTAAAGACTTTGCGGCACTGTTGCGCACTTGGTTCTTTGATGAGTTTTCCACCAGACCAGCGCAGCTGAATTTTACTTCTGCGAACCCCATTGCGGCGACGCGATAGTCCCAGGTCAAGTAGGGCATCGTCGACATATTTATCGATAAGGTGTTCAAAAGGTCGATTTGAGGCGACTGTGGCAGGGGTGTAGTTATTCACGAAGCCAATTCCTTGCATTCGACTGTTATTTGAACCCCGGGCCAGCGCTTGAACGGCGGCGACAAAGGCAGTCTGATTTGAAATCTCAACTCGGATCCCTTGTTCTTGTAGGCGTCGAAGTTTTCTATCAATCATCGAGTCTATGATCAGAAGTTGTTGTTGGGGCACTTTAGGTAGAACCACGACGACGCTATCCATACGGTCAATGAGAGGGCTCGACACATTGTCTTTGGTCACGGTGGCTTCGATCACTTCGCGTGGAATGACCTGTCCAGGCTTAGCCCGTTCCCAAAACTGCGAGCCCGCGTTTCCGGCGGCAACCAAAGTCATGTTTTTAGCCGACACTTCAATACTAGAAGTNCTTTGAGCNGAACCGTTGACGGATCGCTGAACACTGAATCGGCCAGACGAGGTGATGGTTANAAGCGCATTCTGAATAGCGATATGGGACTTTTCGATTTCGTCCAGAAAGATCACAGCAAAAGCATCTTCCTGAGCCGCTTTGGCGATAATATTGAGGACTTCACGAATTTCTGACTGAGATCCGTTCCGATAGATAGCCATATTGATTTCGACATACTTTCGGCCAATGGCTTTTGCGTAGGCCTGTACAACACTGGATTTTCCTTGTCCTTTTGGGCCAAAGATAGCCATGGCGATGGCGACATGATTTGTATTATTGAGGCCGGCGATGTGACGGCGACGAAGGCGAATGAGCTCTTCTTTGACATGATCNTCGCCCACATGTTGGCTNAAGGCTTCNTGCATGCGTCGGATGNTTTGGTCTGCCGCCTCATCATCAATCATAGCCAGGTCGACTTTGTAGGCCTCTTTTGCGACGGCGAGGATGTCGTCTTCGGTCAACCTGTCAGCGTCCCATTGAGATTTGTTGACGAGAACCGTATCCAAAAGTTCAGCTGCGTTTCGGGGTTGTCCGCCGATGGCATTGAACTCGTCAGAAACGGTGAAGATAAAATGCAATAGTTTGCGGCGCAGTTTTGGTTTTCCGTGGCGCTCGGACCAGTTCTGAAGTTTATCGACAATATCGTTTTCAGATAGGTTGGGTAAAGGAAAGGGGCGCATTCTTTCCATAAAAGCGGGGTCGCCCGAGTAGGCCGTTTCGAACTCATCCGGAGTCGTGAACCCGATAGCCGTGAATTCACCGGTGGCCATCTTTGGTTTTAAGTTTTGGCGAATATCGTTCGAATTTTCTGACGAAGTTCCCATTCCTTTTAGAAGGTGAACTTCGTCTATAAAAAAGACCGTGTTTGATTTTTCAGACACGGCGAACATGGCTTTTAGTTTCGATTCTGTCGCGCCAACATATTTAGTTCCGGAAGCAAAGGACGAGGCATCGAATTCGAGGAAATTATAGTCGCGAAGTTCTACAGGCCCTTTTGTTTTTAGCCAGTAGACAAAAGATCGTAAAAACTGACTTTTCCCTCGCCCGGCGGAGGCGAGTACGGCCGCCGAGTTCATTTCTTTCTTAAGAAGACGGTCGGCCAAGTTTTTAGCCAGTTTCAATTCAGACGCATTCATTTTGAATACGTCGCCCTCTTCGAGCAGGGTTAGGTCTGTTGAAAAGGTGTCGACGATGTCCCAGGCGTTGACGGTGTCTCCGTCGTTGTCTTCGATGGGAATATATCTTTCGTCGCTCTCTATAAGGTGGCTTCTTGAGAATGCGGTGTTTATAAAGTCTTCGAAGTTGAGCCTTTCTAGCGTTTTTTGCCCGTCGGGGTTTACGCCTTGAAAGTGCACACTGTAGGGTTTTGTTGTATCGGGGACTGTCGCACTTAGTAATGTTCCGTTTTCATCAATGACCTCGTTGTCTATTCGCGCACCGTCCTGATTGAAGACATACACGGGGTCACCAGAGGCAAGGGGCTGCAAAATGTAAATCGCTTTGTTATCGCTAAAAGAAATCACCTGATAGGTGTAGTCGCTAGATCGCAATCCCGTCTCGATGACATGTCCATTTTGGTTAATAATAAACCACTGGTTTTGAACATAGGTAAGGATTGCGGGAAGCTTTTGTTCGGGAAAACCGATGCCAATGGCATTTTTGATTCCGGAGTCTTCATCTTTCGATTTATTCGACTTTTGATCGTGGGTGTAAATCAATGGAGCTTCAGATTCGAGGTCGCGGTCGACAAAAAGGGTCGTATCGACATTGTCGAAACTTTTGTAGCGGATTTCGAATCGGCCTCGTTCACGGGCTTTAAAGTCGACGATCAGGCGAGCCTGATTAGAAAACGTGAAATTTCGTATCGGAGCGGTAAGTGCGACACTAGGGGAAGCTATCAGTCCCATAAGGATCAGTTTCACGAAAGCAGCACGAAAAAGGGCCATGGATTCTCCTGTCGAATCCCCTCTGTCTTATCTATTTCCGTCCTCGAAATACCCGGGCCCATTTTACCATAGGGTGGGCTGGGCATCCGCTGCTTCCATATAGGTAAGAATTACTACAAGGCAGTGTTAAATGTCTGATCATATTTTGTTGGTAAATGCGCCCTGGGCGAATGCTGCCTATAAGAATATTTTATAGGAACCCAAGAGATCTTAAAAAAGGCCCTTAGTTTCAGCTATTTAGACGTTTGCTGATAGCGCCAAACATCGACAGGACTTGAAGCGGAATATGCTCGTCGTAGCGATTCAGGACGACGTAATTTAACTTCAGTTGCTCAAGAATTTTGATCGTCATGGCGTGAAGCTCATCGGACTGGTCTTCACTCTCGTTGCGCCCAAAGCCTTCGAAGCGGACCAATTTTCTGGACACGATAAAGTGGGTATAGCGTTCTTTTTCGATCTCGGCGTCGCGAAGAAGTTGCTGTGAAACGGGGTGTTCTTCGCCCAAATAATAGCACGAGTAAACGGCGCTTATGATGACAGGGGCTTCGCAAATAAGAATGTCCAATTCACTTGGGTAGATGTCTTCAAGGTCTTTTTGTTCCTGGTATTTTTGGATTTCAAACTCGGGCTTTGAAAAATCGGAGCCCTTGTAGAAGTGCCATTTGGCCACTTCGGGAACCATATCCACTTTGAATAAAAACAGTTTTGAAAAGTACAGAAGTCCCGAGCTGAGGGTCGATTTTCCAGATCCAGGAGCCCCAAGGATCGCGATGCGCAGCCGTGATTGGGGGTTGCGCTCGTAACCCTCGGTCAGATGATCAAAGGATCGAATGCTGTGATTTGTTGGGCTCGATACTTCCAAAGACATGTGACTTGGGTAGTCACCCACCCAGTCATTGTCAAACAGTGGCAAAAATCCCATCTGGAATTGCAATTATCTGCCTAAAAAATAAGCTTCTGTTCCCAGGCTCACGAGAGTGGAGCGTGGTGTTTTTCACTGCGTTTCCGTAAAGGCTTGTGATGCAATCTTACCCTTTGGGGGCCTCTGTGCTCTTAAGTTTTTCTGGCGGTATTGTGCTTTGGCTCGGTAGACGTCATCTGTCCTTGAGGAGGCGCGGGCTCCTGCCCTCACCGGCGAAATCGCAATAAAATGGATCCGGCCTGGAACGCCTCAGCGTTTTTACGGCCCTAAAATATGCCCAAAATGTGT
>NYZX01000060.1 GCA_002686065.1 Pseudobdellovibrionaceae bacterium | reverse complement strand
ATACGCGGGACCAGTGACTACAGCACTGATATTCCCCGCCTGATCCACCGCTCGAAGCGTGCTGTAGTAGCTCACTCCTGATGTCAAAGAAAGGCCTGTGACAAATCCTTGGGAACCAGAACCCACTTCGACAAAATCGGAAACATCCGTCGCACCAGGACTCGTGCCCACAGCCATTTGATAGGGACCCATTGCGATATTATCGCTTGCACCTGACCACTGTACGGTCGCCGACCGCGATTCGGTCGCGTCATCTAATTGCGCATCGATCACTGGGTCCGTCGGCGCCGTTTTATCCAAAACAACTGAAACATGCATCGTCTGTGTCTTACGGTCCGACCCAACTTCTTTAGCTTGAACATGCAAATAATAGGTTCCATCGACCCCAGAGGCCGCAGCGGACGAAGTCAGCTCAAACGGCTGATCGACGAACTCGAAGGTGGGCGACTGATCGACCACAAAACGGTATTCACAAATCGTCGAACAAGACCATGTCCATACAGGGTCGGCACTAGGAACAAGCTCGTTAGCCAAGCCGACCAGCTGAAGTTCCACCGGCGCCTCTGGCGCCTCGTCAGAAGCCCCACTGCCATCGTTCCCAGGGTTCGCAGGAAGTAGATCCTCGCCCCCCTCACCACCACCACAGGCAGCAACAACAAAGCAAAATGAACAAATAATTAAGATTTTTAAGTTCCGCCCTAACATACGAGTATTTGATCGGGACAGACCATGATTCGGTTAAGCCAATATTAAGAAAATACCTGATTTTTTCGGATTGTTAGTTACCAAATCGGAATATTGCAACTCGAGTATTTCGATTTCAAACAAGACCACTAGAACATCTAGTGAGTGACTTTATACTGCCCGATTCGAGTTCCCAGCAGCCTAGATATAGCACGCCAAAAAGTCGCGTTCGCGGCATCTCTACCAATCAAAGTTTTTGCCAGGTTGCGCCCGTGGTACAAGCTGATGATCTCGAAGCTCATCTGTTGGCTATCCGTCTGCACATCCAAGTGACCATGACGAATGCAGCGGTCTATCATTTTCTGAATATGGGCAATAAGCTCTAGTTGATGACGTTTAATCACCTTCTTGACCCGATCATTTGGAAGGTCCTGGTACTCGGCCGTCGCCTTCAGCAGAGGACAGCCCGCCTTCTTGCCATAGCCCGCCTTATGAACCCAATCACACCAGGCCGTTAAGAACTTTTGCAAAGAAATTAAAGCGTCCTCATCATGCGACGGCATGACGACTTGGTCGACATAGGCCTGGCGAATTCTTTCCAGGATGGCCACATGCATATCTTCTTTATTTTGAAAATGAGCCATGACGCCGCTTCGAGACATTCCACAGGCACCGGCAATATGACCAATGGTTATGGCACTGAGGTTTTCCTTAGAAACCAAACCAAATCCAACGTCCAAAATATGATTATAGGTTCGCTCGCGCTTGGTCACTATCCACCTGCTTAATATACACGCGCCGGCTAAGGCTTCACCACCACACCCATGTGTTTTACGATCATCGCAAACACATCGCGATCTCGCAACACACGATGATGGCCAAGCCCGTCCGTCGAATGAAAAGTCACTGGCGTCGATGCAAAAAACTGACGACTATTCATGTACGGGCAGATACGGTCTTGTTGATCGTGAACAACAAATATCCCGGAGTGAAGTTTGGCTCGGTGATGAACCGGCTCTAGGTTTTGCCATGGAATTCCATGCCGACGCGAGTAATGCTCTAGAATATGCATCAACATTTTCTTGCTGACACCGGCCTGTCTGATTTTAACAAACATATCACCGAAGTATTCGATCGGCGGGGCCACAAGGACCACTCGCCGACCTTGTAACATTTCAGAAGACAAATTTAACAAGGACAAGGTGCCCATCGAGTGCGCCACCACCCCATGAATGGAATCCTGCTGTTCAATATGCGTCATAACAGCCTCAAGGCCTTTGATAAACCCAAACAAATGGGACACATCGCCCTCAGACTTTCCGTGTCCAATTTGATCAAAGGCATAGACATTGTAGCCCAGACCACAAAGCTCTTTAATCATCGCCGAAAACCGATAACTCGTATCTCCCCAACCATGCACAAGGAGGAGGGTCGGCCCCTCCCCGGCAAAGTGGTGCAAAACGACATTTCCAACTTCAGTAGGAACAGCAACAGAACGACTGGGCTCTTGAACAGTGAACTTGTAATCTCGGCGGCTACGGGGATTAAGCAGAAACTGCTTACCGACCTCAACTCCGATGGGACGGGGTAACTCAGCAATCACGCGGGATCCAAAAAACAGGGACCAGTACATAGGGGACAATGAACGTCGACGATCGTCGAACCAAATATCTCGTTTCATACATTAATAATAGTACACTTGTACTATTATTAAAAATGTAAATCGTACAATTGTACTATTTTAAGTGAATCATTTTAAGACGCAACAGGCGGGACAAGGCTCAAGTCACCGACACAAAAAGGAAAAATTAAAAAGCGCCCCAAGACTGGAGCGCTTTGACAGGAGTCTGGCTTGACACAGAAACGGCCAACTAACTGGCCGCTTCCGCCAATGGAGGCCCCTCCTGAACTGGTGGCGGCCCGAAGCGCTGCCCTTTCCAGTAGGCTAGTTGCTCAAGGATCTGCCCCCGTATCGATTGCAACAATACTTTGTCATCAAAGCCTTTGGCCTGAGCCAAGAACTCCCCTGCGTATGAAACGATTCGACAGGTCACCAAATGCCCCTCGTCGACATCTATGACATGCATTTTTAACGATGCATCACTTGGGGCCAGCTCTTGCAAGCCCTCGGCGACCCTTTTAACTTCATACATAAACATCGGAGTCATTTTTTGACTTTCATAAATCAATTGAAAACAAGAGTCCGTCATCATTGCCTCCTTTCCTAGTCAAGACGAATGAAGTTTCCAATTAGTTCCGAAAGGGTATGAATAAGTACGGAGCGGGGCCGAAGCCCCTAAGTCGGCACAAAGCAAGGCGGAATATGTTCAAGGTTTTTGGCTAATTGTGCACTCGGCATATGACCTCCTTCTTTGGGTTAGAAAAAAAGAACTCATAATTGGGCCCAACAAGGTCAGGGCCCTTACTTATATTTTGGGAAAAAATTGAAATCCGTCAAGGTAGCCAATCATTTTTTTTCGTCTCAAGCTAAGACGGGTCCAGAAAGCATCCCATAGTAACGGTTCCAGTCAAAACCAACCCCTGGATCTGTCTTTCGGCCGGGCGCTATATCGCTATGACCAACGATCCGATCCTTCGTTATCCTCGGATAGGCCTGCAACAAAGCCTGACTGACAGCCCCCAAAATATCGTACTGTTGATCCGTGTATGATCCCTGGTCCGTTCCTTCAAGCTCGATGCCAATTGAAAAGTCATTACACTTCTCACGCCCGTCAAACGAACTCTTCCCCGCGTGATGAGCACACTGATCGAAATCCACGTATTGAATGACTTCACCATCACGGCGAATCAGAAGATGTGAAGCAACACGAAGCTCATGAATTTGCTCAAAGAAAGGATCCTCACTTGGGTCCAGTCGATTTGTAAAGAGCTGGTCGATATAAGGGCCACCAAACTGACCCGGCGGCAGACTAATACAGTGAACGACGAGCAACGAAACCTCACGACCTTCTAAGGAATAAAAATTCGGAGAAGGGCGCTGAATCGCTGGAACCAGTTTGTGCTTGATCACTTCAAAAGAGCTCATAACTTAAAGCTAGCAAGATCGCCACAGGCTGTCACCTAGGGCCTCAACAAGACTCAAAAGAAACAGATATCTATGAATCGTCCCCGGACGGGCGCCGAACAGGAAAGATCCCTGCATCACTTTGACTTTCAGACGAAATCGACGAATTTAGAGGCTCCATCCCCTTGAATAAATCAACCGTCGGCAGGGTAATTCGAAAACAGGTGTTTTCTTGGTCGACCAGCTCCATCGTCCCATGATGCTTTTCGATCAAGGATTTTGAAATGGACAAACCTAAACCAGTCCCCTTACCGCGAGGCTTTGTCGTGAAATAGGAAGAAAACAGCATGTCACGAACCTTGGTGTCTTCAATCACGCCACTATCTTCAACCTCAATGATGATACTATCCCCGTGCTCTTTTCCTTGAACCCGAATCCAAGACGCCCTGGAACCAGCCAAAGCATCCTTAGCGTTATTCAATAAATTAATTAAAACCTGGGAAATTTGAGTNGGATGACAAACAACATCAATCGACTGATCTACGTCGATAATGAACTCAATTCCTTCAAGCCGAATTCGCTCGGAGCACAAAGCAGCAGCATCATCGACGATAGATTTCAATGTCACAATTTCTGGATCGTCATCGAGGTCATTTCTTGAAAGGCTTTGAAGACTCCGTACGATGCGATTCATCCGNTCCGCCATCAAATCCACTTTATCAATGGCACCTTTGATGAGATTCATGTCCACAGGATCATCTTTCATGACCCGGCGCAAGCGCTCGCAATAGGTACGAATGACCATTAAGGGGTTGTTAATTTCGTGAGCAACACCGCCCGCCATTTCACCNATNGTCGCCAATTGCAANGANCTGACTTGNGCAAANCGAAGCTCTTCNATTTCTTGNTTGGTTCGAACACGCTCAAGGCAATAAGCAATGGAACGCCTCAAAGTGTATTCGTTCATCTGGGACTTATCTAAGACGTCTTGCACACCTAATCGAACAGCGGACTTACCAACAAACTCGTCGCTATTGGCCGTAAAAACGACGATTGGCATATCCGGAAACGCCGCCTTAACATCGGTGATGGCGGAAAGGTCTCGACTATCAGGCAAAGTTAAATCTAATAAAGTCAGATCATAGGTATTACTTCGAAGCTCCTTCAAAGCAGCTGATACTCGGCCCACAGACTTCATCGTAATGTATAGCAGTTGGGATCGGCGATTGATCTCGCGGAGCATCCGCTCGACAAGAAGACACTGACCTTCGTCGTCCTCGACCACTAGCATATGAATTTTTTGAACCCCTGAATCCGACATCGAATCTCCGAGTTCTCAGTATAAATAAAGATTTTTACTGTCTCAACAGAATGAACCGAAACGAACGTTAAGTTAACTAAGCTAAAGCGCTACTTAAGCAAAACTAAGTTTTAGTTTCGATCACGAAAGTGAAACAAAACAGACCGACCGTTTGCGCCAGTTAAGCTGAAAACCAGTTTAAATTTATATGGCCGAATGGTTTTAGAATCCGGACACATCCGAACAGCTAAAACAAAAAAAGCGGACCCCAAAGTCCGCTCTTAAAAATCCGGTCTTTTATACTAACGCAGCGTCTACCAGCGATACAATGCCCCACCCCAAGTAAAGCCCGACCCGAAGACCGCCGATGCGACCAGCATTCCTGGCTTAAGTTTTCCCGCTTTGACCGCTTCGTCAAGGGTCAGCGGAATGGTCGCTGCAGTGGTATTGGCGTATTTTTCGATGGTATTAAAAACCTTGTCTGACGGAATCCCCATCACTTCAGCAACCTTTTGATTGATACGAAGGTTGGCCTGATGAAACACAAAAAGATCAATATCTTCTAACTGAACTTTATTTCGAATCGCCATTGTTTTTAATGTTTCTGCCATTCGCTTTACCGCGTGAACAAAAACAACTTTCCCATTCATATAAGGGTAGTGTTTCCCTTCTTGAATGTCTTCGATCGTAATGCGCTCACGCACTCCAGATTCACGCTTAGCATTTGTTGGGTACTCCATCCAAAGCTCCGAAGCAAACTCTCCGTCGGCATGAACTTCGACATCGATGATTCCCCGATCAGAATCGGCATCCGCACGACTAACAAGCACCGCGCCAGCACCATCACCAAACAAGACAGACACGTTGCGACCCCGGGGTGTCAGATCTAAACCATTGGAGTGCACCTCTGCCCCTATGACCAAAACGTTTTTATATTTCCCAGCACGAATAAATGTGTCAGCCATTTCCAACGAGTACACAAAAGCGCTACATTGTTGACGAACGTCATAGGCCGCACAACCATTCAACCCAAGCAAGTGCTGGACAAAAACAGCCGTCCCAGGAAAGTCCACCTGAGGCGACAAGGTCCCAAGGATAAGGCAATCAACTTCATTTTTATCGATACCACTCGATTTGATGGCTTCTAAAGCCGCTTTATACCCAAGCTCAGCCGTGCCCTCTTCTTTAGGATCCACCCAACGTCGCTCTTCAATCCCCGTGCGCTGGCGGATCCATTCATCAGACGTATCAAGCATGGGCTCGAGGTCCGCATTAGTGAATACATTTGGAGGAACATAGGAGCCGTGGCCTGTGATGACCGCTTTGTAGTTTGCCATTCTCAACCTCTATAAATGGTTCAATAAAAAGTGGGTTAAGATAGACCCGAGGGCAAGTTCGAGTCAATACAGCGACGTCAGCGTAAAATTTAAACAGAATTGAAGGTTTTTACCCAAGTTACCTAAAATATTTAAGATTTTTTAGACTTTCCTAATGATCTTCAATACATTGAGGTCAGCATATTGCTCATATTTTGAGAAGTATTTAGGGTTCATGCGCATAGGATTCAATTTCAGAGGCCTGTTGGCTTCCGCAAAGACAAACCCACTCCAGGCCGAAATAGAGAATGCTAAAGAAGTTGTCGATCAACGACGGCTACGGCTTTTTATTCGCTTTTGCCAGGGTGTTAGTATCTCGTTGTTCGGGATCTTTTTGGTGCGCCTATACAACACCAATTTTAAGGACCTATACTTACTAACCCTGCCTGCGCTTAGCATCTTGAACTTACTAACCGCCTGGGCCGTAAAGCGATATTCCACGCACAGACAAGCTATTATCATGGGGTTGATGTTGATGGCTCTGGGAATCAACGGGCTTCGCACCTACCAAACGGGTGGGCTTGGCTCGGCGACGATGTATTGGCTTCCAGTATTAACCGCCGTCGCTCACTTGTTTTTAAATCGAAAGCTATTTCACGTATTCGTAGGCCTCGTTCTTGGCTTTGTGTCTTTAACCTACCTAGGGACTATCTACGAGGTATTTCCTCCTCCGCCAGCAGCCGACCCACTCGGAGTCAGTTCGGTCCTATTCATGTCGTTAGTCTTACTGACCTTTTTAATGAGCGCATCTAAACGCTTTCAAGAGCAAGCCGACAAAGAGGTTCAACGTGCTGTTCAAATGAAGAACGAGCATGAAAACATGATCCGCCTTGGGGAGGTTGCTGGCAACCTAGGCCACGAGCTGTCCAACCCCTTGATGGTTATGCAGTCGAAACTGATTCGCCTGAAAATGAACCCTAAAAACACCATCGAAGATTACGAACGCGAGATCCAAGATCTTCATCGCCAAAGTCATCGACTGGTCGACATTTTAAAAACCGTTCGTAGCTTTTCTTATGTCGACGCCCGCCCTTCCACGAAGCCAATGAGCCTGTACGATATTCGAACGCTTATTTTTGAAGAAGCCGAAGAGTCTTTGCGTGAAAATGTCCGCTTTCAATTTATCGGTGAAACCACACTGGAAACAGAGCTAGAATCCAATCCAACATTGATTCGAATTCTGATTTCGAACCTGTTTCGAAACGCCAACGATGCTATCTCTGACAGCCCTGCCCCATGGATAAAAGCGTCTTTGAGAACCCCGAAAAACAGTCGCCTTCAAATCATCATTACCGACTCAGGGACTGGACTCACACCGCAAATGTTTGAAAAAATACAAGAGTCCGGCTTTACGACGAAGCCTCAAGGCAAAGGAACAGGCCTAGGAATGGCCATCGCCCGCCGAATCATCGAACAGTTGAACGGTACCTGGCATCTGAATGACTCTAGTCCAACAACAGAAATTGTGATCGAGTTTCCGATACTTCAATAAACTAACAAGAAAAATGCCCCTCAACGGCCAAGCCTGGCACTGTACCTGCATTGAACTCTACAAAACGTTCAATGGAGACACCTGGTGCGACGTATTGGGATCACGCTCATCCCCCTTGTTATTCTATCCTTACTGCCTATGAGTTCGACACTCGGGTCCTACCCGTCGAGACTGAAGGCATGGCTGGAATCACGACAAAAAGACGTCCTTGTGGACCACCAAGCCAACAAACGACCAGGATACACATTAGGGCAAATCAGCACCTATGGTAATCGCCTTATTCGGGTTCTAACGACCTACGACAGTGTGAACTTTTACATCAACACCGGACTAGAAACAGACCTGAAGTCACAAGATTTTGCCCGGGGCCTCGAATATCAAAGGGTCAATGCATTCATCCGATTCATTAATGATCGCTACCAACTTGATGTCGCTAGCGGCTTCAAAGCCGAATTTATCCCCGTCGACATTCAGGACATTCCTACTTTATTGGCAGAAGGCTATGCCGATCTTGCCGCAGCTAATTTGACCGATATTCCAGAGCGTACCGGGGCTCCGACAACCGAACCGCATACAGCCCCCTTTGATAACGACAACCTTGAGGGCGTCATCCGGTTCAGCTGGCCCATTCACTCTGATATTCACGAACATATCGTGACAAGAAAAGACACTCGGCTAGACATAGACGGCAACGGCAAAATTCAACTTGCGGACTTACAAAAACGAAGCCTACCACTGCGAGCCATTGCACGACGAGGCTCAAGCCACGAGCTCAGCCTAACGAAGTTGATCCAGAAAGGTGCAAACATCCAAATATTGGATATGGCCGACCTCATGCGGCAGCACCAATTGACCTCGCAACCCAGTACACCAGAGCTTTTGGACTTAATGGCTAAGACCGACGAATTCGACCTCATTTTAGCCGACTCGAGCATGCGGTTTTTAGTCGAACGAGGCTTTGACGGATCCAGAAAAGGCACTAAGCCTCTTAAAATCCACACTCGATTTGCTGCCGAGGCCAGCCAGGGTCGAAGTATCGGCTGGGCGACTCAGACCTATGCCTCTTCCGAAGCCATTCGAAAGCAGCTTCCCCAACCAACAACGCCAGATCAACCCAGGTTCGCGGATCAAAGCCTGAATGAGTTAGTTAATCTGTTCATTGACCCAGTCAGGTACTACAAAGAAACCCCCGACGAACACGGCAGGGCCCGAGCCCCAAAGGCCGCGATCAAATTGGCGCGAGGACATACGCGCTCACAGGTCGCCCCAGCGGGAATCCAAGAAGGCTACAGCTTAGGCAATCAGTTTCGCGACCTGTACTTAAAAAATATAACCACCTTTTTAGACCGGCAGAAGAAAGTCTCTGATCTTAGCTTTTCCGGCTACGACGAAATGTTTTATTGCGCCACTAAACATGTGTTTGGCGACGACGATTTTAACGGTCTACACACATGGGCTGTGATGCTTGTGCAATCTTTTGTCGAATCTAAGTTTAACCCAAACGCTGTTAGCCAACTGGCCGTTCAGGCCTACGGAAATGACCTTGCCGAAATCCCTGTTGGACTAGGCCAAATGAAGCCAAGCACGACAAAACACCTAACAAAACTATACCCACACTTCTTTCGATCTCAGTTTTCTGATGATGAAGATCAGTCGATCAAGCAAATTCGTGACAAATCATTTCAACCGTATTTTTCGATTTTTTCCCACGCTCTTTATGTTCGCCATTTACGCGACACCTATTTTGCCGACTACTTCAGGTTCTGCCCAAATGCAATGGAAGACCAAGAATTGCGCTTTACGCTGGCTGGATACAACAACGGACATGCCTACGTACGACGCTCACATAAAAAACTTCTTGAAGAAGTGCTTAGCGAAACAGGGCTTAGTGAAGCCGAAGCCTACAACAGCTGTTTTGAAAACTCCGATGTCACAGCAAACCCCTTCATCTGGTTTGGTCATGTTGAAGATCGGCTGTCGCAGCTTCGTGGCGATGAACCTAAGAAATACGTCTCAGACATAAACAGGCTCTACGTCTGGATCTTTGATCGAATCCAGCAGCTAGAGACCCGACTAAAGCCTGCGTGCTCAAACCTAAAGAAGTACCCTCGTCAAATCTAGTTTAAGCTGTACAATTCGTGCTTAAAAACAGCACTGAGATGCCGATAAGGACAGTGGAAAACATGCGGTCTGGAGGCATCTTTGAAACAGTGGATGAGCAAGCTAATTGATCAGTTCAGCTTTGATTGGGACGAGGAAAATGAAGGCCAAGAGCCCGGCGCTTCAGTGAACCCGAAGACCCTTAGCGATGACCGTGCAACTCTTCTGTATTTAATCGACACTATGAACAAGAACTTGTTTGATTTCGACGGGCACCCGGTTCGAAAAACCCGTGGCGTCCTTGATCAGTTTGCCAAAGAGCTGATCTCCTCAAGCAAAGAGCAGTCCGAGCGTGTGCTTTTTCGTTTTCGTCAATTTTTTAGCTCCTATCGAATCGATGAATACACCTACATACAAAAGACGTTCGAAGACTTTCGAGGCATCATATGGGATTTTATTGATCAACTCAGTGAAGACATCGCCTACGAAGAAAACGCTGACAACGAGGTCAAAGAAAACCTAAGCCAACTGCGTGAAGCCGTCGAAGCGAATTCGATCGATTCCCTGAAACAGCAATCACGTCAGTTTATCGATTTCTATATGGAGCATCAATCAAACCGCGACAACCGTCGCTCGAAGAAGATCTCACAGATGCAAAAAAGTCTTAGCGTGGTCAAAAAGAAGCTCGTACAAGCCAATGAAAATATGCGCCTAGATCATCTAACTGGCGCCTACAACAGAAAAAGCTTTGATGAAAAAATCCAGCAATACACGAAACTGGGGGACCTTTCCGGAGGCACCATCTCGATGCTGACCCTGGATATCGACTTCTTTAAAAAGATCAACGATAACTACGGCCACCCCATTGGCGACTACATACTGGTCGAATGCGTGAACTTGCTGAAGGAAGTCTTCCATCGCGATACAGACTTTGTGGCTCGTGTTGGTGGGGAAGAGTTTTCCATTTTACTGCCAGACCACAAGACAGAACATGCCGTCAAAAAAGCCGAAGAACTTGTTCAACGCGTCCGCAAAGAGGTGTTTGTAAAAGACAATATGAGACTCAACTTCACGGTCTCGGTGGGTATCGCAGAACGCCTACCCAACGAAAATATCGAGCATTGGATGAAGCGGGCTGACCAAGCCCTTTACAAATCCAAAAACGACGGTCGCGACCGCTACACCATTGCCGAAAAGCTCGTGCTCGCCGACAGCGATGTTGCCTAAGAATAGATTGCGCCGACTACGGCTGTAGTGGCGCTTCGTTTAAATCAAGTAAGTACTTGAAGTCGTCTTTCGTCAGGCGACTTGTCGAAAAGCTGGTCTCATTTTCAAGATCCGTTGCCGATTCAGCAAACAAGGATTCGAAAGCATCCTGCTTCAACTGTTTCAGATCCTGGATCTTTTCTTCGACCGAGTTAGCCATAATATATCGATAGATCGTGACGGCCTTTTCCTGCCCCATTCGATACACTCGATCATTTGCCTGCATCTCAGCGGCTGGGTTCCACCAAGGCTCGATGTGGAAGACATAATTTGCCTTCGTCAGGTTCAGACCCAATCCACCCGTCTTTAACGTCATGATCAGCACTTGAGACCCTTCAGTTTCGTTGAAGGTTTTAAGCACTTGCTCACGCTTGGTTCGATTGACTCCACCATGAATCTTCAACGCTTTCAGCCCTAAGCTTTCCACCATTGTTCCAACGAGATCCAACGTTTTGCGGAAGTTGGTAAAGATCAAAACACTTTCCTGTCGCTCGATCAGTTCCTGAAGGACCTCATGAAGCAAGCCGAGCTTTGGCCCATTCGTCGGATAATTTGGTTCGATCAGCTTCGGAGCCGAGCAAACCTGACGCAACTTCAAAAGCGCCGTTAACATCTGCAATTGAGCATGAGATTCGCCAGAGGTCTCGATCTTGCTTTGCACCTGAGTGTTCCATGATGCCGCAATATCGCGATAAAGCTCTTTTTGCTTCGGTTCGAAATCGATACGCACGACCGACTCGGTTTTCTCTGGAAGTTCTTTTAACAAGTGCTGCTTTTCACGACGCAACACAAGCGGCTTTGTTTTTAAGCGCAAGTGCTGAATGGCGTAGCTCGATACACCCTTACGCACATCAAAATCACGGTTAAAATCTTGATAGCGACCTAAAGCCCCTGGGACCACGAGATCGATCAACGAATAAAACTCACCAAAGTGGTTTTCCATAGGAGTACCACTTAGACCGACTTTAAAGTTTGCCTCTAGCTGGGAGGCTATTTTACGGCGCTTTGAAACAATGTTTTTCAACATTTGTATTTCATCAAAAACAATCACATCCCAAGACTGATCCATAAAATACTGTTGGTGCCGCAACATCAACCCGTAGGTCGTAATCACGATCCCTTCCGCATTTTGAGCATCCGAAACGCCTGGGGTAAAATAGTGAATCTTTTCGGCCATCTCTGGTGCGAACTTTTTAAATTCCGAGACCCAGTTGTACACCAAGGAGGTCGGAACCACGATTAAGTGTGGACGATTGGTCGCCTTCAAGGACTGTAAGAACGCGATGGTCTGAAGCGTCTTACCAAGACCCATATCATCACCAAGAAGCCCACCTAACTGTAGGTCATGAAGCGTCTGAAGCCACCGCACCCCTTCTTTTTGGTAGGGCTTTAAGGTGTTCGTCAGCTCTTCCGACATGTTTTGTGGCTCGACGTTCTTATCTTCCAAGCGATGAAATTTCGCCATCAGCTTGTCCCACTCTTCCCCGGCTTTAATCTCGACACCGCTCGCAGCCAGGACCATCAGCTCTAGGGTTCTCGATCGTCGAACAACGAATTTTTCGTTACCCTCGGCATCCTTTTGAACCTTGTCGCCACCCGTGGCTTCTAGCTGGTCCCAAAATTTTTGCAACCAAGTCAAACTCGGCAAAGATTTTTTGGGGATATAGTAAAACTGGCCTTCAAATTCAAAAAGACTTTGAGATAGCAAACGCGAAAGGTCTTCGGACTTCAGCGCACGCCCCTCTAAGAACACTTCTGGGTGCAGCTCGAACCAGTTGATCTTCCCTTGAACTTCAGGAAGTACAATGCTCGCCTTCAGCTGCTTTTCGGTCAAAGACTCGACTTTGCGACCATCCACAAAGACACCCATCTTCAAACTTGAACTGGCCATGGACATGAAAATATCACTGTAGCCAACCGTCGAAGATAAGCTTTCAGGGTCAAAAACAACATTCAACTGAGGAAAATTAAAGCGTTGAGTCAGCTTCGATCCGTGCTGCTCGTACATAAATTGCAAAAACCAAAGGATCCATTCGCCCAACAGTGGACCAAGGTGAACCCGGTACAACGTATCAGGGCTACCAAAGAAGGTTTTATGATCCTTTAAATGTGAGTAGGTCTCAAAAACCCTTTTCAGCAAAAGAGAGATGGAGGGCGACACAAGCTTTTCAAGCGACTTGGTCGTCGGGTCCATTTCGAAAACAAATGTCTCGATAAATCGAGCTAGATCCCCTTCGATATCCTCGAATGTCTTTGCATCAGACTTCTCTGTTAATTCGATTAATTTAAAAATGATCCCACTATGCCGAACAAGTTTTAGCTCGACCTTTCGGCGTGAACGAAAACTAGAAACCAGCTTCGCCGGCGGCAGATCAGAAAAACCTTTAACACCGCTTTGCACGGCCTCAAGTAACTGACGAAGAGGCTCTTGAAGAAATTGAAGCTGAATGGGCGAGGTCTCATCGTCAATACGAACCATCCATTTTACAGAGACTTGATCCAGCTTACCATGCTCGACGTTCACCCGAAGTTCGACTTGATCTTTAGATAAATCAACAACTTCCAATACAGCCGAAGGGTCGAGCTCTTTTAAACCAGATACAAATCGGGCGAGCTCGTCCTCAGTAAAGGCCTTCAAGTTTTGCCACTGGCCTAAGCTGAACTCGGGCTGCAGGCGCTCAGGAATCAGCGCTTTGTACCCGACCTTCAGAAGGTCTTCCGTATCAATGTACAGCAGGTCTTCAGCTTCAGAATAACAAACGCCATTCTGAGACAACGTTTTCTCGCTGGACTCAGATAGGTTTAAATCAGAATGAATTCGAAATCGCGATCCCTGCTGCTCGAACTTGAGGTCAGAAACATGGACCACTTTCACATCAGAATCTTTGTAGATCGATCGCGATGGCAAGATCGGGGTATCATCCGGCCCCATTTGAGTCGGCGTAAATTCACGATAATATATTTGATGTCCAGCTTCTTTAACAGCAGCAACAAGCTGAGCGACCAGTTCTTTGATCGCCTGCTCTGCGCGGTAGCCTTTACCCTTCCAATCCACCTGCATCGGCAAGGCGGTCTCGGCCTGTCGCTCGGGATGAGTCCAAATCATCAACGACGAATCGACCATTAGGTTCAACGGATGAGCATACATGCTCAGTGCATCGACCATGGTTCCGTCGCTAAAAACATAAAAGACTTCGGGGACAAAAAAGGATTCGTCTGGATTCAAACGGCGCAGTTGTTTTTTGATCTGAAACGCATCGTAATAGCGAAGCTGTCCCAGCCCAGTGACAAAACCCTGAACAGCGGCCGCTCGGTAGAAGCCCTCACGCTCATAATCAACAAGCATGTCTTCGACCTTCATTTCATCTGGCAGATGCAATCGAGTCGGCAGGACAACCCCTAAAAATTGGACCGTTTCCAGCCCCAAAAAGCTCCGTAAGGCCCGAGAAAGATTTCGGTAAAAAGAAGATCGAAGTAAAATTCGGTTTTCATCCGAGTAAACGACACCGAAAACCCGCTGAACAAGCTGCCACTCGTCTTTAGAAAACTCATCGCCCTCGCCCTCAAGACGCCCATCTTTATAAAGGTCAAGGTGACAGGTTTTATTTTCTTGCTGGTAAGCAGAGCCTGGGCTCCAGTATATACGAAGACGGTCATCACCCAATCGTTGGGCAAAGACTTCGCCCTCGGGCAACGTAGATATCACACTTTCCAGTTTGGAAAGATCAGTTTGAGATTGGGCTTTCAGTTGCTCTTGAAAGTCAGAAAAACTCACTAAGCTCGACGAACTAATGGAACACCTCGAAGTAAAGTGCGAGTATAACCTAACCTTCTTTTGACTTAAAGGTTTGTCCTCAACTTCCTTCATCTCGATAGGTTCCGTTGAAGTCTCACACAGTCATTTCGCAAGACACCTACCCGCATGCTTGGCTGATACCAAAAAAAACAAAACAAATAAAATTTGGAACTTATTTAGAACTCTTCATCACCTTGGCGACCCAACGGGGTGACTTGGAATTACTTCAATCCGGCCCTGCACATAGATAATCTCAAAAACAATTATGTTACATATCTCCGAGTTATATCGCCCTAAATCTAAGGTGTTGCCCGTCACAGATCCTTTTGATGAAATCATAGGCATCCTTGCTGATTTTTCAAAACTGTTCTTATTTTCATAAAAACTACACTTATTAGTTTATATTTCAATGATCCGGTGTGGGAGCGCCCAAACCGAGGAAGATGGCCCACCACCGGCCGATCCGGTTCCCATAGCCATCCGCGGTAACGTCCACCAACGTTATTCCAATTCATCCTTCTGGGCGCTCTTGCCCGGGTGTTTTATACCCCTGGCAAATCCCTCGTGATAGGCTATCTGCGATCATCATGAACGACACCACCGCAAAGGAGCCCCTCATGGCCGAACTGTTCTGGCTTCGATCAGAAACCAAAGAAAATGAACACCGAAGACCGCTGGTTCCGTCGGATTGTCAGCGCCTCATTGGCCAGGGCCACGAAATCGTCGTCGAAGACTGGGCCGACTCGATCATACCCATCGAAGCCTACCGGGACGCCGGCTGCGAGGTTCAACCTGCCGGCTCGTGGATGACGGAAGCCCCAAAGAACGCCATTGTGACAGGCCTGAAAGCCCTTCCGCCTCATCCGGACGGGCTGGTTCATCGCCATATTTATTTCGCACACGTCTTTAAAAAACAAGAAGGCTATCGCCAAGTCCTAGAACGCTTCCAAAAGGGCAAAGGTCAGATTATCGATTTAGAATATATGGTCGATGAAAATGGTCACCGAACAAATGCCTTCGGCTATTGGGCTGGCTTCGTTGGAGCTGCCCTCGCCGCCCTTTTCGTTGATGACGAAAAATTAAGTCGCCAGGAAAAAATCATCGAACTGAACCGCTTAGCGCCCTTTAAGCAGCAAGGTGACTTGATTCAGTTTGTCTCTGAGCATCGCTCAGAACAGCCCGCAAAGTCGATTGTTATTGGCGCCAGCGGTCGAAGCGGATCTGGAGCACTGGATGCATTGAATTCACTGGGCTTTGCCTGTACTGGCTGGGACCGTGACCAAACAGCTGGCGGAGGTCCCTTTGCCGAAATTTTAGATTTCGACTTATTAGTTAACTGTGTTCTTTCCATGGAGGACATTCCACCTTTTCTAACAAACCAGCTACTTAAAGATCACAAAGGTGCGCTTCGAATGATCAGTGACGTTAGCTGTGACCCGGACTCGGACTTCAATACCTTACCCATCTACGATAAAGCCACCAAACTAGAGGACCCTGTTTTAAATCTGTCCGCAAATCCAAACGTTGGCTTAATCGCTATTGATAACTTACCCGCTGTTCTACCTAAAGAATCCTCAGAAGACTTTTCAGAACAACTGACCCGAGTTCTTTTAAACTACAATGAGGAAAACGGCCCCATTGCAAGAAGCCTTCGGGTTTTTAATGAAGCATTACAAGAGATCGGACAGTAAATGAAGGTCGGGATCATTGGGCTAGGCGATATGGGCCAACTATACGCGCGCCATTTATCCCAAGCGGGTTACGAGGTTGTCGGCTGCGACCTCCCCCAAAACTTTCAGACCCTAAAAGAACAATTCAAACAAACCCAAGTCGAAATTTTAGCTGATGGACACCAAGTAGCCGCCACCAGTGATTGGCTGTTATTTGCTGTCGAAGCCGAAAACCTGGACGAGGTCGTTAAAACCTACGGACCTAGCGTCAAAGAGCAGGCGATTGTCTCGGGCCAAACTTCTGTTAAATGCCCAGAGGTTGAATCCTTTGAAAACCATTTACCGCCATCGACAGCGATCGTCCCCTGCCATTCTTTGCATGCAGCCAACGTCACCCCAAAAGGACAAAGCTTAGTGGTATTTTTACACCGCGGCGAGCCTCAGCACTTACAAAAAACGAAAGACCTTCTTGGCGCGATGCAATCTAAGATCATCGAACTCAGCGGCGCCGAAGAACACGACCGAATGACAGCCGACACCCAAGCCGTCACTCACCTTGGCTTTTTAAGCATGGGAACGGCATGGAAGAACTGTCAGTTTTTCCCTTGGGAAAATGCGAACTACATTGGTGGAATCGATAACGTTAAAATATTGCTGACCCTGAGGATCTATTCGGGAAAGTCTCATGTTTACGCTGGGCTTGCTAAAATGAACCCCTTCGTGCCCCAGCAAATCCGCCAGTACACACAATCCGAGTCGGAACTATTCAAGATGATCATCAAAGAAGAACGAAAGTCCTTTGTTGATCGTGTTCTATCCAGCGGCCAAGCCGTGTTCGGCAACCTGGACGACCCAAAGATTTTACTAGACGATGATTCTTTGGGCGAATTTAGCCTTAGCCAAGGCCACCTTAAAGTGAAACCCAACTCCCACTTAAGCCTACTGGCAATGGTCGATACGTGGGCCCAACTGGGCGTCAACCCTTACAAGCACCTTGTCGTTCAAACCCCCTTGTATCGGCTGCGTCTTGGAGTCGCGGAAGAGCTATTTCGCAATAGTGAACTACTGCACGATTCGATTCAGGCGGCGTTGGATGATCGGACAATCCGGGGTGACGACCTGGAATTTCACTCGGCTGTTCGTGAGTGGTCTTCGGTCATTTTGAACGGAAGCATGGCTGGCTACAAAGCGCAGTTCGAAACGACCCAGGCCTTTTTTAAAGACCGACTTGAAGATGGTCGAGCACGCAGCACAGAATTAATCCAGCGCTTAGTCCGCTAGGGCTCACGTTCGTGCTGCTGAACNGACTTACCATCACATCCAAGCAGTAACCGGCTTTTACATTTGATTTGGTAGCGGTTATGAATGCGTTCGAANATATTTACATGCGATGGATGTACGTCTGACTTTAATCCACCGGACAGACCCGCTAACTTGCGCTTGGCTTGGTTTTTACCAAGAAGATCATTCAGGTTAACACCCTTACCCTTTTTACCATCATCGTCGGATTGCAGGCCGCGACCGCCGGACTGGGAATAGCCACCACCAGATCCATACTGCGCTCGTGCGACCGAGTACCCACCACCACTTCGTTCACTTAAAGTCACCTTTGGCTTAGCCGACCCGTTGCTGTACGAGCCCGAGTCATTTGATCCAAGACTTGCTCCACCACTAGCAGCCGCACTGACACCGCCGCCGCCTGATCCACCTTGCCCTTGAGTCACCCCATTACTACCACGGATGGCTACTTTTTCAGGGTCCGACTGCAATGTCGTTCCACCGTCTTCAAAACGGCTGAGATCAGGGGTTTCGCCGAAGCCTGTCTGATCATCCAGTGGGTTTCCGAAACGTTGGTTATCCGTACTTGTCGTTGTTGTACAAGCCACAGTCAGTTGAATGCCCGAACAAACAGGGTTGCTACAAGCACTTGTCCCACGACACTGGATACAAATCGGATGGTTTACGTTTCGAGCATCGGTACAGTCATTGTTAAATGCCACGGTTTCTTCACCACCTGAATCTTGAGTGGTATCCGACACCAAGTCCTCACACTTAGAAGCAATTTCCGAAAACCCAAGCTGAACGACTGAAGCCGTCCGAAGCTCGTCCCGTCGAACGGAGTTCCCATCACAGGAGGTAATAACGTTCGCTAAATTTTTCATGCCGTTTACATAGGTCGTCTTTTTCGTGTCGGCACTGCGCGCGTACCGGGCGCACTGCCGTGCAGCCGTATCATACTGTGAGGCCCAGTTATTGTAATGCGCTGTAATTTGCGCCGCATAGGCCGGGTTCGCGCTAGCTTCGCTTTGCCCACGGTTACGAAGCTCGTTGGCGCGCTGTTCATGCTCGACACTTTTTGCCTCATACTCAGCAATGGCCGACGCCGCAAAGTCACGACCGACTTCGATTTCGCCACGCATTTGTTCGCACTCCATGGTGCAGCTTTCGATTTTTTCGCTACAAGTATTGGATGCGACCAGGTTTAAGGCTGTTCCAGCCCGTGTCAGATTTTTCATTGTCTTACAAACGCTTGCCGTACTGGACGCACCAGCCGCAGCAAGAGTCGGCGCCACTTGAATTAAACCGGATACCGTTCCACCAACAGTTCCGCCGCCCATCATGCAAGACACAGGGTCGTTACAGCAAGTGCTCGTTTCTGTGCTTTTCTCTTGGCAGGTCCGTGTGTATTCATCCATTTGCGTATCATAGGCCTCATAGGAGGCCGTCTCAAAGGTACAGGCACCTTCAACAGTCGCCTCAGGCAAACTGAGTTCACCTTGCTGTGTGGGTGGACTGTCGTCAGAGTTGCCTGTGATGGGCGTCCCATCAATTCCTCCAAGCAGGTCCTCATCATCTACTGAATGAAGATCTCCTGGGCGATCGCTCCCACCATTGCCAGAATCTGAGACACAGCTGACCTGCTGAAGATCAAACGCACGGCTACGCATCTGTCGAAAACCCGATTTGTGCTGCTGCACACAATCACAATCTAAACCAGAATAGGCCCCTGAACTGCAAGACCCCGAGGACGGATCTCGCTCAACTGACGAATGGTGTTGGTAGGTGACCTTGTAGACCTTATTTTCCATCTGGCAAGAAGCACTGACGCCAGTAAAGATATGGTACTGAAGTGTAGGACCAGTACAGCTTTGAGCAAAGAATTCATCAGCCATCTGATCACCCTGTTGCCAGCTGTAAAAGTTAAGCTCACCTAGGTTTTGTGCAACAACTTGCTCAATGAAGGAACAAAGCACACAAACAAGCATTAAGGGTGTTAGAAATTTCAATTTCACCTCGATCGTGAATCAAAAGAATCCGTTCTTACCTATCGGGTGAATCAAAGCGAGACTTTAGGCTATTATCGTTTATCTGGGCAGGACGCCTCAATATGAGACAGTTGGCTCGGCCCCACCCCAACACCAAATCCTCAGGATGGACAAAAGCCTTTCTATAAGGATTCGACAAGGATCATAGGGGGAAGGTCCCTGGCTGGCATCTCGCAAGCCTTTTGAAACGCGGGATAAAGGTCAGTCTCGCTGTCATTGGTGATCAACCGAGCTGTAGCAAAGTGTCCGTTAGCCACATTCTCAGGCGAGGCCG
>NYZX01000059.1 GCA_002686065.1 Pseudobdellovibrionaceae bacterium | reverse complement strand
AAAATGACTAAAACATCACCGCGTCGCTCGCTGGAGACCCGGATAAAGCTTGCAAAACTAAATATGGAATCCACGTTGGAACAACATAAATTCGACATGGACTTCTACCACCAATACAGTCGAGCAGAACCCTTAAACGACCACAACGATAACTACGTCCTGGGGGCTATCAAAGCGAAAAGCCCCGTCCACCTTGATGATTTCTTAAAGTCACATCCCGAACTGGCTCCGTTCACAGATGCCGAATCGAATATTGATCTTAACTTCTTACAACACTCGCCCCCAAGCCTTCAGGGACAGTCGAACTCTTGTGTGGCTCATACACTCGTCGCAGACCTAGAGGAGGCCGAAATTCTAGAGGACGGGACCATTCGAAAACAGCCCCGTTTTTCAACCGCAACCACTTACGGCGCCCTATCTGGCTTTCAATATCTTGGCACCATAACCCCGGAACAAGCTACGAACTTCAAGACAACGGTCGAAAACAAACTGCAAAGAGAAGGAAAATCTCTAAAAGATATCGATAAGGGTGTTTTCACCAACACATCCTTGGCACTCCTATCAAAACTTCCGGTTCAAGTGGAGACGGCAAACAACGCTCAATTTCAGATGGTTTTGCAGGACTCGTTACTGGAGTATCAAACGGACTCGGTTTTCATTAAAAACATGTCCGAGTCCAGGCCCTTAGTGGCTGAGGGCCAAGTTTATCACCCCCCAACCGTCGACTTCTACAAACAGTCTCTTCAGCGTGGCGAAGGACTTGCCATCACTATATCCACTGATACTCATATCGAAACCGAAGACGTCAT
The DNA here is from genome assembly GCA_002686065.1 of Pseudobdellovibrionaceae bacterium. Lineage (GTDB taxonomy): Bacteria > Bdellovibrionota > Bdellovibrionia > Bdellovibrionales > UBA1609. The sequence goes on along the minus strand of NYZX01000059.1, from coordinate 12,657 downwards.
TACCTTGAAGCCAGGGTCCGGCAATATAGAGCATGTTTTTTATCTGAACGGATATGTCGAAAAGTCCGTAGACCCATACGATGGCGTCGAAAAGCCCATGTTTATCCTCCGCGATAGTTTTGTAGGCTCAGCAACCACCTACAGGATCAGTGCCGCACAAATGATCCGCTACCAAACTGGCATGTTCAAAATCACCGAAACACAGAGCGTTCAAGAGGCCCAAAAAAAGGCGAAATGACAGGCAGCCCCCAAACACGAGCTGACTATTCAAGTGGAAGCTATCAGGATAGGCTAAATCCTATGACACGACTTCTACTTATCCTGTTATCCCTACCCGTTCTAACTCCTTGTTATGCTCAGCCTCAGAAAAGCACAAAAACGGAGGTCAGCGCACCCTCGTCGACGAAAAATGTTCGACGAAAATCCCGACGACGAAAATCAAGAAGCCATTCAACCTACAAGGCTTGGGAGTTTTCTGTTCAAGAGCTTGAACTAACCTATACATCCGAGGACGACGAAAACGAGACTTACATTTCGCTTGAAGCCTATAAAGGCCTTAGCAAAAGATTTCAACTGGGATTCGGCATTGGAGCGACCCTCTCCGATACAGACATTAGTACCTTCTTTATCGGCACCCGCTACAACTTTTACGTCGATCGGGCCTTGGATAAAAATAGCGCCTACATTGGGGCCGAATACATNCAAACAAGCTCGGACAGCGCCGATCAATCGGATCTAAAAGTGGAACTTGGCTATCGCTTTCGAATCATCCGAAACCTCAGCTATATTCCTACCATCAGTCACCAGACGAACCTCAGCACCGATCCCGAGCGCGACATCGAAGACATCACAAAACTGGATTTCGTGAACTTCGCCTACTTCTGGTAGTTTCCAGACGAGAATCACTCCGTGTCTAATCTATAGACACCCAAATGAAAGCTTTTCCCTAGGCGGTTTTAACTGCCGGTTGATTTCATTATTCACCCGCGCATCAGATATAGTGACCTCTATCACAAATCTGAATCGGAGTACTCGATGTTTTCCCGCCTGAAACACAATCTACTGGTACTATGCCTTCTTGTTCACTCAACTGCCTGGGCCGAAATCGACACCTATATCTACCAGTACACCAAGCAAACACAGTTTCAACTGCAGACCATCGACTCAAAGCAGGGAATATTGCGACTACAGACTCAGGGTGGCGCGGAAAGGTCCGGACATGCTCGCTTTGCCTTCGTTGCAGACCGCGAAGCAAGAAACCAACGTGCCCAGACTCCAGATGAAGCCCTTCAATTCAGCGACAACGAAAAAAACATACAGACCACCCATGATGATCATTTTGTCTTCTCCATGACGATAGATACCAATGATCGTTACCCGAAAGACAACCCGGACGAGCCTCGAGGCTTCGGTGATGTGTCCATTGAAACCTCTAGCCTATATTCGCTTACAGGACGCCACGAATCTGACTTCAGAAACAAACTTTTATCTTGGAAGGTCAGAAACGAGTTTGAAAAGGAGATCCAGTCCTTCCAAAGAACAAGGTTCGATAGCCCCATTGAAAAAGAACAAGCATCGAAGAACTTACAAGTTCAAATGGAAGCTCGTTTTATCGATCTCCGTTCAAACTACGTGTTAACAGCTGAAGAGCAACAGCATGTCGACAATGTCGTTGAATCGCTTCGGGGCTTCCTTGTCCCCCCATTAACCTATGAACAGTGGATCGATGAGAAGATCACACGCTTTGATCAAAACCATCGAACGGAAGCGAAAGAGATAGACAACGAAAACACCGGCCTTGAAAAGCGTATCTACCACGTCATTAGCCAAATCGATAAAAAGAATCCCTCTATATCCGTCACGACAAAACTCAGCGAGCAGGTCTATTTAGTGAATCAAAGCTACTTTGAAGCTAACCGTGACCAAAAGGCCCTTGGCTACGCTAAAGATGATGCTCGGTTATTAAAGTCTTTTGAGCTCACATTTCTTTGGCTAGGGTATGTCCATGACATCAATGCATCTATTAAGTACGAATATTTAAATGCTAGCTACCATATCCAAGATCTGACGGGAAATTTCCCAATTCACTTAAGCGCAACCGATCTAGACAGGCCTTATGAGTACGCTCCACATAAGAAGTCGTCGTTTAGGTGTTCCCGCCAGCAACAGGACCAAGCTTTTAACTGCAAGTGGATAAAGGTCTACGACTTACTAGTGAAAATGCCGCCGCGTCGGCAACGGTTTCAATTTTTCCCAGCAATCCTTTCACCTAACTAAGGCAACTCGGGGACTGCTCACGCAAGCACCACCACACTAAAGCCCTCGAATATCGAACGGGACGCTGGATTCTCATAGGCGTGCGGCAAATCGCCAGGAAAGGCCAACAACCCACCAGCTTCCAGCTCGAAAGCCTGCTTCGCGACATAGACCCGCACCTTTCCCCGCTGGCAGTACAAATACTCTTTTGTNCCCTGTAANTGAGGNGTCCCNGTCATTCGCTCTCCGGGCTNAAATTTCATTTTATCGATTTCCATTCCTGGNATGGGGTCAGGCAGNAACTTTTTGATTTCGACGGCTCCTTGCCGCTTTAANTTNACNGGGATNTGATCGCTCGAATAAAGCTGAACGTCTAAGCGCGCGGGCTTTAAAAGNTCTTCAATGCTCACACCTAANCCCTTCGAGACCCGAATCAAGGTCGTCAAAGCTGGGTTGGCCTCGCCTGATTCNAAATAGGCCAATGTAGACCTCGGGAGCTCACATCGTTGACTGAGCTCATTTTGACTTAAACCCTTTGCATCACGAAGGGCTTTAATATTTCGCCCTAAATCTGCTTCAACGGTCACACCCCTGCCTTTCGCTAAGNCATCAACATTCTGCCAATATATTAGCAAATTAGTTCTTATTTTGACCAGTCAAAGACATAACTAAGTCATCCCTCGACAGGGATTTTGAAAGGACTTTAAAATGAATATTCGACTAGACCACATCAACCTCAGTGTGATCGACCTTAAAAAAAGCATCCAATTCTACCAAGCCCTATTTGATTTCGAGATTGTCGAACAAGGTGACCCAAACCTTGAAACCTGGGCGATTCTTCAAAGGGGCGAATCCATGCTATGTCTGACCACAAAAAACATTCGAAAAAGCACCGATGAAGACTACGCGACAATTCACCTTGCTAATCACTTTGCGCTTAGAACAAGCGATGAAAATGAATGGTCCAAACGTTTTAGGTACTACCAACCCGAGACCTATTATCCGACACCACACAAATACCCACATTCAACATCCTGGTACATAAAGGATCCCAACGGACATCGCATTGAAGTTGTCGCATGGAAAAAGGACCAGGTTCAATTTGATCCAAACCCCTATCAAAACCGATCCGGTGGGCGCCTGGATAAACCAATGATCGAATTCCCGATTATCCTGTAACTAATAAAAAGCTTGGCGGGCTGCTTGCTGTAACCTGTAAGCAGCTTCGAAATAATCCACGGGGCGGCTAAGAGCCTGCAATGACGTCATCTTATCCGGCCCGAAACCACAAGCCTTGATGCCTGAAAAGGCCAATGGATCTTTTGTCAGGTTGACGGCAATCCCGTGATAGCTGACCCAACGACGGACAGCGATTCCAATCGAGGCCAATTTACTTTGCCCCATCCAGACTCCGGTCATCGATAAATCCGCATCGGACTTTTCACCCAGGCCAGCCCTTAAATCCGGAACCAAATCACAAAAGGCATCGATCACCATTTGCTCGTAACAGCGAAGCAGTCCATGAAGGTCTCTGGGCTTTAAACAACGACGATCACTACGATCTAAATTTAGAATGGGGTAAACAACAATTTGTGAAGGTCCATGGTAGGTGGCCCTTCCACCTCGACTGATTTCGACAGTGGCCCCTTGCCACCCTTGAAGGTCCGATTCATCTGACGACTTACCTAGTGTTACCACCGGAGGATGCTGGCAAAGAATAACAGTCTCATCTGCTTGCCTTGATGCCACCAGGTCGACCAACTTCATTTGACGATCTAGGGCCTGCTGGTAATCAATCAGGCCCCAATTTTCAAATCGCACGCTTTTGCCTTTTTAACCTAGGCGTTCGCCGAAGGACGAGAAGACAACGGTTTTTGAATAATATGAATAGCATGACCCAAAGCCGCCTCAGCCGCTTCCATCATGGTTTCACCCAAAGTGGGATGAGGATGAATCGTTAAAGCCAAATCCTCTAAGCGAGCACCCATTTCAATCGCCAGTGCGGCTTCCGAAATCAGGTTACTAGCCTCTGGCCCGACGATATGAACGCCCAAAACAATATGGGTTTTCGCATCAGCGATGATCTTCACAAAACCTTCCGTGTGCATCATCGATACAGCACGGCCATTTGCACCAAATGGAAATTTGCCAATTTTCAAATCGCTATGTCCGTTTTGCTTACACTCTTCTTCTGTCCAACCAGCCGAAGCAATTTCTGGATCTGTAAACACAACAGCTGGCACAGTACGCACATCGTAAGCCCGGTTTTGACCAGATAGGACTTCTGCAACCAGTACACCCTCATGTGAAGCCTTATGAGCCAACATCGGCTGACCACAAATATCACCAATGGCATATATGTGCGGAAGGTTTGTCTGGCGCTGAGCATTGACCTTAATAAAGCCGCGTTCGTCGATGGCCAGACCAATCCCTTTCAAATTCATTTGATCAGAATTGGGCTTACGGCCCACAGTCAAAAGAATCTTATCGGCATCCAAAGTCTCTGTTTTCCCAGAAACATCCGCTGTCACTTTGAGCTTTCCACCCTCTGACTTATAGCTTTTCGCCTTCGCCCCAAGGTGAACTTTAACCCCAGTCTTCTTTAACTTTCGCGCGACAACTTGAACACACTCAGGGTCAGCAACACCACCAAGCAACGTCTGCGTCGCCTCAAGCACAGTGACTTCAGCCCCAAGCTTCGCCAGGTAAGAGCTAATCTCAAGACCGATATAACCACCACCAATAGCGACCACTTTTTTAGGAATATGGTCCAAGTCCAAAGCGCCCGTGCTGCTAAGAACGTTTTTTTCATCCACAGCGAAGCCCGGAATCTCGATCGGACGTGACCCTGTAGCAACGATATATTTTTTCGCTTTCACTGAGGTCGTTCCGCTAGACGACTTTACAGTGAGCTCTTGAGCGGATTTGAACGAGGCCTCACCACGGATGATCTCAACCTTGTTCCCCTTTAGCAGCTGCGCCACGCCGCCCGACATCTTATCGCAAACCGACTGTTTCCAGTCGCGCAGCTTCTTCATGTCGACTTTCACGGGACCCGGAATTTCAAAGCCCATGGTCGGTGCATCGTGCTGAGCGCGCTCTAAAAAGTGTGCCGCCGTAATCATCGCCTTTGAAGGAATACAGCCAACATTTAGACAGACACCACCAAGCCATTCACGCTCGATCACGGCAGTTTTCATTCCTAACTGAGCACAGCGAATGGCGGCAACATATCCACCAGGACCAGAACCAATCACGCAAACATCAAAAGACATCTTCAAAGACCTTTCTTACATCATATCCAGCATCAATGTCGCTGGATTTTCGATTCGTTGAATAAAGGAGTTCAACAATCTCGCGGCTAAAGCGCCATCAATCAAACGATGATCACAGGTCAACGTGTAGTTCATCGACTTCGAGTTACGCCATTTGCCATTGGCAATCACAGGCTTATCCGTAATTTTGTAAACACCAAGGATCGCCACTTCGGGATGGTTAATAATTGGCGTGGCATAGGTGCCGCCAACGCTACCAATATTCGTAATAGTGATCGTCGCACCCTTCATCTCGTCCGGCTTCAACTTACCGTCACGAGCCCGAGACGCCAGGTCATAGATTTCAGCCGACAACTCAAGAATGGATTTTCGGTCCGCATCTTTAATGACTGGAACAACTAATCCCTGTGGAGTATCAGCCGCAAACCCAATGTTGAAATACTTTTTATAAACGATTTCTTGAGCAGCATCGTCAATCGAAGCATTGGCTGCCGGATACTCGCGCAAGGTCGCAATTAAAGCTTTCATGATAAACGGCAGATAGGTCACCTTAACACCTTTAGCCTTGGCCATTTCCTTGGTTTGCTCACGGAAACGCACCAGCTGCGTCACGTTCGCTTCATCCATAATGGTGAAATGTGGAACGATCTGCTTGGTCATCTGCATGTTTTCAGCAATCTTACGACGAATACCACGAAGAGCGACGCGCTCTTCAACCGCACCTTCTGGACTGCTGTAAGATGGTCGCGGCACTGACGTCGGCGCTTGAGCTCCAGACGAACTCGTTGCGCTGGAACCTTTTGACTTCAAAACGTCTTCACGAGTGACGCGTCCTGCAAGCCCAGTCCCCTTCACATTGTTGATATCTACAGACAGTTCACGAGCCAACCGACGCGTGCTTGGAGTGGCCAATACTTTCGAACTCGCGACAGGAGGATGAACCTGACCCATCGAAGCTGACCCATTGCTGATCGGAGCCGGTGCCGATGCTGTCGCAGCTGGCGCAGCAGCAGTTTCAGCCTTTGGCGCCGCCGCTGTTGTTCCCGCAGATCCTGATAGCACCAAAATCACTGATTCAATCGGAATAACATCGCCTTCACTGGCCTTCAGTTCTTTGACCGTACCAGCCACTGGCGACGGAACTTCCACCGTTGCTTTATCTGTCAAAACTTCAGCCACAGGCTGATCCGCAGCAACGCTATCGCCAGGCTTCACCAACCAAGACACCAATTCACCCTCAGTAACACCTTCACCGATGTCCGGTAGCTTCACTTCATAACTGGAACCATTACTGGCAGCCGGTGCTGCACTTGCCGCCGGAGTTTCCGCGGCCGCTGCCGTAGCAGCAGCTGGTTTAGCTGCTGCGCCAGCCCCTTCACTTAGGGTCAACAAGACGTTCTCAATGGGAATAATATCCCCTTCACTGGCTTTAAGCTCTTGAACAACACCAGCATAGGGCGATGGAACTTCAACCGTCGCTTTATCCGTCAGAACCTCGGCGACAGGCTGGGCTGCGGCGACAGTATCACCAGGCTTTACCAACCAAGAAACCAACTCACCCTCTGTCACACCTTCACCGATATCTGGAAGTCTTACCTCTGTTGCCATCACTTCACCTCGTTTTCTTGTTGGCGTTTTTTATCAATCACGCCCTTCATAAAAAATTCACCGGCCTTATAAGAACTGCGAACCAAAGGTCCACTGGCCACGTATAAAAAACCCATCGACTCGGCTTCTTCCTGCCAAGCCGCGAACTCCTCAGGCGAATAAAATCGCTCGACAGGAAGTTGCTTGAAGGACGGCTGCAAATACTGACCAAATGTCACAACATCACAACCGACACTGCGTAAGTCCTTCAGCGTTTGACGAACTTCCACATCCGTTTCACCAAGCCCCAACATGATCGACGTCTTTGTATACCGAGTCGGATCCTGCTGCTTAACGTATTCTAGGTACCCCAAAGTTTGCCAGTATCCAGCGCGCCGATCACGAACCTTTTTAGTCAGTCGCTCAACCGTCTCAACGTTTTGCGCTATGACTTCAGGCTTGGCCTGAATGATTCGGTCAATAAACTCGCGCTTTCCCTGAAAATCAGGCGTTAACACCTCAACAATTAAATTCGGGTCATTCTCTTTAATGATCTCAACAGTACGACCAAAGTGCGATGCCCCTTGGTCTGGGATATCGTCGCGATCGACACTTGTTAAAACAACATAGTCCAAACCCATTTGCCCCAAAGCAAAGCCAACCTTTTCTGGCTCTTGCTGGTCGATCAAACCAGCCGGGTTCCCAGATTTCACATGGCAAAAACGACAGCCACGCGTACAAACTTCGCCCATCAACATAATGGTCGCCGTTCCACCTTTCCAACACTCACCGATGTTGGGGCAGCGCGCTTCTTGGCAAACCGTAGCCAAGTTCAGCTCTTTAAACAGATCTTTTAAATGATGAAAGCGTTCACCAGCCGGCGCTTGAACTTTTAACCAGCGCGGCTTTGGCGATAAGGTCTTTCGCTTTTTACTTACCGGAGACTTGGATAGCTTCTCGGCTTCGGTCATAGACACCCTCTTTTTAGGTCAACTTTTGTGCGCCTATGATGCCTTTAAACCCTTGAAATGACAAGATTAGTCAGCAACAAGCCAAGGCCTGTTTTACCCTATTTCACAGCTGAACTGGCCATAGATTCGATTTGAGAAAAGTTCCTTACCAATTCCACAAAATAGGTAATACTGCTTGGCAATGCCCCATCGTTAAAATCGTAATCTGGGTTGTGCAGATGGCAGCCGCCAACACCTGGGCCATTCCCAACAAAACCATAGGCTCCTGGGATCACCTCAAGGAAAGCTGAAAAATCTTCACTACCCATCATCGGCGGAAATTCACGAATCACCTTCTGAGGCCCGAAAACCTGATCTGCCACCGCAAGACAGTAATTTGTTTCTCGCTCTGAATTTATCGTCGGCGCATACAATTTATGATATTTCACATCGATTTCAAAACCCGTGTTTTCAGAGACACGCGCCACACTGGCCTTCAATTCAACCTCAAGCTTTTTCCGCATATCATGGGACAAAGCGCGAGCAGTCCCAGTGATGATCGCTTGATTCGGAATAATATTAAAAGTCGTCCCAGCATGAGCCTGGGTCACAGTTAAAATCGCAACTTCAGGTTCTTTTTGAAGGCGCTGCTGGAGCTCGGACACTTCAGCCAAAAGCTGCGACAAAACCATGATTGGATTTTTCGCTTTTTCTGGCCAGGCCGCATGTCCACCCATTCCTTGAATGATGATTTCAAAATCATCGCTCGACGCGGACACCGGCCCTGACTTCACCCCGTAGTGATCCAGCTCAACCCCGGGCATATTGTGAACTCCAAAAAACGCATCACAAGGCCAACGATTAAAAAGCCCCTCTTCAATCATTTTTGCGGCACCGCCCTCACCTTCCTCGGCCGGCTGAAACACAAACAAAGCCTCACCTTCGAACTCACGGGAAGCGGCAAGAACACTCGCTGCGCCCAGTAGTATCGCAGTATGTCCATCATGACCGCAGGCATGCATTTTACCCTCTGTCTTGGACTTGTAATCAAACTGATTATTTTCGCTTAACGGAAGCGCATCCATATCGGCCCGTAAGCCGATCCGCCGTCCTGGCCGGTTACCTTTCAGCAACCCAACCACACCGGTGACGGCGAGGCCTTCATGAACCTCATCAAAACCTAGACTTTTTAAGTGCTCAGCAACAATCTTCGCTGTTCGACTTTCCTGGAACGCCAGCTCAGGATGAGCATGGATATCTCGACGAATGGTCGTCATCTGCTCTACGATTTCGTCTAACTTTTCAAACATGCGTTCCCCCAACTGCTCGTTGCAAAGCAACTTATGTCATATAGAATGCCTTGATATGAATGTATTTATCAATGGTAGCACAAAGAAACTTGAAGAGCCTGGTCTTTCGCTCACCGATCGTAGTTATCTTTTTGGCGACGGTGTGTACGAAGTGGTCCATATCTACAACGGCAAGATGTTCATGTACGACGAACATATGGAACGTTTAGACCGAAGTCTAAAAGCTGTGCACTACAGTCTTGATATCGAACAGGTCAAACAGCAGGTGAAGACCTTTTTCCAACAAGAGCGCCCCCTTGAGGCTTCACTGTACCTACAAGTTTCCAGACATGCCGGAGTCCGCAGCCATTGGACGAAAGACCCTATGGATTACAATATCGCCATGTGGTTTAAACCCATCGACATGGAGGCCATTCGTTTAAAGCAAAAAAACGGATTCCCCGTCGTCACCGACCGAGATGTTCGCTGGAAGTTTCGGTTTATTAAGTCGGTAAGCCTGCTGGCCAACTGTCTGTCGTTAAGAAAAGCCCTACTTCAAAATTGTAACGAAGCCATTTTGATCGAAGATACCGGCGAGGTGACAGAAGGCACATCAAGCAATGTTTTTATAGTGAAAGACAATCAGCTGATTACCACTCACGAGGGCGAGCATATTCTATCTGGAATCACCAGGAAACATGTTATCGACCTGGCAAAAAAAGACGGAATCGAAGTCGTTGAGCGGTTTTTTTCTAAAAGTGAACTTATGGATGCTGACGAAGTTTTTGTCACCAATACAATCTCGGAAATTGTTCCCGTGATAAAAATTGACGACGCCCCTATTCACCGTGGTACACCGGGCTCTATGACTCAACACCTGCAACAGATGTTTAAGGATAGTATCTCGTGAAATTTAGTGACCCTATTTCAGAAGGTAAGCTTGTCAAACGCTACAAACGGTTCTTTGCCGACATTGAAACAGACGACGGCATCATCACAGCCTTGACCCCGAACACAGGAAGCATGAAGGGCTTGTTGGACGCGGGAAATAAAGTTCGCTTTTCATCAAACGACGATCCAAAAAGAAAACTGAAATACACACTTGAGCAAATAAAAGTGAAAACATCGTGGGTTGGTGTCAACACCGGCTTACCAAATAAGTTCGCCATGGAACTTTGGAACAGCAAATCCTATAAGCCTTGGACAAAGTATCCTTTTGCTCGTGCCGAAGTAAAAATTAACGACAAATCTCGACTGGATATGGCCCTATGGAAAGATACGGATCTTGGTGAGATTAAAAAGTTTCAACCAGCCCTACTTGAAGACCACAAATTTCACTTCATCGAAATCAAAAACACAACCCTTGGCGAAGACGGCGTTGCCATGTTTCCTGACAGCGTCACATCCAGAGGGTTAAAGCACTTACACGAGATGATCCAGCTTGTTGAAGCCGGCCACACGGCTGAAATGCTTTATGTCGTTCAACGGACCGATTGCGAAACTTTTCAGCCCGCATCGGATATTGATCCGGAATATGCCAAGGGCTTAAAAGAGGCTAAGAAGGCCGGAGTCAAAGTGACAGCCATGGCCTGCGACCTTAAAAAGGGCGAAATACGCCTGAACCCTGAAAAGTTGCTGAAAGTTCACCTTTCTTACTGACTTTTTATGGGTGGACAGTCGAAGAGCTGTAAAGCGACTCATCCTGGGGCGTGGCATCACATGGCGGTACAGAATCCTTCATAGAATCTTAAAGTTCTAGCATCACTGTACCGATTAGGCTGATCAGGGAACTGGTCCGTATGCGAATGAACTTCACGCAAGTCACCATATTAAACTATTCGAAGAGTTTAAGCCAAGCTTACACACCATCCTGGCTACAGCCCCTATTGATAGGGGTGACAACCTCCCTATTCCTTTTCAGTTGTAACCTTTCAGATGATTCTATTCGAGGATCGATCGGCAAATCCGATTCCAGTAGCGAGGACTCCAGCAGCGTGCTGATTAACTCTGGAGCTACTTTCGCAAATTCAAGTCGACTAACAATCGCACTAAATTCAAACCTTTCTCAGTATTATGCCATGGCGACATCCAAGGTTTTATGTGAATCCAGTAGCGATTGGCAGCCCTACTCGAGCACTGTCGAACTAACACTTTATAACTCCGAAGGGCTGACAAGTATCTGGGTCAAATACAAATCAGGGACTCAGGTTTCCGAATGTGTAAAAGACGAAATAACAATCGACACCACGGCGCCGACGACTCCGACTCGAGCGCCCGCTCCTGGAACCCTTACGGCACGAACACTGGGCGACACTCCTGTCATTGATTGGAACCTTGATTCCTCAGATGATAGCGGCATTAAAGAATACCAAGTCGCGATCACGTCAGCCTACGATACCAATACGTTGATCGTAAGCTGGACGACGTTTACCCCTGGATCGCAATTGACAGGACTTGGCGCCCTTGATGCGAATACAGAATATGTCGCCCTCGTACGTTCTGTTGATAATGCCGGAAATGCAAGCAATACCTTAAAAACCGTGATGTTCACTAGTGAAAGCACCACCTACCCGATCAGCGACGATTTAATGGTCGGAACATCGTTGATTATGGATTATAACCTGGACGGCTTTGTTGATATCGTCTTCTACGACCCAGGACAGAGCTGGCTTGGGTCTTCGAATAATTTTCGTCGCTCACCGATGGGATATATGCTGAACGACGGTACCGGGTCGTTTTTGCCGCAGGTCTTCGTCGATGGCCCATTCATTTGCAACTACTTCTTTGCAGATATAAACGGAGACAATCGCCGCGACTGCTTTGATGGATCCACCCTTTACTTGCAACGTGCAAGTGGTGGATATTCCCCCATAGAACAAAGCTTAGCCCTTAGCTGGAGCAACGCCGTTCATAGTAAATCGCGCCTCGTCGATTTTGACAACGACGGTGATCTGGATTTGGTTACCTTTGTAGGTTCTGACTTTGTAATTCTTAGAAATGACAATTATATCTTTACCCAAGAAACACTGTTCACTTCGAGCTTTCAACCAAACTATGTAGAAATTGGCGATATGGATGGAGATAACCTTCCGGATATCATTACGGCCAATAGCACCACCGATGAAGTCGGCTGGCACAAAAATGGAACAGGATATCCATTTTCGTCCTTTTTGACTTCGGTCACAAATCCGGGTGGTCTTTTCGTAGGTGACCTCGATGGCGATACCGACTTAGACGTCGCAACCTTCAGTTATACCGACGCCAATCTGCGCGCAGGCTTTAATGATGGATCGGGTGGGT
>NYZX01000058.1 GCA_002686065.1 Pseudobdellovibrionaceae bacterium | reverse complement strand
ATGTAAATTCACGCCGAGGCGTCGATAACGTCAAGGAAGTCATGACGGCGGCAGGGTTTAAGGTCGTGACCTTGGCTGAAGGCATCAGTCAAAGTCGATCGACACGCAATAAGCCGTCTCATATCCCGGTTGAAATGGATGATGGAGCCTATCTGGTGGCGCCCGACGGAGAAATGACGAAGGTCGGGTATGTGCTTTCGTATGTTCAGACTCTGGCCTTGCGAAAGTTGGATTGGGCAGAGCCCTTGATTCAGGCGGATCGGCGGGGGCAGCTAGAGATCGCCTTAAGTACCGGAGCCGACATTTTGGCTGATAAGCGATTGCTGCCTTACCTGGCTGATCTGGTGATGTTCTACACCGGGCAGCCATTGAGGCTTAGGCCGCCGGAAAGCCATCTGTTATACGATTTCGACAACGAGACTGTTGACCGCAAGCGACTGCGCGAGGTTTTTGAGCGGCCCCAGGACTGGGTGATAAAGACGGGCAATCAGGCTGGAGCCCTTGGGGTCTGGTTAGGGACAGAGCTGTCGGTAGCTCACCCAACGCCGGCTCAGTTGGACCTCGAGCAAATGATCCTAAGAAGCCCTCAGCGCTTTATGGTGCAGCGTTTGGTGGATGTTGGTACTCAGGGCGACTTGCGATTTATCATCGCTGGTTCCGATCAGGGGGAGACCTATATAAGTCCCACGGCCTGGAGTCGAGCTACAACTCCGGGGACCACCTCCAATTTCAGTGGCCGCTACGTCGAATCCACCATGCACGCCGTTTTCGTTGAGCAAGGTCTTGGGGTATGGAATCGCTGTACCAGTGCTTTTTCGGGGCGATAAANAGTTNGGNTTAGGCCGCGGATTNTTCGAGGGCGGCCTTCACGCGGCGCTCGAGGGANTTCATATCCATGTTCATCGCATGAAATTTCGCAGCTTGAATGTCGGTCGCGGCTTGGTCAGGGTGGTATTTTTTNGCCAANNTTCGGTAGCCCTTCTTTAAGACTTTTAGGGATATAGTCTCAAGATCGAGCGCTAAATCCCCTTTGAACCATCGATTTATGATACGCCGAGCTGTTTCGTCTAAGTCCGAAATTTCAACGAAAGGTTCTGTTGGTTTTTGAGGTGGTGTGGCTTTAAAGAAACGCGCCTCTTCCGAGGGGGCCGTCGATGCTTCGCTGGTGTGGTCTTCTGTCTTCATCTTCGGGCGTTGGTACTTTAACCCAAGGCTGTGACTGCTTAAAAACTCTGGCTTTTTTAGGAAATACAACTCTGGTCCCAGAGGCAAATCGACCGAGTGAGACGGCGAAAAAGCAGAAGTTTCCGAGGGGGAATTCATCTTGGATTTCAGGATTTCAGCGAAGGTTTTGTCCGTGCTCATACAGGGCTTATCGGGTTTTTCCCTTTGGGAAATCAGCCTAAAAAAAGGATCTNGCCCTTTCGCCTAGGAAAAAAGTGTCATTTTTTTTTGGACATGGGTCAGGATTTAAGTATGATTTCTTAAAAGTTACAGAGTGGGCACCACTGCAATTAAGGGGGAACTCCAGAATGGCAAAAGCAAAAAAGAAGGCGACTAAGAAAGCCGCCACTAAAAAAGCTGCTAAGAAGACAACTAAAAAAGCGACAAAAAAAGTTGCAAAAAAAGCCACTAAGAAAAAAGTAGCCAAAAAAGCGACTAAGAAAGCCGCTAAAAAGGCCACTAAGAAAAAAGTAGCTAAGAAGGCAACGAAGAAGGTCACTAAGAAAGCCACTAAAAAGGCGACGAAGAAGGCCACTAAGAAAGTTGCTAAAAAAGCCACTAAAAAAGCGGCGACTAAGAAAGCTGCTAAGAAGAAGACGAAGCGTAAGCCGAATGCGGCTTTCATGAAGCCTTTGACTCCGAGCTCAGCTTTGGCTGAAGTCGTAGGAAGCGCTCCAATGCCTCGTACACAAGTTGTTAAGAAGCTTTGGGACTACATCAAGAAGAACAACCTTCAAGATGCTAAGAACCGCCGAAACATCAACGCCGACGCAAAATTGAAGGCTGTTTTCGGTAAAGGGACTGTTTCTATGTTTGAAATGACTAAAATCGTCAGCAAGCACCTTAAGTAAGCTTGTTTCAAAGATAGATTCGAAGAAGCCTCCAGGGAACTGGGGGCTTTTTTTATGTCTGATAGGTTGGTCGATCGCCGTGGGCAGAAGACTGGTGGACAAGCCACAGGCCCCCTGTTAGCTTCTGGGACATGAATCCACTACGTCCTGACGATATCGAAAAAATGCGTGCAGCGGGCCGCCTGGCGGCTAAAACGCTGAATTATGTTGGCAGCCTTGTGAAGGCTGGAGTGACAACCAATGAGCTCGACCAGGCGGCTCATAAATTTACCCTCGAACATGGGGCGACTCCTGCGCCTTTGGGGTATCACGGTTACCCAAAATCTATTTGTACCTCGGTTAACCAGTGTATTTGTCATGGAGTCCCTGATGATACGNCTTTGAAAGACGGGGATATCATCAATATTGACGTCACTTGTATTCTTGATGGGTTTCACGGTGATACGTCCCGAACCTTTTTCGTGGGTGAGGTCTCGCCTCGAGCAAAAGAGGTCACTCGTGTGGCCTATGAAGCTATGATGAAGGGGATCGAGCAAGTCCGTGGTGGTGGAACGACCGGTGATATCGGTTTTGCTATTGGTAAGTTTGTCGCCAAGCAAGGGATGTTTGCTGTGCGTGAGATCGGTGGGCATGGGATTGGTGCCAGCTTTCACGGCGAGCCCTTTGTGCCCAGNTTTGGGAAAAAGGGGAAGGGTGACCGTCTAAAGCCNGGGACCTTTATCACGGTCGAGCCAATGATCAACGAGACCAGTGTTCCCATTGTTGAATATGATATCCCTG
This sequence comes from Pseudobdellovibrionaceae bacterium, assembly GCA_002686065.1. Lineage (GTDB taxonomy): Bacteria > Bdellovibrionota > Bdellovibrionia > Bdellovibrionales > UBA1609. The sequence continues at coordinate 6,843 of NYZX01000058.1, read as the reverse complement.
GGTCCTCCATTAAGTACTATGATACTGGGGATGGCAGCCTGACGGCTCAATTTGAGCACACGGTTTTGATCACCGACACGGGTCATGAGATCATGACCTTAGATCCGGATGCTCCTGAATTTCGTTTGGGTTATTAGGTCTGGATGCCTGAGGACACCCCATCTGCTGACAAAATAGCCTTGCCGGTCATTTTGTCGCTGTCAGCTTTGACCAAAACTAGATATTTCCCCTTTGAAAACGCAAGTTGCCTTGTTTTAGGGGGGATCTTATGTCAGCGTATTTGGCGAATTAGATATGATCTAAGGCCTAAGCCTTGTTGAATTTGTTGAATTAATTAGGTGGACCAAACTCGGGTCCGCGCACTCAAAGGAGAACCTATCGTGGAGGGTACTAACGTGAGTACAACGCAAGATATGGCTGTAAAGCCGAACGCCGGAACAAAAGTTGACTTCAAAGTCGCTAAAGCAGCCATGAGCGATAACGAGCAGTTTGCTGAGTTAGCTCGTTGGGGCCGTGAAGAAATCACAATCGCCGAAAGCGAAATGCCGGGATTGATGGCTCTTCGTGCCGAGTACGGGGCGACTCAGCCGCTAAAAGGGGCTCGCATCACAGGTTGCTTGCACATGACTATCCAAACAGCGGTTCTTATTGAAACCCTTCAAGCCTTAGGTGCTGAAGTTCGCTGGTCATCATGCAATATCTTTTCAACTCAAGACAACGCGGCTTGCGCTGTTGCGGCTGCTGGAACTCCTGTTTACGCTTGGAAAGGCGAGACAGATGAAGAATACGACTGGTGTATTCGCCAGACGATTGAAGGCTGGGAAGATGGCTTTGACATCATCCTTGATGACGGTGGTGATCTAACGAACCTTATGTTGAAAGACCCTAAGTACGCCGACCTTCTGAAAAACATTGTTGGTGTTTCTGAGGAAACGACGACCGGTGTTCACAACCTTCACAAATTGGCTGAAAAAGGTGTTTTGACCATTCCAGCAATTAACGTGAATGACTCAGTAACAAAGTCGAAGTTTGATAACCTTTACGGTTGCCGCGAATCTTTGGCGGATGGAATTAAGCGTGCCACTGACGTGATGATCGCTGGTAAAGTGGTTGTTGTTGCTGGTTACGGTGATGTTGGTAAGGGAAGTGCTCAGTCTATGCGCTCGTACGGAGCTCGTGTTCTTGTGACTGAAATCGATCCAATCAATGCGCTTCAGGCTTCTATGGAAGGCTTTGAAGTTGTCACTATGGAGCAAGCTGTTGCTGAAGCAGACATCTATGTGACTGCGACGGGATGCAAAGACATCATCAACTCGGATCACTTCACCAAGATGAAGTCAGGTGCGATTGTTTGTAATATCGGTCACTTCGATAATGAAATCGATATGGCTTGGTTGAACAAGAACTCAGAAATGCGTGAAGTAAAGCCACAGGTTGATATTCACAAGATGAAAGACGGTCGTGAGATCATCGTTCTTGCTAAGGGTCGTCTAGTTAACCTTGGCTGTGCGACAGGTCACCCATCTTTTGTTATGAGTGCTTCGTTTACAAACCAAGTTTTGGCTCAAATGGAGCTTTGGCAGAATCGTGGTAAAGGCAAGTATGAGGCTGGCAAGGTCTATATGCTTCCTAAGAAGTTGGACGAAAAAGTGGCGTCACTTCATCTTGGTAAACTAGGTGTTAGCCTAACGAAGCTAACGGCTGACCAAGCTGAATATCTGGGCGTAAACGCTGAAGGTCCGTTCAAGCCTGAGCATTATCGCTACTAAGACCTCGTCTTATCTGAAATCTGAATGCGAAATTAAAAGCCTCTGCTGATGCAGGGGCTTTTTTTATGTCCTCAGCGGTTTAGGCAAGGTTTTAGGTGGCTTAAAAGCGTCTTGCGATTTTCGGAGCGGTCAAAGCTGGTGAAGGCATCGATATGGCCTTGGCCCGGAAGTGTGTGTAGGCGTTNTGGTTCTTNGGCCTTGGATAGNATTCGGTTGGCAAAAANNTAGGGCACGATCGGGTCGTTCTTGCGGTGAAAAAGCGTTATTGGGATCGACGAAATGTTTTTGATATCGTCGCCAGGGGCGAAGGCGTCGCTAAGCAGTAGGTAGGACAAATATTGAAAGGGCCAGGTGATCCAAGTCTTTGCCAAGNCTTTTTGTGCCACTTTTTGGTAAGAATCAAAGGTGGATTCAAGGGCAAGGTGGCAGATATTGGATCGGTCGTTAAGCTGGATGAGGGTCTTCATCGCCACAGCGCCGCCGAGGCTTTGTCCAAGGATAGCGATGGATTGGTCGGGGCTTTGGGCTTTGACGTATTCGATGGCTTTCAGGCCGGCCATAACGGTTGTCTTGGGGTTGAGGGGGCCGGTGCTGCCGCCGTAGCCGGGGTAATCAAAAATGAAAATGTCGTAGCCTTCATCAAACAGCCAATAGCTAGACATGATGTGNGATGAGATATTCTGACCGTTGCCGTGAAACACGATCAGTGTCGCCTTCGCCGGTGATTTATGTTTGAAGTGCCATGCGATCAGTTTAAAAGTTTCATCACTGAAAAAGGTCACTTCGGTCGGCGGATGAGGGAAGCTATCCGGTTTTGTATAGAGGTCCTGGGTAGGGTAATACAAAAAGCTCGAGCACGCGCTGAGCCAAACAACAGGAATCAATAAGACTAGGGCTTTGATCATGACTTTTATCTAACCCCTATGTTAGAAAATCCGCAACAACCGATTTTATCATGGGGATGCTGTATGCGACGGAACTGGATTTTCCTGGTTGTCTTTTTTGTATCAAAAGTCTTGCTGGCAAATGATGTCCGTGGGTTAACGGCTCAAGAAAAGGCTTTTGTCGAAAAATGGGGAAATTCTAAAGAATGGCGCGCCCGTCTGCATTATCGAAGCGCAAGTATCAGTCGACCACATAGTGAGATCGACGGCCCTGGGTTTTTCTTTGCCGAAAACGGCAATGTTGATTCGGTGGCCGAACTTGAAGCCAGTCTTCGTGCCATGAAAGACGACAGCCTGCGACTTGGGCGGCATAAAGCACCGACCAAATGTGCTTTTCCTAGTCGGCATCAGTTCTTTGCTTCGCGCGGGCTGGAATATCAAAAGAATATTGAATGCAAAATGATGAAGGATTTTATCGCGGACTTCCATAATCCAACTTCGGTGTCCGTGGTTTTTTCAAGTGCGCATGCAAATAATCCGGCGTCCATGTTTGGCCATACCTTTTTGAAGTTCAATTCCGACGAGGTGTCCGAGCTAAAACATATTGGGATTAACTTTGCAGCCCAGGTTCCGCCTGATGAAAACCCGGTGGCCTTTGGGTATTTTGGTGTGATGGGTGGATATTATGGGTTGTGGTCTACGACGACCTATCACGAACGGATCAAGACCTATAACCAAGGTGAGAACCGCGACCTTTGGGAATATGTCCTAACCCTATCTCCGGAAGAAGCCGTTTTGTTGATTAAGCAGGTTTGGGAAATCGAAGTGAATAGCCATTTTGACTATTACTTTTTTGACGACAACTGTGCCTATCAGATTTTGCGAGTGATCGAGGCGATTCGTCCTGATTGGAATATTACCGATCATACGATTTATGTGATCCCAGGTGAATCTGTAAAGAATTTGACGAACCAACCGGGTGTTGTTCGTGAAGTAAAACATAAACCGTCTGTTCGTCGTCGGGTTAAAGCGCGGGTCGGACAATTGACCGATCAGCAGCGTGAACAGTTCTTTACCGCGATCGATTTAGATCAAGATAATATTCAGTTCGGGGCCGAGGTTGTTGATGCTGCTTTGGACTATTATCAGTTTGTCGATATTAAAACCAAGGGGCAGATGTCGACCCAGGAACGGGACAGGCAGTTAGCATTGTTATCGTATCGGGCTCAGTTGGGAAAGGTGATCGAAAAGCCTATCGAGGCCTCTGAAACTAGACCGGATCTAGGGCATGATTCTTACGCGATCCATCTTTCCGGGTCCTACCGCGAAGGGTTTCAGCCTTATGGTTCAGGGTCCTCAGTGCAGCTTAGGGTGAAGTCGGCATATCATGATCTGTTAAACAGTGATGTTGGTTATACGCCCTTTGCGCATATCGACTTCCCGCAGATCGAGCTTCAGTATGACGGTGATCTTGATCAGTTTCGTGTCAACGAACTGGACCTGCTTCAAGTTACATCTTTGCTTCCTGTGGATTATCTTTCGTCTGCGGGCTCATGGAAGTTGGATGTCGGTGTTTATACGCCGAAAGACTTTGGGACTCTTGATGTCCGCGCCTCCCGGGTTGATTTTGGCTATGGATATTCGGTGGGTCTTGGGCCTAAGTCCCTGTTGTACGCGCTTTTGACTGCTAAGGCCGAACTTTATCATGGATTTGATCGTGGGTATCGTTACGGTCCAGGTTTTGAGTTAGGCGGGTTAACCGGCATTAACAATGACGCAAAGTTGTATCTTCGTTATAAGGAATTTATTGCCTTGGACCGCCGGATGAATGGCCAAAGAATTCAGCAGGTCCTGTTTGAACAGTCTGTGTTTTTGCATCGAAACTGGGAAGTGCGTAACACCTTCGAGTTTGTATCGCGAATTGGGTCGTCAAGTCTTGATTATGTCGAAAATCGTTTAGGCGTCATCTACTTTCTAAATTGACCTCCTGTTTTTGGTCTCGTTACCCTATAGGGACATTAAACAAACAGAGGGAGTTTTAATGAAAAAACTTATGTTAGCGGCAACTATTCTTGCTGTTGGAACAGTTGCGCAAGCTCGCGATTCTTTCGACGGTTGTGGTTTGGGCTGGGAAGTTGTTCAAGAAAAAACAATGCTTGCGACAACAACTCGTGGAACAACAAACGCATTTGTTCCTCCAACTTTTGGTATGACAACTGGAACTATCGGTTGTGACAAGTTCGAAGGGTTCGCAGCTAACGAAAAATCAAATGCTGAATACGTCGCTAAGAACTTCGAAGCACTACGTATGGAATTAGCTAAAGGCGAAGGTCAGTATGTCGACGCTGCTGCTGAATCNTTTTCTTGNGACGCTCAAACGTTCGGAACTCACGTTCAAAAGAACTACGACCAAGTTGTAGCCCCTGCAAAAGACGGTGTTGAGCTTTACAACAACCTTAAAGCTGAAGCTGCGAAAGCATGCTCGTAAATTTTCAGTTTCGTTAGATGTAATAAGGGGCGGCTGTAGGTCGTCCTTTTTTTTGTCGGGCGCGGGGCCAGAAAGTTATATAAATCCCCAACTTACCTTTGTGATCGTTTCAGATCGTCAGGTGATCTTTAATTTTACTGCTAAGTCTTCCTTCGATAGCATAGACTGCCAAACTGTATAAGGGCTAGGTCGGTTGAGCATGATTCAAGATATAGATTTTAAGCATGTGCGGTTGAAAGTGTCAGACTACCTCGGTAGCCAGAAGGCGGTTGAGCTTGTTGGTCCTTTTGTGGATCAGCCTGTGACCAATTTTGCTCATTTGTTTGTTGATAATAAAACACGGAAAATTCAGGGGCTTAGCTTAGGCGATGGGGACTCTTCGACCGAGGCGATGGACATACCGCTTCCGAAAGAAAAGAACTTTTCAGATTTTGAGGTGGCTTTGCTTAGCTTACCAAAGTCCGTGAATCAGGTTGTTCTATCTGGATTTTTGGGTGGCCGCCGCGATCACGAGTGGATCAATATGATGGTTGCGGTGAATTGGGCTAGAAAAACCGGTGGCCATATTTGTTTTGATGATCGGGTGTATGTTTTTTCAAACCGCACAAAAATGGATTTTCATGGTGGGTTTTCTTTAATGAGCTTTGAGACCCAGAAAGTCAATATCGAAGGCCAGGTGAAGTACGCCTTAAATCAAGTAGAACTTCCAATGCTGTCATCGATGGGCTTAAGCAATATGGCCCATGGTGAATTTGAAGTCGTTCCCTCGTCCGTTGTCGTGCTTGCTCGTTATGATGGCTGAATGAATTCCATATAATACTTTAGCTCGCCGATACTTTCACGAATGTCGTCCAGGGCGCGGTGGGCATCCTTTTTTTCGAACTTCTTTTTGTAGATGTTTTCAAAAATGACTTTCCAGCCAGTGACATCCAGTAGGCGGTAATGCAGGCGATCGGATAGGCGCTTCATATAACGGTCGATAAATTTTCGGTCCTGTGAAATGGAATTGCCAGCCAATACAGGGCGAGTTTCGCTATCGAAGTGTTTGTCGATCATGGCGATCAATTCGTTTTCGACTGTTTCCGGGTCTTTNCCGTTAGGGATTTTTGCAACAAGGCCCGAGTCAGTGTGGTGTTTGGTGTTCCACTCGTCCATAGCGTCGATATACTTTTGGGGTTGTTTGACAACGCATTCATAGGTGTCGATTTCGTTCATATCAAGGTCNGTCACGATGGCTGCGACNTCGATGATGACTTCGCGTTCGACATCTAGACCTGTCATTTCCATATCGACCCAAAATAGCTTTTCCACGTTTACCCCTATCTAGTCCATATGGACGATCAAGACCCCTTGATTGGTTTGGCCGGACTCTAANACCTCGTAACTAAACGGGTAGTGTCCGGNTTTTAGGTANTTTTCNACNACCGCNTTCACCTTGCCTTGGCCTTTGCCGGGCATGACGCGAATTTGGGCGCGGTTTTGGTGTTTGACCAAAAAGGCATCCAAGGCCGCAGGGACATCCGCGGTCTTGTACCCGTGAAGGTCCAAGGTGGGGATGTTTGATTTTGATCGGCCGCGACTGGTTTTTCCCATAGCAAAATCCTATCAAAAGTTTTGACAGCTGGGCAGTGGAATTCCTTCTGTTTGACTGGGCGGGGAATCCCGTTAAACTCGCGGGATGTCGACCTTGTATGCTGTTCCA
>NYZX01000057.1 GCA_002686065.1 Pseudobdellovibrionaceae bacterium | reverse complement strand
AGGCGGCAAAGACCGGCAGAGTGGGCCTGGATCGGCGGCTGAGCAGGCAAGGCGCCAGAAGCAGAAAAAGAAAAACAAAAGAGGACCGGCATACAGGCCGACAGCGGATGACGAATTTGAATCGGATGATTCATCAAACAGCCTCGACGAGTTTGAACTATCGCAGTCCCGTCCGGATCTATACCCGAAGTCCAAAGACGATGAATTCGATGGAGACCTCGAGAGCTCCTCCGAGGACGAGGAAACCAATACAGTACCGGAAGGCTGGGGCGAGAAATCGAAGAACACCAAATCAGCAAAAGCCGAAGGTAAGAAACAGCGGCGGCGGACGAATCGCCGTCAAAAGGGATTGTCCGAGTTGAACTCGGATGAGCTTGATGAAGAATACGACGAAAACAGTGTTACACAAGCAGACATCTCAAAAGCAGAAGAGGACCTGCAGGCCGCAATAGANGCCCTTGGCCAAGCGAGNAGAGNCGAGACCGAGGACGATGAGGAGTATGACGAGGACGGGGTGGAACAAAANCCTCTGACAGCAAACAATGCGGTCAGGGACGAAGCCCCCACGGACTCGGATGAGGACTTAGAAGACGAAGAAGAGGCCTCGGGGGATTTTGCATGGGANCGAAAGAAGCAGCCGATATCGGATGAGGCTCGAAAACGGGCTGAAGAGAAAATGGCCCAACAAGCGGCCGCCCGAAAGAAAAAGAAAAATCAAGAAAACGAGGTGGGTGCAGGAAAGGGTGATTTCAACTCGGATGAGGGTGAAAATGGCCAGGGAAAAGGACTAAAAGATTCCAATGAAATAGACTTGGACCTTAAAAAGTCNATGGAAGAAAACCAACTTGAACCTGAGCCCAAAAACNGAAAACCACAAAATCGTACTGNTCGACGAACNCGTAANGCNCCTCCGCAACCGAAAGCGANTAAAGAATCTGCCGTNAGAAAGAAGANGGATCACGCCTTAGCCGATGATGCAGAAATCAATGAAGCGGTACTAACCGGAGACCAACGCAATCTTTACAGAGCCATTCGAAACGCNGTCAAAAGAGCCTGTCACCCAGCTGGAAGTGACATTCAAAAGGTGTATCAGATAGACACTTGTTACGCCTATCCTGTCAGTACAAAAAAAGAATCTGGTATTCTATTGGTATTTAGCCGGGATGATNTATTGGCTGANTTTTACCGAAGCTTTTTAAAAGAACTAACAGCTCAACTGATTACCTTCGATAACAGCTTTCAATCGGCCAAGCCTTTCAAGGTGGAGTTGCCGAAAGCTAGTTATAACCAACTTAAAGATCAGATCAGTCTGTTTACTTTAAAGAATCAGCATCAACGTTTTGAAGTGGCATTTTCTTATTTAGATATAACCGTAGAAATGCCAACAGGTTTAAAGGTGAAGCATGATATGGCTCAAGTGCCTTTGCAGTATTTTTCGCCCTTAGCAAAAACCCGTTTTGATTCCTATTTGTATCTTCAAAAAAATGAAAANTTTTATAAGTACATGAGCGAAGGCCGCAGAATATTAGAGCGCCAACTTGAAAGTCTAGATCATCAAAATGTGAAAGGTTTGCAGATTTCCGAATCGGATTTATCTGAATTAGATGAGTATGTCATCGAGGCCNAGTTGATTAANTTGATCNAATCCTTTCTAGCCCCGGTCGAAAAGGCGTCCTGATGTTACGAGTGCTTTTAGCCGTNATATTTCTAATCAGCTCGAGTCCGTCTGCCATGGCGGAGCTGGAGTGGCAAAAGCGACTTGAGTTTCTAAGCGGACGCTTAAAATCNAACCCATTTCATAAAGAAACGCTCAGTGCCTACCGTGATATTGTTGAAGAAAATAAAGATTTTCTGTCAAAAAGCGAGTTAGGGAAAAAATATCTTCACGATGCTGAAAAGTGGAAGGCTGTTCAGGCCTTTAAGNAAAAAATAGATGTCTGTTTAGGTGAAGACGCTTTGGAGTTTGATGCCTCCCGCAGAATCGTTAATGCCGCNGCTTTATGGGATTGTTTAAATCACCATAACGGGATCCAGCAAATGCAGGAATTTACAAAGCGTCTTGAAGATTCTGTGCATCGGAACAAAACGGAGTCCTACAATCTGGTTCGAAAAGGGGTCAGAGACCAGCTTTTACAAAACACCTTAAGTCAGATCAACCAGGTCGAAGCTGTATTAGATAGTCACTTTTATGTGAAAATGAACCGGCCGGCCTTATGGGATGCTGTTTGTGATGGTTCTCCACAATGCCCCCAGGGTTTTCCACAAAAACTAAAGGCCGACTATTCGAATATCCGAAATGAGTTTGCCAAACTTGGGATAGAACGCCAAACGCCGGAGCAGATCACAGCCCGAGTTCGCAAGGGAAATCGAAAAGTACGCGCGGTTTTTATGAAAAGCCAACCCTATAACGAAACGCTCACCCTTAATCATCAAATGTATAACCCAANGCATCCCCGCAACGAGGCGATGAAACGGGTGATCGAAGCCGAGCTTGAGGACTTATATAGTTCGACAAAACTAGAAGAAGTTCAAAAAGAGCTGGCGGCAGATCCACACCTTCAATTTTTAGGACAAAGCCCCGAGTTTAAACCCTATTTGGCTATGTTGGGAAAACCCGAGATCACACATGGTGAACAACAAAGTCGTGTGCAGCTAAGGGTTCCTGGTGCTGAAAGGCCCTTTAACCGGTTGGGGGCCGACCGAAAATTTGGACTGAGAGGCTCAGGCGTCGAGTCCTATTTAAAAGATCGTTACGAGGCCTTTAGGGGGCCAATTGTGGAAATGGCCAGGGACGTTTACCAACAAAAACGTGATCAGCCAGAGGACGTCAAAGATGATTTAAAAAAATTGATCTATGGAAACCCGAAAGGCTTTGCTGATTTGGTCTTTCAAAACCCCGAGCAAAACTTTCCGGCCCTATGTGAAGCATTGAAGCAGGCAAAAGAAGATCAAGATGACAATGAAATGTGGAGTTATGTCGCCTTGGGGGTTGGTCTTGTTGGCTTTGCGTTGGGATTTGGTCTTGTTGGTGGAGTGACTTCATTTTTAGTGACCCAATTAGGTAGCAAAGGTGCGGCCACTTTAGTCGCCTCACTTGCGGTGACAGATATTGGTCTTAGCGCCAAAGATTATATGTTTTCGCAAAACATAATCGATCAACAAGAGATCGCCTGTGCTTTGGTTGAAGAAGACTTTAACGAGTGTGATCAGATTTCTCAGGCTGAATTTTTTCAATACGTGAATATGGGGGCCTCGGTTATTGGTGTGGCTGATTTTGCAGCGGCGGCTAAACTTTGGAAACTGGGTGTTCCCAGAAAAGTTCGTTTTCGAGGGCCACAGGATCGAAGGCAGCCCGTAGACCCCGAGTGGGCGGCTCACCTAAGGGACGCGATCGAAGAAGCTCCCAGTTTTGCCCAGGCCTTGGGGCGGCTTGATAAATCAAGCCAGGAAGCCCTATTGGATGATCTAGCCCATCTGTCTCCGCAACAGCAGAGGGACTTTATTGATCGCTCATTGGAGGCTGAAAAACTGGATGGAATTCCGGTGACGGTACTGGATGCGTACAAGCCGGCGACTGTTGAACAAAACCGGGCATTTCTTGCTGCAGCCGAAACCAACGACCGCAATATCGCCTATATGAACGCCACAGAACTTAAGGATATCAATGATATCCACTTTAAGGGGGATAAGACCAAGGCTAACCGCGCGATGGCCTACCGACACCTATTGGTTAAACAAGAACTTCAGAAGCTGATTGAAAGCGACCCAAAGTATTTTGGGGCCGAAGTAGATATCTACTGGGACTATAAAACACTGGCCTACGCCTTTTCAGATAAAATTCCAGCGGAACAAGTCGAGCAGCTGATCGATGCAGCGGGGAAAAAGTGGTACGCAGAAATGAAAGAGGCCGGTTGGTTGGATGAAGTTTCTGATGAAGCAGACCCTAGCCGGTGGTTTGATCGTTCTGTTGTTCGATCCTCTGATGAGGAAAACACAGCACAGATGGCAGAAATCTATGCGNGGGCNAANAAGAACTTTACTGAAGGTGGTGGTTTATCAAAAGAGACGGATTTGAAAGCCAANCTGGAAATGCAGAGGATGGATTTTAANGATCAGATGNNTCNNNTNGTNNNNGANNTACANACTCANCTNAGCGGCAAACCAGAGATGCCGGGAGTCCTGACAAGATATGGCGATCGTTACGAACTCTCGGAAAGTGCCTGGGCCGAGTTACGTAAAGCCAGTGATGTTGATGATTTAATACAACGATTCCAAGCCAACTTGGACGTCGATATCGATCGACACGTGGCCGAAAGGGCGATGTATGCCCGTGAAGACTTAGACACATTTTTAACCACAGCGAAGACGCCCTATCGACGCCAGGCCAGCTTAGATGAAGCGGTCTATGGGGGATTTAATATCGATTTCGCCAATGCTGGGGCGGCGAACTTTGCCGAAGCGGCACGATTTGTTCGGGATGCGGATAACCTTCGTGAGGCGGCACAAGGTGGNCAACGGGGGGCAGATATAGTCACGAATCGTTTGAACAAGGCTCGAAAGCGGGTCGAAAAAATTGTGAAACGGTTTGAAAAAGAATTTAAAAATATGAAGTTCAATGTTCGNTGTAGCGGTGATGATTGTGTGGCGATACCAACGACTCGTTCGTTATCGGATGCCGAGAAAAAACAAATTTTTGATGCTCTTCATGCGGATACAGAAATGGGTTTTGGGGTCAGAATCGGTTCCATCGACCCTGGGGTTCCTGCTGGTTCACAGCGATCTGTTCGCGGAGCCCATGGTGAAGAAACAGAAAAACAATTACGTAAAGCGCTGGGGTCCGACACGGGGCTAACAGCGGCCCGTATTCGAGAACTTGGATTTAGTATTAATAATCATGGGCGGGATGCGGGTCGCGGGGTTTTACAGCTTGTGGTGAGTCCCAGACGCGGAGCCAGTCCCCTNACTCGANGAGAGGCCGCGATCATTCAGCGCCAATTCGCCCGCGCCGTCGANACCCTCAACGGCTCGGTCAACGCCCAATACACGCCATCCTTCTANCCAAGTCAGGCACCNCGNCNCCCAAAACCGGTCGCATAAGTGACGCGTCACTTATGCGAGACCGACTGCGGCATNACAGACGCGGATTCACGAAGCTTTCGAATTCATTTTGAATACGAGCCAGGCCTTCTTTTGAGGTCGACTCAAATCGTAGAACCAACACCGGCTGCGTATTAGAGGCTCTTGCNAAAGCCCAACCATCTTTATAGCTNACACGGACACCGTCGATCAGATTGGTTTGATACTCGTCCGAAGGCTTTGAGTACTTTTCGATNAGCTCGTTNACGATAGACACTTTCTTTTCTTCGGTCGTATCNATNCGAAGTTCAGGNGTGTTNTAAACCTCAGGAAGGTCNGCCAGTAACTCGGAAATGGTTTTTCCGGTTTGCGATANAATTTCAACTATCCGAAGGCCGGCATANAGGGCGTCNTCATAACCATAGTTACGATCGGCAAAAAAGATATGNCCGCTTAGCTCACCACCAAAAGGGGCCTTTTCAGTTTTGATTTTTTGCTTAATCAAACTGTGACCGGTTTTCCACATGATGGGTTGGCCGTTTTGTTTTTCAATATCAGCATACAAACGATCCGAGCACTTCACATCGCCGATGATCTTGCTTCCTGGCTGTTCTTTAAGAACAAATCGTCCGTACAAAATAAGAAGCTCATCACCTAGGATAGTGCGTCCGTTTTTATCGACAACACCAATACGGTCAGCATCCCCATCAAAACCGATTCCAACAACCGATCCCGTTTCGGCAACGGCCTTCTTTAGGTCGACCAAATTGTGTTCAACCGTCGGGTCCGGGTGATGATTCGGAAAGGTTCCGTCTGGTTTTTCAAAAAGAATTGTCGGCTTCAAGCCNAAAGCTTCGTANAGNCGACGAGCAACAATACCGGCAGCGCCGTTTCCGCANTCCAAAACGATTGGGACGGACTTCAGGTCTTTGAACTCTTCTTTATAGCGCTCAACATAACTAGGGAAAATATCAAACTCGGTTGCNGAGCCATCGCCTGAAATGAAATCCTGCTCGACGATGTATTTCTTTAAGGTCAGGATGTCTTCGCCGAAAATGGTTGTCGGTCCGGCAGAAATCTTAAAGCCATTGTACTCGGGAGGGTTGTGACTACCGGTGACCATGATGGCGCCCGAGATATCGGGAACGGTAAAGGTGGCAAAATAGCTCATTGGTGAAGTGATCAAACCAAGATCTAAAACTTCAGCTCCAGAGGAAACCAATCCACGAATCAAGGCGTCTTTAATGGGAGGGCTAGAAAGCCTGGCATCGTAACCGATGGCCACTTTGAAGGTATCAAGGCCACGGTCTTTATTTAGAAATCGGATATAAGCACGGCCCAGGTTTTCGGCGAACGCCAGATCGTAATCTTTTTCGTAAACACCGCGAATATCGTANTCACGAAAAATCACAGGATTCATGACCATTTTAGTACTCCTTAAATGTGGTCGGGCNGATGTTATTGGCCTCGGTCTTTTTTCGCCAAGGTGATGGCCCAATTGATGGCATCGATCATGGAACCAGGATCGGCCTTGTTCATACCAAANATATTCTTTGCCGTTCCATGATCAACACTGGTGCGGATAATAGGTAGTCCCATCGTAATATGGACACCTGATTTTTGACCATGAACCAACTTAAAAGGGATTAAACCCTGGTCGTGGTAGGGGCAAACGAAAACCGAGTATTTTTTAAAGTTTTCAGGNAAAAAAGCAGCATCTGGGACCAAAAAACCTTCTAGTTGGACCTTTCGCTTTTTCAGCTTTTGTANAACGGGTTTCAGCTGAATTTCCTCGTCCCCAATCAAGCCCCCTTCACCNGCGTGAGGATTTAGCCCCAGNACGCCCAGAGGCAGCTTGGCCTGTTTTGATGGCAGCATGGCGCGAACTCGGTCCGCCGCCAAAATGGCTTGCTCAAGGACTTCTGGCGTCAGTCGCTTCGAAACCCGTCGAACAGGAACATGAGGGGTCGCCAAAACCACACTAAATTCGCTGCCAATAAAAGACATAAAGACATGATCGGCTTTGGTGATTTTCCGAAGTAGCTCGGTATGGCCGATTTGCTTGACGCCTTCGTTGGCCATCAAGGTCTTAGAAAGTGGAGCTGTTACCATGGCGTCAACATGTTGGTGAAGACTAGATTTGGCCGTGGTTTCGACCCATTTCACTGGGGATAGGTTCGAATCAATATCAATCAGGGTTTTGTAATCGAAGTCTTCTTTTAAAGCTTCGGCCCAAGTCAGCACGGTCTTTCTTTTAAAGGGCCCGTCGATTCGTCGCAAAAACCGAGCATCCATTTTTTTGCTGCGCCATAAATAAAACTGAACGCCTCGCTTTGGGCGAACTTTGGCTAAGGCCTTGGCAGCAACCTCGGTTCCGATACCATCGGTGTCACCGGTGGTAATTACGATTTTAAGAGGGCCATCGGCCACGGACTACCTCTATTTGTTAATACGAATGAAACTGTCTTTGCGTTTTTGTTCAACCCAANTCAGTAGTCGTGCTGTTACGTTTTTTTGCATCAGCTCGGCCCGCAATTGTTGTTTTTCGCGCTCAAGCTCGGGCGAGGCCACCAATGTCTTTTTCACAACCTGAACGATGTGATAACCGCCACGGGTTCTTAAAACTTTAGACGGTTCCCCGATGGCAAGCCCTGTTACAGCTTTTTCCAACGAGTCTCGCATTTCCCCGTATTTGAATGTTCCAAATTTTCCTCCCTGAGAAAAACCTGGATCCTCACTGTATTGTGAGGCTGCCTGGGCAAAGGCCATGCCGCCTTTTAGGCGATCAAGCACTTTAAGGGCCCTGTTCAATGCGGCTTGGTCACCACCCTTGCTTTCAAGAAACAGGATATGGGCCAAGGTGTACTCAAAAATTTGCGAGTTCTTAGCACCCTTTTTGGAAATATAATATGAGGTGATATCATCATCAGAAATCTTCACTTTAGAAATCACTTCCTGATCGACCAAAGACTTTCGCTGCAAAGTGGTTCGAATAAAATCTTGGTAGTCAGAAAAGCTAACACCACGCTGTTGAAGAGCCGCTTTTAACTGGTTTCTGGTAATGCCGTTGTCTTTCGCAATTTTTCGGATTTCCTGTTCGATGCGCTCGATGGTGACTTCTAGGCCTTGGCGTTTCACTTCTGAATCAAGAACACGCTCGTCGATCATGTGCTCAACTAAGGCATTGCGGTCGGATATCAATTTTTTTCGATCACGAAGGTTCAAAAGGATTTCATCCACCAAGCCGCTGTCTTTTAGTTTCTTTTTGTAGGCGTCCACTTCAGAAGACAACAAGACAT
>NYZX01000056.1 GCA_002686065.1 Pseudobdellovibrionaceae bacterium | reverse complement strand
TGCTTTATTGATGGGTAGGAGCACTTTATGAAAAAGCCAGTCATTATATTAGGAATACTTGCCATCGGGCTAATGAGCTTACTGAGCCATTTTAATTTTTCGGGTCCGGGGCGCACGCAATCGGCCGGTTGGTTGTCGGGAGAAGGCTACCAAGCGGATCGCGGGCAGCAAGGGACATCTGGAAGCCGTCACTTTAATAATCGAATTAAAGCCTTAAAAGAGAATCGAGCACAGTCACAGCAAAGACTGTCGCAATTAGGAAACCGCCGCTTTGAACGGCGTCAGCTTCAGCCGATCGTGAAGACCGCTGCGGAGCAGCCGGCTGCTGTTCGTGGTGATACGACCAGAAAGAAGAAGGTGAAAAAGGTTTCGAAGAAGGATGCTAAAGAAGAAAAGAAAGAGGGCGAACAAACTGAAGAGGAAAAAGCGAAGCAAGAAGAGGAGAAGCGTCAGGCTGATATCCGTCGGATGGAACTGATTCGGCAACAAGAGCTAGAGGCAGAAGCTCAGGCTTTTGATGAGCTTCAGCGAGAAGCGGCAGAAGCCGAAGGCGTGCGCTCGACGGGCTTCGTAGCGACAGCCTATACTCAAGCGGATCCGACGGCGACAGAAGAGGTGGTGAACGAGGCTGGTTTAACAGCGGATCAGCAGGTCGTTATGAATGCTTGGCGTTCGAAGTTGTTGTCGTCGAAACTGGACTCGAAAGAATACCTTGAATTCACGCGACGACATTTGTCGGGTGAAATTCCGGATATCATTTTTTACACATTAATAGATGAAGCGTTGTCGGATTCACGTCAGCGCGCACGGCAGTTGGCCATTCAATCTTTGGGTCAGGTTTCGTCGTTGGCAAGTTTTGAGCGGCTAGTGGCTGCGTCGGCCCCAGAAGCGAAGAACGATGATTTAGCAGCGGACTTTCAGTCGGCCTTTGAACAGTTTGCCAGCTTGGGACGAATTGGAGTTCTTCAGTCTGTGATTCGCGATTCGGCAAATAAGGACGCCGTGTTGATTGCAGCTCGCTTGATCACTGTGCTTGGAAATGATTTAGTTCAGCGTCTATCAAACTCAGCAAACCCTGGAGACGTCACAGAACTGGCCTTCGGAGAAGCTGAATACTCTATTATAAACGATACGCTACAGCTGTTGATGGCCTTACTGACTCAGACCAAAGAACCACAGGTGGTATCGCGTGTGAACACGGCGATAGCATCCCTGGAAACCGTTTTGGATCTAAACCCCCAAGTCGCCGCCACCGCCGGCCTATAAAATCACTCCACATCCGTGAATAAGTGATACGTCACTTTCCCGAGACCGACCGCGTTCAATGCGATCAGTCTCGGAATAGTGACGTATCACTAAGTTGAGACTGGTTGCGTTAGGATCCGTCGAAGGTCTTAGGGGTGTTCGTCTAGGTGTCTGGTCTAGTCTGGTTTTTTTTGATTTTGGCAAAGGCCAGTAGATTTCTTCTTACATTCAAAACACAGACCTTAGTCCAGTAGTAACTAGACTAAGGTCTAGTTTGCCTAGACTGGACTCAAGTCTGCCCAGACCTAGACGATGAGAGGGGTGTAGCAAGCAAAGAGCCCCGGACAAAGTGGGTCGGGATAAAGCCGAGTGACTGCGGATTTATCACAAACACCGGTCTACCTAAGTCTTATCTTTTCTTGTTCCAACGTGTTCAACCAGGCTATTACAGCCGCCCAAAGGGGTCCTAGGAGTAGGTTCCTAGGCCCTTTGGTAGAGCAGGACGTTCGCCAACTACAGGAGACCTATCATGGCTCTAACAATTACTACAAACTTGGCGTCTATCAACGCCCAGTCCACTCTTTCTAAGTCGCAAAGCAATATGCAAAAAAGTTTTGCGCAGCTTTCTTCGGGAAGCCGAATCACAAAAGCCGCTGATGATGCCGCTGGGTTATCAATCAGTGAAACCTTGAATTCACAAATTCGTGGATTCACACAAGCCAAACGTAACGCCGGTGATGGTATTTCATTGGTACAAGTTGCAGAAGGTGGCTTGCAAGAAGTCTCGAACATTCTAACGCGACTTCGTGAGCTAGGTGTTCAAGCGGCTTCAGATACAATCGGTGACGACGAGCGTGGTTTTATTAACAAAGAAGTTCAACAGTTGAAGAACGAAGTACAACGTATTGCAGAGTCGACAAGATTCGGTAAGACACGCCTACTAGATGGTTCTGGTGAGTCTTTCGAATTCCAAGTCGGTATCGATAACGATGACTTCCAAGATCGAATTGGGTTCGATGCTGGTGGACAAAACGTCACACTTGATGCACTTGGTATCGATTCTTTTGATTACTCAGATCGCGACAGCGCCCGTGAATCCCTAGAGGTTCTTGAGCAGGCACAGACCAACGTAAACGGTCAGCGCGCGACACTGGGTGCGATCCAAAACAGATTGCAGTCGACCATTAACAACTTGGATGTGTCAGTAGAGAACTTCTCTTCGGCGAACTCTCGAATTCGTGACACCGACATCGCCGAGTCGACAGCAGAACTTAGCCGCAACCAAATTCTACAGAATGCTTCAGTGAGTGTGCTTTCACAAGCGAACGCTGCACCACAAGCTGCGCTAAGATTAATCGGATAAGTCCTTTGATTCTGGGGGAAGGATGTCTCCTTCCTTTCCCGGTACCAACCTACCCGGAGGTTTTCCTCCGGGGTACTTTCGGACCGGGAACATAAAGAGATGAGGTGATGGGGAAAGATTAACAGTTCTGTGCGGGCAGGCTGTCTTTCCTTTTTTTATTTTCTTGTCTGTCTCAACGACCTGAAGCTCTTCTGCATCTGTATTCGAACTCGCCGGATAAACCTAGACAATCTTGACATTCCTAGCATTGACGATCGGATTGGTTCTGGGTCCAATAGGTTTATGAATTCAAGACGGACCTTCTTGCAAACCTTGTTTTCTTCGGCCTTATTCGGCTCAAGTTATGCCCAGGCAAGCTCAACTCTTTCAATGCTCGAGCCGACCCGAACACGAGGGAATAAAACCCGTATCGCTTTTGGCTCGTGTAACCGTCAAACTGAAAAACAGCCTTTGTGGGAACAAATCGTAGCATTGCAGCCGGACCTTTGGGTTTGGGGTGGTGATGCGGTATACGCGGATGCGACGTCTCGCCTTGAAATGTATTTGAAATATCGCCTTCAGTACTTTCACCCTGAATATCGCCGGTTTTTAAATTCGGGAATTCCGATCGTTGGCGTTTGGGATGATCATGATTTTGGGAAAAATGATTCCGGAAGCGATTATGCCTTAAAAGACTATGCACAAAAGGTGTATCTTGATTTTCTTGGTGAGCCGGATCACAGTCCTCGTCGTCAACAAGGGGGGATTTATGCGAGCTATACGGTCGGTCCGCTAGGGCGTCAAACGAAGGTGATTTTGTTGGACGTCAGGTACCACCAAGTCGACGACGATATTTTAGGGGATCAGCAGTGGAATTGGTTATGGTCGGAACTTGAATCGAGTCAGGCCGATGTGAACTTGATCGTGTCCGGCCTTCAAATTATTCCAGATTCAGCACGTAAAGAAAAGTGGGCTAACTTCGGTGATTCTCGAAGCAAGTTGTTGAATATGATTTGGCGAACTAAAGCAAAGGGCGTCGTTCTTATTAGCGGTGATAGGCATTTTGCTGAAATCTCATCCTTACCGTTTGGGGAACATCATTTAGTCGAAATTACTTCAAGCGGGATGACTCATGTTCGTGAGCCAGATCGGACAAATCAGTATCGATTCGGCGTCGCTTATGGTGGGTTTAATTTCGGCCTACTTGATATCGATTGGCATCAGCGTGAGATTTCCGTGTCTATACATGGCACTAACGGGCCGACAAGAACTCGTATAAGAGGGCAGCTTGATCAGTTGTACCAGGGGCGTCTAAGCCGCTAGATCTCTAGCCAGCTTTATCTAGTAAGCGGCCCTTTGTGCTTGTGCCACTTGTCTCGATGGTTTTAGCCATGGTCCAGGCCTCGTTCGAGGTCATTCGGCGTAATACTTTGCCCGTCGGGTCTGTAATCTTAAATACACTGGTACTGCCAACGCGTTCGACGGCGACGAAAAGACCGTTGTCTTTTATTCCGGAAATCTTTCGAAGTTTTTCCAGTACTTCGTGTTCCTCTTCATCCGTAAGGAAATCTTTGCGGGCTTGCTCTTGCCCTTCTTGTCGTCCTTGACTGTCACGGTCAGGCGATGTGTTTTCAGACTTCACCCGACTTTTTGGATCCACCTTCGTCGACTCCCGCGCAGAAATACTGGGGGTTACCGATTTGATGTTCATACTGATACACTAAACGGATTTGAATTATGAATACTAAAGTCGTCTCGCCGATTTTAGGCTTTAGTTCGGTGTATTTTGATGGGCTAGTCTAGTTGGTAGACGGCTATAAAGTCGACGGCAGGGTCGAGCAATTCAACGTCCCATTGATCCCCATTTTCCTTCAACCATGGGGTGCCATCACGATACGTTCCAATGGAGGTGACAAAATTTAGGTCGGCCAAATCCAAGGGGCGGAGGTCCTCAGTGTAGGGTTGAAACCCTAGGCTTAGATAGGTTCTAGAGGCCAGTCCGTTCCCCGATCTTACGACTCGGACAGCAACTTGTTGGATATCTTTCTCCAGCAGCGCACGTTGGAAGGAGCCAATGATGACCCCAATTAAAGCGTCGCGGAATGCCAGCGAGTTTGGGGCGACAGCGCCGATGGGTGAGACCGTGGTTCCAATCTCATCTTTGATTTTTATAGAGCTGGCGTTGACCCACAATGTGTCGCCTTTTATCTCGGTATGTATTTTTATGCTGAGCTTTCCGTCGGCCGTATTCACCCAATTGGTCTTTATACCTTGGCGTTTTTGAGCCGCACTTGGAGGAGCTTGGATAATGACGAAATCCGCGATGGTTCGGATATTTTGTTTTTTCAGTAAACGCTCGATACTACGTCCCGCTCGTCCTAGCCCTAGAACACGGTAAAGACGTTCGTTGTCGATGCCAGAAACCAATGCCTTCTCGAGGTTTTCGCTGGATGGATGATTGATAAAGGCTGAGTGACATAGCGGGGAGGCCGACAAGGG
Source organism: Pseudobdellovibrionaceae bacterium (assembly GCA_002686065.1). Classification (GTDB taxonomy): domain Bacteria; phylum Bdellovibrionota; class Bdellovibrionia; order Bdellovibrionales; family UBA1609. The sequence goes on along the minus strand of NYZX01000056.1, from coordinate 28,022 downwards.
GCGCGGTTGCATGAAGCAAAATAGAATGGCCGTTATAATCGTGCCTCGCAAAAAGACCTTAAAATAGAGAAGAGCAGGCATAGTTTCTCTCTTTTAGTTTTGATGGGTTTTGGTCACTAGCAATGCGACGAAGCCAGTTGGCGTCGTCTTTCCGGCCCCGGTTACGAGATTGCTCAGACTTATCTATTAGTAACTTGCGCACACGATCGTCCGCCGAGCTTGAGATTTTCACTAGTTCATCTCTCGCAAAAGGTTCGTTTCGCCAATGTCGGCTGGTGAAAATTTCGACTTTCCATATGTCTGCGTAGTCTCCAAGTTGGTCAGAAAGTAGATGGTAGGCCGAAGGGTTCTTCAATAAAAAATCACGCCAGTAACTTGAAGAGGTGGTTTTTGTCAGATGGATTCTGCTTTGAAGAAGTAGATCTTGGTTAGAGGTAAGCAGTTGAATCCACCTTACTGCTTTTTCTGTGTCTTTAAGCCAAAAGGAAGACTTCATCAAACGCCATGCTTCTGAATGCATCCCTAGCTGGATCGCAGCATCAAGAAGTTGGGGGTCCTTAAGTTCCGGCGCATCCTCTTGCACGCTCATAAGGATTCGAACAAGTATCCGGATTTGAGTCGTTGATGCGCTTTTTAAATCGATTTGACTTTTAAACTTCAGGCGGTCATTGGAGCTTGATATTCGAAAGTAATCGCTAAGAGCTTTTTCTAGTAATTCGCGCTCGAACTTGCTCGGCGTCTCAGAGGTGTCGGTCAGGCTGTGATAGATTTCGAAAAGACCGAGTGGGTTAAATTGAATACCAAGTCTAAAGCGGGCAACGGTCTTTCGAAGCCTCAAGTAGCGGCTGTCATCATTGGTGGGGTGGGTATAGTCAATAAACTTTTGGCTAATCAAACTGCGGACTTCGTCTGACTCGGATGCAAGAAATGCAAGCATGCCCTCGGGTGAGGACTGATAAAGGTCTCGAACATAGGCCGGTTTGTGAAGGTCTGTTTCAAATAGTTCGATCAAATTAAGAACCCGAGACTTAAATTCACTATCTTTGACTATGCGACGATGGTGCGAGATCCAGATCTCGCGGACCGCTTTAGTTATTTGGTACCCATAGATGATTTCTGTGAACATGGGGATAACTTGGTTGATGGTGTTCGTGTCGTAGAGGTCGGGGGACTTAAAATAGCCCTCTAGTAATAGGGATCGGCCAATCAGGCTGGACGGATCAACGCCGATTTCAATGGCTTTTTGCCGAATGGAATCTTCAAACTGAGCGACTGGTAGCCGGTGTTTGTTCGCTAAAGTGGCGGCTAGCTCGAGCATGTCAGAAACCTCTGTCTGACTTTCTGAACCTATTCTTTCAAGAAACTGTTGTGGTTGCCCGTATAGGTGCCCTTCAGCCCCGATCAGAATAGCATCGGACCTTGTTGGATGACTTTGTGTTCGTGAAAGGTGTGTATCAAGCCTATGTAGTGAAAGGTCTTCGAAGATTAAGGCTTTAATCATTCTTCCTGTCCGATTAAGTGCAGGATCTAGAGCTGGCTTGCTTCCAAACTGGGCGATTGTTGTTCTTGCTTCTTCGTCATCGAAGATGATTTCTACGGGTTTCGCATGCTGCCCAAGTTTTGAAACTTCTTGGTTGGGCGAGGTGTAATTAAACAATAAGTTTGTCTGGTTAACTGAAGGCAGGATAAGGTGGTCACTTTTCGTTTTGAGGATCCTAGATACGATACGGGGAATAGCCCATAGGGCGATCTTGGTGAGTTCTTGGGAAATGCGCTTTCCAGACAAGCCATAAATGTAGGCGGTGGTCGTTTGCTGGTTAGCGGTTTTAACTAATGCAAATGAAAGGTAACCAACACTGTCACCTTTCGAATTGATCATTTCAAAGCTAAAATCGGAATCGGCAAGATAGGTTGGTGAACACTTAGGAGTACAATCAATCCCTAGGTCACCTCGGTACTTGGCGCGGTCGGGACTCATTTCAATCAAGGTCACAACATGTTCCGCCGATTGCAAACTTGATTTCTTCGCGCCCTTTTTCAGTATCTGGAGGATTGGTTTTTGCCAATTATATAAGGCCTTCACCTGATCTGGGTCTAGCCCTAGCGCAAGCTCCTCGATGACTCTGGAGGTGTTGGACTTAAAAAAGCTCGCATCAAACAGTTTTAAAGCCTCGTCGGCGGTTTCAAAAGGCTGATCTGATTTAGGTAATAGGCTGACAGCAAAGTGGGATAGTATGTATTGGCGCCTGGCCATGGCGTCCGCCAGCTGAGTCGCCAAAGTTCGACTTTGCGAGTCTTGGCGTGAATTTAGCTCATCAACCAGCATTGTAACTTGGTCGTTCAGGCTAGATGACCGGAAGTCTTTCGAGGAAACCAGGGGAGTTGTGTGAGCTGTCTGCCGAATCAGTCTTTCCGGTTTAGATATGGCTCCGGAAAGTCCTTCCTGCAAAAGCTCGATAAATTGCTTATCTGAAATCCATACTGAGGACCCGGTTCGAAGAAACTCCAGATTCAGATCAGTCCAGTTAGTTGAAGTTGTCGCACGGTGAACTTCAAAGCCGAGCGGATCAGAGGAGGTTTGCTTTTCTTGAAATCCACTTTTCTTTAGACGTCGAATGGCTTTTTGATCGCGAAGGTGAAGGTCCAGCACATTTCGCCGCGATAAAACTGAGTGGTATAGTTCCGGGGACTTTTGTCTCAGCTCAGATAAAGACCTGAGTAGGTCTGTCGCATATGCCGGTAGACAAAGGAGAAGTCCAAACGCTAGGTTGAAAAAGAAAGCTACTGAAAAATGGATTTGCACTGGTAGGTGTCTCCACTTACGGATAGCGCTGTAATCAACTCAAGTAGGTCATCATAAGATTGTGTTTTTTGCCAATATTCGTCTTTTGTAACTCTTGACCAGTCCGGTGGCATATACCCTTTTCGAAGAAAAACGAAGTCGACTAGATCGCGAGCTGACTTCCCCGCGCCATCAATCGAGGGGTGAAGGTAGTTTGCAAAGTAGAAATGGACTTTTGCGCCAAGGCGAATCGGGTCGTAGTCATGTTTTAGATACATAAACAGCCATTCAGAAAACCAGATCCAGTCCTGCTCAAGGTCGATAGCCTGTTGGGCGTCCGAAAACTCGCCACTTACAAGTTGTTGATCGTTTTGATAGTTATGGACTCTCCAAATGTCTCCGCTTTCATAACCTCGTCGGACTTCTTTGACGTAGATATCGATTATCTGGTGTTTGATAAACTCACCAAGCTGGTTGTAGTCGTCGAACTTTAGGTCTTTAGCCAACAACAGGTTGTCTGTAACTTGGTTATTGGACCGTCTTGTGGTCTCGGCAAGTTCTTCGCCGTACACACGTGTTTTGCCACCCAGATGTTCGCCGCGGGCACTACGCGATAGAGCTTGAACGGCAGCAATTCGACGTTCGTGTAAACTGGCCGTGTTCAAAGGTTCTAAGTTTATTGAGTTCGAAGATGAGCTGTCGAAATTAGGTTTAAAAAAGTTTTGGCCAAGGTCAATCTCTGTCTCGTTTGCGGCCCATTCGGGGCGGTACATATGCCACCTAGTCAATGAGTCCGGGTGCAAGTGGGTGAAGGTGAAGGGCAGCATGTTATGGCGGCGTTGACTACGGATATGCTTTGAAAAGGACATCCCAAGTTTGTTGTCGGCTTTCTTGGGGTTCATGGCCTCAGCCAGATTAGCTGGGTCAATGATTCTGCTTAGTGGTGCTTCTCCGAAGTAAGGTTCGTTTGCGGGCCAGGAAGCGGGATAATGACCGGGCTGGTTACGAACGAATTGTAGACGGTTTTTTAATACAGACCGAATATCAGGAGACGAAAAGTGGGCTTTAATATGCTCTGCTAAGACATGACGAGCTCGTAGCTCTGATGGGTGCGCCGGAAGCTCAATCAGCGAGCCATCTTCCCGGATTTCAGCAGTACGTTGGATGGGCTTCGGTCGATAGGTATCGAGGTAAGCTGTTGTTCCCCGCATTAATGCGTACCCACCGGCGCGTTCCTGGTGAACAGGGTCTTCGAAAAAACCACCATTCACCATATAGGTATTGAAGTCTGGCCAGCTTTCAAGGGGAATCCGGTTGGTTCGAACGACATTGAAGTAAAAGGCGGACATTCGTGATGCGATATCTCGCCACTGAGGGCTTTCGCCTTGTTCTCCGGCGACGGCACGAATGATATTTCGGGCGATACTTCCTGTGTGATTCGAGTCGATGACACGAAGTTTCTTTCGGCCAGCTCGAACTCCTTCAATGTCAACACCGACGTACTCAAGAGCCTTTATGATATCGCTAGCTGGCTTGCTGGCAATAAGGCGGCTCATATTGATGTAGGACACATGGCTTTTGATTCCAAGAGGTTCGATCAGGGTTTTTACGCCCTCGTAGAATAAATCTGTATCGCGACCCAGGATAAGGACCTCTGTATCTTCAGAGTCTTCCTTGAAGACATCCGCAATCAAAAACGAATAGTGGGAAATATCCAAAGAAAGGGTTTTCGCGTATCTAAGCAGTTCGCTCCAGCGTCTGACATCGGTTGGAACAGATGTTTTTTCGGCATCGGATAAAAGGTCTACTAAAATTCGTAGCTGACGATACCTGTTCGTGTTGTCCACAATAACTTCGTGGTTTAGCAGAGTGTTTCCTAAGGTTGTTAATGGGCGCTTCACAGCGTTTGCAAACTTAGCTTTGAACTTTTCGTTTCTCCATGGGCTTGGAGCAGGGACGACCACGTTATCTCGCTGATGTTTGACGACGTTCTTGGCGTGACTGTCGATCATTATCGCTGTGTTTATGCCCTGGTCAGGTCCTTTTCCCATTCGCTTCATAAGATCGTCTTTGTTCAGGGATAGGCCTTTACTTGCGATTCCTTTAATTGACGTCCATAGGGATTGGTAATGTGTACGACTCGGGTGGAAAAGGCCAATGTCTTTTAGGTTGCCGTTTTGATTGCCTTTTAAGCTGTTATAGGCCTGGATGACTTCGCTTCCGAATGCGGAACCGATGGTGTCGATGATGGGTAGCTGATCTGAATTTAAGGCGGTAAGAAACCCAAATAGTTTCGCCTGGGGCCATGAGCTCAAGAAGTGGAAGTTGAAGTTGGGATTTGCGGCTTTCTTCTCAACAAGGGTTTTAAGCAGAAGCTCTGTTCCTGGGCGCAAATATCCTTTAACAGATCTTTTAGCCCCTCGACGGTCTATATAAGTGAAGCTAAAAGGCTTTGTGGATTCAACCAGCTGGCCGTTCCGATAGATGTACTCTGGAAAGTTTTGGAAAAGAATATCCGAAGGTTCAATGATGACTGGATTGATTAACCTTGCTTGAGCGCTTAAGGCAAACAGTGTTGAAAGAACAAATAGTATCGCCTTCGCCTGTATGCGAGCGTGTTTACGGAAAGTCTCTGAGATCGCCGATACAAAACAAAAGTATCTCACCTGGAGCCCCTTAAATTTATGGACCGCAGCCTCTCCGTCAGCTGTCCAAGCTTCTGACTTCGGTCAAAAGCTTTATTCCCATGTCAGCACTTACTATCACCTTTAGCCTTCCCAGGGGCGCACCTCTAATAAGGTGCAGGGCGATACGTGCTTTCTCCTGCCTCGGCGGAATCATCCCACATCCGCATATTTGTTCGCAATGGACAAGGTGTAGACCTGTGATATCTACAAGTCTCTTGAATCGGCTTCAGGGCACAGCGTTCCTTGGTCCGTATCGTTATCCCAATTTTACAAATCCGCCTTGTTGACTCTAGAAAACCTTACAAAAGAAATTTGGCGGTTCCATTTCGTCCGGGACCTGCGTTACGTTCGCCGCGAATCAAGAGTCGCAGAGGGATTTTGGCGGGTTCTGTAAGGAGCTCGTTTAGCGAGTAAGCTCTTGAGCAGTAAAAAAGAGACACAATAAAAAGAGGAGAATAAATATGAAATCACTAATCGTCGCACTTATGACGCTAGCTACAAGTTCAGCATTGGCTTTCAGCGGCCAACAGGATGTTAACCACGACAGCCCAAGATTCCTTAAAAACTGTGGTGGTACAGTTCACACTAAATGTACTTCTGGCGACAAATGCTGGGTGAACATTCGTGGAACACAATGTAAGGGCGTTCGTCTTTACGATTCAGTAAACCTACTAAACGGTTACTACACTGAAGTTGCTGGTCAGACTTACAAGACTGAACTTAGCGGAAGCGCTGGTAACTACTATACTGCTGACGGTCAACTTTATGTTGATAAAAGCAAGTTCCGTTACTCTTGGGCCGAAGGTGAGTACTACGTGCCACTTTTCGTTTACCGCACAGATCGTAACGAGCCATATGACAAAGTTCTTTTGTGGTTCACTCACCGCTAAGAAATTTGTTGGGTGAATTGTTCTGATTTGCCTAGTTATAGAAGCGCGACAGCCTTTGAGTTCGTCGCGCTTTTTTGCGTTAAGAGGTTACAGGGATGAAGAAATCAAACTTGGTTTACCTAGTTGTGGCTGTGGCTGCACTATATGTTCTGGTGCCGTTGGATCATGGAAGTGAGCTCGAGATCGTCAAAACTGAGTCTGTTTTAAGTGACAGCGAACAGTCTAACGATTTGGAACGGGTTTCTATTGATCATACGTTAAATGTGACAAGCCAGCCGAGCGACAGTTTAAATGTGACGCCGGTTCAGGAGGAAGGTGAAGCCTTGCCAGAGCCCAGTGGTGAACAGCTAGATTCGGGGGTGTTAGTCCCAGATGTTGGTGTTGCTCGCAAGTGGAAAAACCAGGTTCAGGATATGGAACCAGAGGTGGTTGCGAAGGCGACTCAAAAGGTCTTTGAAAGGGATATGCTTGCTCAGGTTCAGTCGACCTTAGGGCTCGATGGAGTAGAAGCTTCGGGGGTATTGGATTATGTCCAGTATTTCTATACCCAAGTGAGAGAGGCGGAGCAGTCGGTGATTCAAGGGCTTATGTCTGAAAGAGAGCTTGAAGAGGTGCGGGATAAGTTCTACTCCGAGCTAAGTCCGTATATGAGCCGAGAGTTCTCCGAGAAGTTGATGAATTTGTTTCGTGCTGAAGAGCAAAGTATGGCTGATCAAGGTCTATTAGGAAATGTTGGTAGTTAAGGAAGGGTTATCGTGAAAGTCTTTACTCTGGTTTTTTCGTTGGTCGTGTGTGGGTCGCTGTTTGCAGGGGTTCCTGATATTCGAGTTGTGGGTGATGCGAATTTGTCGACAGACACATTTCACAGTGGGCTTAGAGTTGGTGGGTTGTCAGGGGCGTTCATGGCTTCAGATCAGTCGTTGTTTGCCGTCTCTGATGACAGATATCACCCACACATTCATCGTTTTGGATTTGGCTTGAGCTGTGAAGGGCTTCAGGTTGAGGTGGAAGATACGATTTTGCTAAAGGATTCTTCAGACAGACCTTTTGCTCGGTGGTTATTGGATGCCGAAGGAATAGCCACAGCTGGGGCTCGGTTGTTTGTTTCTTCTGAGGGAAATTTACACCCCGATGCGGGACGACTACACCGTGAGCCGAGTATCATGGAGTTTGACCCTAGCTATAAGCTGGTTCGTGAGTTTTCCGTTCCCGAAAAGTTTAAGTCCCGTCCGGATGTTTCTGGTGTCCGTCAAAACGGAGGCTTTGAATCTCTGACTGTGACCCCTTCAGGAAAGTACCTCTACACAGCGAACGAGTACCCACTTTACCAAGACGGTGAGCGGTCGGACTTCGAAAACTCGGCGAATGTGAGGCTTCTTAAATATGATATATCGGTGACTCCTCCGAAGTTAGTCGGAGAGTTTGCCTATAAAGTCAGTGTTTATCCAGAAATGGTCCAATCAGATCGAATGCGAGTTCGATCTGCAAGCGTCGGGCTATCAGACCTACTTGCCATTGATGATGATCGGCTTATTGCCCTGGAGCGAACATCGCATCTGTTTTATGGAGCTCGAAGTTACGTCAACATTCATAGGCTATTCCAAGTAGACACAAAGGATGCGACGAACATCGAAAGCGAGTTTTCGTTGAGTGATGTAGATAAGTCTAAGGTTCACTTCTTGAAGAAATCTTTGTTCTTAGACCTTTCGACTATTTTGTCTGATCTGACACCCGGTTTTCAATCATTGGACAGTCTGGAGGGAATCGCCTACGGCCCACGCTTTCCAGATGGTTCAGGAAGCTTGGTTCTTGTCAGCGACAACAATTTTGACCAGAACCAAAGGTCACAGTTTATTCTTCTTTCGGTAAAAGGCTTCGAAAACTGGCCAACGACAAACAGGTCAAAGCCTTTTGCTCTTCCGCAGAACTGCGACTAGAACTTAGCTCCAATGAAAGCGCTAATCAGGGCTTGCCATAAGTCCTGAATTTCTGATGCCGTTGAGGTTTTGACAAGCTTTGGCCGGAGTTGTTCACGCAAGGACTCATTGGTCTGTCAAACTTCCGACTATCGTCCGCAAAGCCGCACCAATACGGAAAAATATGCCGCCTCGTCTTAGGTGAGGTCGACGTATTATTGACTCACTGACTTATAGGGTTCGCGTTAAACTATAAGTGCAAGGAGTGCATTCGTTATGAATTTTGGCATAGGACGTGCCTCAGGATTACCGCCGAATATTGTCGAGCAGCTGTTAGATGCTGAGCGAGAACCTATTCGCAGTGAACAGCGGAAGCTGGGTAATACACAAGCCAAGATGGATCTGGTGACAGATCTCGAAGGACGCGTGCGCTCGATTCAAGAATCTATCTCATCACTGGCCTCAGTGCGCGGGTTTAACGATTTAAAACTAGATAGTGGTGACACCTCGATCGTCACGGGTGCAGTTGATCCACAGGCGGCTAAAACAGGTAGCTATAACATTGAAGTCGTCGACCTTCCTCAAAAAGCTGCCGCAGTCACCAACGGGTTTCCTGATCGTGACCGCACCGAGATAGGTACCGGTTATATCAAATTCGAAACCAAAGATGGCGATAAGGAAATTTACATCTCTGGTGAGAACAGCACGCTTGATGGCGTCGCTCGTGCCATTAACAATTCAAACTTGGGGATCCGTGCCTTGGTTATCAATGACCGTGACGAGCCGGATGCACCCTTTCGGTTGATGTTATCTGGAGACGCATTGGGTGAAGACAACGAGGTCAGCTATCCGACTTTGTACTTCCTTGATGGTGATCAGGATGTCTACTTTGATAAAGAAATCGCAGCCAAGAACGGAAAAGTAAAAATTGATGGGATTGATTTTGAAGTGGGTGATACGACCGTCACAGACTTGATTCCAGGGGTTACTTTAAACCTTCGGCAGGCCAGCCCGGGTCGACAGGTCAATATTTCGGTCAGCGAAGACCGTGAAGTGGTCGAAACCAGGGTGAAAGACTTTGTCGATGCGATGAACAAGGTATTCAGTTTCATTCAAGAGCAAAACTCGCTGAACGAGAACTCGGACACGACACGAACCTTAGGTGGTGATAGCTTACTGCGTACCATTGAAAACCGTCTTAGAAACTTGGTTCAATCAACTCAGGTGGGTATCGCTGGGCCAATCAAGCGATTAGGCCAGTTGGGTATCCAATTTACGCGAAGTGGTACCTTAGAATTTAGCCAGGATAAGTTTAACCAAATTGTAGCGTCGAACCCTGATGCCGTCAGTGCCTTCTTTGCTGGTGATGGGTTTAGTACGGGATTCGTACCGAATCTTCGCCGAAGTGTTGGAACTTTGCTAGACGGAGCCTTTGGTCCACTTTCAAACAGAAAACGCGGTCTTAGAAATAGAATTGATCAGGCCAATCGTCGAATCGACAACAAAGAGCGCCAACTACAGCGCAAAGAAGTTAGCTTAAAGCGTAAGTTTGCCAACCTTGAAGAAACCATGGCGCGTTTGAACAACCAGCGTGGCCAAATCGCTGCGCTTGGTGGAGGCGGCGGTGCCTTCCCAGGACTTTAGATAGGAAACGAAATTGATGACTAAGTATGAAACGTTAAAGATCCGAAAAGTAAACGAATGCTGTCAAGGAGCGAGTGCTGGTGAGTAATCCGTATCAGAAGTACAAGAAAACATCCATACAAAGCGCAAGTCGGGAAAAGCTACTGCTTATGCTTTACGAAGGGGCGATCAAGTTTATCAAGCTGGCTATTGTTGCCGTTGAAAAAAACGATATTGCCGCTCGAGGGACCAACATTGGGCGCGCTTATGACATCGTTTTAGAACTTAACAACACCTTAAACCACGAGGTGGGTGGTGAGATCTCTAAAAGCCTTGAGCAGCTGTATATGTTTGTCACAGACCAGCTGACCAAAGGAAACATTCACTCTGATAAAAAGGCATTAGAAGATGCCCTTGGAGTGATGCAGACATTGCATACCGGATGGCAGGAAGCCATTGAAAAACTAAAACGCGAAGATTCGCCACAACGATAGAACCAGGAGGGATAGGGTGCAAAGGATTGTAGATCTACTAAATGAGAAGAATGATTACCTGTTTAAGTTCTATCGTTTAAACGAAGAACAAATCACAAGTTTAAGTGAAGGCCGCTTTGACCACCTTGACGAGTTTTATAACGCTCGTGAAGTGCTGCTTGAGCTTGTTAGTCACGTGGATGCTCGGATTGAAGACTTTAACCGTGAAGTTTTAGAGCCTGGCCACATCACAGAAAGTGGTAAGAAGGCTATTTCTTTGGCCTTACGTGAAAAAGAAGACGTCGTTCAGCGTATCTTAGCGCAAGATCTTGAGGTTCTTTCGTTTATCGAAAAAGAAAAGTCTAAGATGTTGGTCGAGCTACGCCAGGTGAAAATGGGGCGCAAAGCTGTCGGTGGGTATCGTCAGTTTGATGAGCATCGCCGCGTGGATGAAGAGGCCTGATTCTAAGATTTTTACGAGCTTTGCTACGCTTTCGTCGCAAAGCAAGATCGAATTAAACCTTCAATTGTTTGGGGATAGTCGCCAAGCACTTGGAGGTTTTGTTTTTTTACGTCAAGGTTTTGACGTTTGAAGCTTCGCACAAGTCAAATCGGCAACATCTACCCGGTCTGGTGGAGCTTCTGTTCCATCTGAAGGTGGCACCTCCTTTGCTGTAGTAGGTAGGCAGTAGGAGGGTCTAGGATGGATCCAATGTTTCAGCAGGACAGAAGTCCTGTCGTCGATAGTTCAAAGCAAGCGAATCAATCTCGTTCAACTCGAGCAACGGATTCAGCCTCTTTAATTAACATTAAAACCTTGATCGATGCGCAAGAATTCCATGCGGCAAAGTCTTTGTTGGCCGATTATATGGCTACCAACGACGAGCACCCGATGGCTGTTTTTTGGATGGGGCAAGTCCTGCGTGGAACGGGCGACCTGAAAGGGGCTGCGACCTGCTTTCAGCAGGTGGCTAAAAACTGGAACGATCCCATTGCCATGTTCGAGTTAGCTCATGCACAGACCGACTTGGCCCAGGTTAAGGACGCTATTCAGTCCTATCAGTCCTGCCTAACTCTATTTAAAGACCATCCGGACTATCTTTTTTCGATTCACAAAGAGCTTGGAAATTTGTTTCTTAAGTCCGGGCAGGTCGATCAAGCTGAAGCTCATTATCAGTTGGCCTACCAGATTAATTCGTCGTCTGTTGCTTTGTTAGTCAACCTTGGAACGCTTGAGGTTCAAAAAGGACTTTGGAATAAGGCCCTTCATTGGTATCGAAAAGCGAGTCGGCAAGATTCGCATAACGACCGGGCATGGATCGGTTTGGCCTTGGTTCACCGTCAGTTTGGTGATCATGAGCTTTCATGGGCTAATATCGAGCGTGCTCTGGACTTGAACTCGGTCAACCCGACGGCATTAAAGCTAGCTATTCAGTGGGCATTTCAAGATCACAAGACCGCTCGTATTGTTAGTCGTCTAGAGACTTATATGAGTTGGCACCAGGATGATACAGACATGGGGCGTCTTTTGGCCCAGGTCTATTTTGATTCAGGACAATATATAAATGCAGCGACAGAACTAGAACGTCTTTTGCTTAACCAACCTACAGATGAACTCAGCCTTGAATTGCTACGCCAAGTTGAAGAGCAAATGCAAAAAGAATGGGGAGAATCATCTGAATGCTAAAGGTTGAGCAAGCCAGGTCGGGAGACCCAATTTTAAAGTGGAACAATCGCCTGTTGTCATCGCGAATTGATCCCAGAAAAGAAGCTGTCAGCTTTGTTAACGGCTTAGATGTACACCCCTCGACAGATGTTCTTTTATTTATTGGTCTAGCTTCAGGTTACCAGTTGGTCGAAGCCGTAAAGCGGTTTCCAGATTTACATATCATCGCTATCGATGGTCATGGGCCGATATGTGAATGGATCAAAAAGACTCACGGTATGGAGTTGAGGCACGCAGAGCTCAAAGTCCTATCGCAAGAAGACAAGGGGGCTTTGCAGCATTTGCAGGCGAGACTACTTGGGGTGAACTATCAACTGGTTCAGATCCCTTCGGTTCGTCACATCTTCCCTAAGTGGGCATATGACTTACAAGATCACCTTAACTTTCGAAGTCAGCAGGCCTTTCGGTTTCTTGTTGAAAAGCGAAGTTGGTCCCATGCCACAGTTGAAACCTGTCAGCTGGCTTCGATCAAAGAACTTAGCGAAGCGGTTCCAAAGGGTTCAGGGCTACGTCCGTTTGTAAAGATATTGAGGGAGCTGGTTAAATGAAAATGCTTGTCGTTGATTTACTAAGACTAGGCGATCTGTTGATGCACCGGCCGCTTTACCAAGCGATGAAGCGTGAACATCCCGATGTTGAACTTCACATTTTGATTAATTCAGATGCGAAAGTCGCAGAGCCCATTTTAAAGCAGTGGTTTTCTGAAATTCATATCTTCGATCGAAAGCAATATCAAAATGCCTGTTTAGATCGTTCGGCTTCACTGTTGTCCGCTGTCAATCAGCTCAGCTGGCAGATCGAAGACCTAAACCAGCGTCATTTTGACTACGTTGTTAATATGACTCAAAACAAGTTAAGCGGCTACCTGACTGACTTGATTGAGGCTGAAGAGGTCTATGGATTAACAATTGATAACAAAGACCGTTCCGATTTTTTTTCGCCTTGGTTTCGATACCTAGAAGATCATGTCACCCTTGGCGGGGCTAATGTGTTTCACTATAACGACGCTCTAGCTGGCGGCTTAGGTCTTCAAATACAGCCTGAAGATCTTCGATGTCGATTTGACGAAGAGCCTCAGTTTCAAGACGAAGTACGTTCATTGGGGCTAAAAACAAAAGGCTTGGTTGTTCAGGCAACAAGTTTTGATTCCCGTAAAGAATGGGACGTCACAAGCCTTGGGGACGCCTTGCTTGCGTTTCAAAGTTTAAATCAAGATAGCTCGATCACTCTGATTGGAGCGCCCTTTGAGGCTGATCAAATTCAAAGCCTTTACGGTCAGCTTCAGGCTCGAGGGCTTCACTTGCAGATGGCTTTGTTGTCTTTAGGAGGCGTCACTGCGCTTTTGAATCAGTCAAAGTGTCTACTGACCGTCGATACAAGTATAAAGCACCTTGCGGCAGGGACCAGCTGTAAGATTGTAGAGCTTGCTTTAGGTAGTGCTGATGTTCGAAAAACAGGGGTTTACAAAGATCATAGCTTGATTATTGAACCTAAAATTGAATGCTTCCCTTGTGCGCATCGTGCCGATGGATGCGAACGCAAAACTTTTGAATGTCGCCAAGCAATACCTGGAGACCTAGCCGGACTTGCGTTAAGCCACTTTTACCGGGGAACATTGGACGGACTTCATGTGTTAGCCGAGCAAACAAAAGACGAGTGTGCGATGAGTCTAGTTAAGACGACGCCTTTTGGTTTTTGGCGAAAGATCAGTTGCAGTCCGTCGGACTGGTCTTTCGAGGCAAGCCGACTTCTAACGATGTTGTCGACTCAACGTCTGCTAGACGGGTCGCATAAGCCTATGGGAACAGACGTGGCTTTGCACTTAATCGAGGAAGTCTACCTTTTGATGGGGGCGATGGATAGTGATCGGTTTTCGAAGTGGCTTAAGTCCATTGAAGCAGACTCTTTTAAAAAACAAACCACGATCGAATCGATGGTGCACATCAGTCGAACACTAAGAAAACACCACAACCCAGCGGAGTGTTTAGAAAAGATGCATCAAAAACTAGTTACGGAAATTCATGTCGATGAAGATCCGAACCTTTTTGATCGTGTCCGTCGAGGTATGGAAATTGACTGGTCGACCTCAAAGTTGGTCGACAACTTTGATTACCTTCGGCAGTTGGATGTCGCTTTAGATCACAGCTTTCAAAAAAGTGAAATTCAACACCGACTTATTCGTTATGCGAAAGAGCTCAGTGAACGGAGAACAAGATGAACGATGAAAAAGCCAGACAACTAGAGGCTTTGATAAAAAAACTTGATGAAGCCTCATCGAAAATGCAGGCCTCAAAAGGTTTTAACAAAGCCACAGAAAACATGAAGATTTTAGAGTCCATCATCAAGGAGCAGCTAAACCATGAAGATTCTGGTCCTGCAACTCGCACGGTTCGGTGATATCTACCAAACCTGGCCAGCATTAAAGTCCCTACGTCGCTCTTACCCAGAGGCAACGATCGACCTACTGGTGCGCGATCGCTTTGAAGCGGCCACCCGAGGGCTGGATGCTATTAGTACGGCTCGGGTATTTCCGGTAAAGCAAATTCTAAAACCGATCTGGGATAGCGATGATGGCCTTGATGATAGTTTAAGGTTGATCGAAAACTGTCTTTCCGAGCTGGTCGCCCAGTCCTATGATCTTGTCATAAATCTTAGCTTCTCTCCGCTATCAAGTTATGTCACTCGACGGGTGTCGGGTGGAGATCCGCAAAGAGTGGTTGGTTATACAAGGCACTCAGATGGTTTTTTCGATGTGCCTGACGATACGTCTTCGTACTTTTATTCTCAAGTCGGGGCAAACAGTTACAACCGTGTTCATGTCATCGATATGTTTGCAGGAGTCTGTGGGGTTGAGCTGATCCCTGAAGACTTTCAGTCAGAAGTAATGCCAAGCCAATCGTTGGACTATCCTGATGCGATTGTTGTGCACGTGGCAGCCAGCGAAGCGTCGAAATCCATGACTCAACAAAGTCTGATCTCCCTTGTTCAAGGTCTGACGGATCGACGATCAAATCCGGTGGTATTGGTCGGGGGTCCCGAGGACGAAACGGTCGGTTCGTCCGTACAGGGTGCGGTTTCGTCGCCCCATTTGATCAATCTCGTCGGGGAAATTCCTTTAGAAGACCATTTTAGTTTGATTAAAAACTCAGCGCTACTGATTGCCCCAGATAGTGTCATGGTGCATATGGCATCCTTAGTTTCAACCAAGACACTTAATGTGACGTTTCCATCTGTAAATTTTTGGGAGACAGGCCCTTTGGCATCAGGAAGCCGAGCGCTATGGTATCGCTCTCCCGACGAAGTTGATGTTCAGCAAATCATCGATCAGGCGACGACGATGCTGGAGGGGCAGCCAGCTATACAGCCAGTGATCCTTCGTGAGGATAATGGGTTGTCTCGCTTTCAATTAAGGGGATTTCGGTTGGATGACTATGCATGGCAGTTGACTCAGGCCTTGTATGTTGGAGCTCCGTTTCCCGCTTCTAAAAGAAGTGAGATCGCATTAGGCATTCAACGCATTTTTGAGGCCTGCGAACTGGCGCAACAACAACTTGAACAGGTTCGCCAGAACCCTCAAAAGGGGACGGCCTTGGATATTCTTTTAGAGGCCGATGAAATATTTCACCAGGTGGCTCGATTCGTTCCCGAGGTTCGACCGCTTGTGAACTGGTTTTTAACACAAAAGGTTCGAATATCACCTGCCGAGCTTCAAACGGTTTTCGACCAGACGGCGAAAACATATGACGAACTTGCGTTGGTGTGTCGTGCATTGCTGGCCGAAGAAAACAAATCAAAGGACTACTTTTTATGACAGTTATCGAGTTGGATTCAAATACCGTTCAGGCGAACTATCAGCAGCAGACAACTTTGTCCGAGCTGATTCATGTGATCGAGGAACAGCATCAACATAAGGGGCTTTACCTTTGCGAGATCGAGGTTGATGGTGTTCGGCTTGATGATGAGGCCGAAAAGCAATATGCAGGTGCGGGAATAGCGGATGTGCGACAGTTTCGATTCGTCTTTCGCTCGTTGGAAGAGATGACAAAAGACACCTTAAAGCTGCTTGTTGACGGCTTGGTTGAGTGTCAGCGAAATTGCGAAGCTTTGGCTGAGGGCTTTCGAGGGATGGAGCCCGGGTCTGACGATTTAGATTTGGGGCAGTTGTTTGAGGTGGTGCAGTGGCTCACCGAGGGATTGCAGCGGTCCAAAGAATTTTTGTCATTAAAGCCAGAACTTGAAACCCGATGGCGAGAAGAAGAGCGTCGACTTCAGGATGTTTTGACCGAGCTTGTTGTCGCGGTCGAGGGCAATGATACAGTTTTGATCGCCGATATTGTTGAATACGATTTAAGTGAAAGCTTCCGTCGCTGGGTCGATGTTTTGCAGGATATGGCCTCTGTATCAAACTGATACTGTTAGTTGGACGTCTTAAAATACGACGTCGATTTATTAGATGAATTCTAATTCTATGACAGTTGTTTGGCTTCTGGTCGATTCCTGCCTGGCACCTTGGTTGCAATTTAAAAGGGAAGAATAGGGGAATCGATCTATGGCATCTAAGCCGAGTAGCAAAATGAAGAATGTCATTCTGTACGGATTAGCGATACCCGTTCTTCTTTTTAATTTTCAAAACTGCTCAGAAGTGGACTTCAAGCCGACGGAAGACCCAAGTCAGTCGTTAGATGCGCCGGACTCTGAGGTCATCGACACTCCGGATGTGCCTGTGGACCCGGTTGAAAGCGAGCCAACTGTTGAAGAAGTTGTGGAGAACTGTCAAAAAGCATCCGAGCTGGGGCGGCTTCGTCGTCTTGCCAACCAGCCTGTGATGATTGAAGAACAATCGCTGAACTGTCCTTTTGGGCAAGATGATAACCTTGTGGCCCGAAACAACTGGATTCAGGCACGACGTGAAAGTGTTTATACCGTCGAAGACTTGCCTGCAGACGCCGTTATCTGTGATATGCGCATGAACTTTCCCCAAAACGAAAAATACACCTATGATGACCAATTTTTCTTTACTATGAATGGTGTCGTCTTAGCCTCGAATGCTTGGTGGGCTGTCGAGGGGGACTCAAGATATCCTGATACACACAAAGGGATGACGGCTTTGTCGCCGCTTAGTTTGCCTGAATCTGTAAGCGGAATGCCTCAGATGGTTAACTTGTATTCGTACTCGTGGGAAAGCCTTGTTGGGCTTCAATGGGGTTCTTATTACAATAATAATGACCGATACGACTATTGCCTCGGGGGGGGAGAGGGTGTATCGAGTTGTTCGTTTCCGCTGACCCAGCAAACGGGATCGATTGTCTTGGACATTGATCCTTTAATCATTAAACGAATTGCTTTGGATCGTGACTCTGAAGCTCCAAAGTTCGGCTTTGTGGTGACGGGGGATAACGATACGGGCCCCGACTGCAAACATTCAAAGATTCAATTTGAAGTTTCGGTCGATTACTATTTCCCGGGTGAAGTCGTCGTCCAAGATGCAAACTTATAAGGATCGTCTGGGTCTCTACTCATCACTTTGACAGTCTTTCGTTTCTGCGGTGACATAGACCCATGTCATCGGACGCATCCAGCCCGGCTTTAGTCTGGGTATCTCCGCACCTTGAAGCCAAGCATCTGAATCAGGATGATCTTTTTATTCTTGTGGACCCCGAAATCGAAGATCCAAAGAAGGGGATTGATCTGTGCTTATTTTCCTCAAAGGACTTTCCTGGGGAAAATAAAGTGCAAAGCCTATTGCAGACAAGTCAGATGTCTATTTTGGTCTATGGGGGGGAAGATGACCCTTGTTTGGCTAGTCTCGATTGGATGCCCTTTTCCAAAGTCATTAGCGAAAAAGAGTTCAAGAAATTGTCGATCGCAGAGCACTTTTCTAAAGATCTGAATCGGATGAAGAAACAACAGCTTCTGAAGCAAACACTGACTTCTAATTATCACCAACTCGAAGAGCTCACCCAGGGGTTGGAAGACTTGGTTGACCGGGAAACCGAGCGAGAAGACTCGGCGAAAAAGGAAGTGCAAGATAGCTTAAAAGGCCTTCGCCGTCTTGTGCAGCTAACAACATCGCTCGGTGAAGCGGTGACTTTAGAAGATGTTGTTGCACGATTAAATAAAGACATTCGGCAGACAAAATTTTCGATTTCTCAGTTTATTTTAGGGTTTCCTTTTAGAAGTCGCTACGAGTTGATTGGTTTAATGAAAGGGCGGGTTCAAAGAATCCGTCTTGAGGAGGGCCAGGGCCCGACGTCGATTCGGATTAAGCAAAACGATCCAGAGGATCAACGGTTTTTAGCGAATCAGTTTCAGAGGCCTTTTGTTCATGTTTTAACTTTGCCACTTCGATTAGCCTCGCAAGGGGCACAACCTGTGACTTTGTTCGTGGAACACCAGTTGGAGGTTGGTCAGACTGACACGTTTTTAGAAGAAATCAGCCCCTGGCTTCAGCCTCTAAGTATGACCATCGAGCGCTTGTTGCTTGAAAGTGAAATGCACGAGGCCTCTTATCTGTGGGAGCGGACCTTTGACAGTGTCGAAGACCCACTTTGTATTGTGACATCTGACTATGAGCTTCTTAGATCCAATGTTCATTTTTCGGAGCCACAGCAGGCCGGGACCAAGTGCTATGAGTCCTTTGCCAATAGGACGTCTCCTTGTGAAGGCTGTCGAATTCACGAAGTCATTCAGGCTGGCCAGCCTCAGACGATGAAGGTCCGGCGTGCTGGGAAGGCCTTTGAAATGACAAGTTACCCGGTCTATTTGGGGCCGCCATCTGAGGTCTCGACTTTGGTGAATCACTATTTGGACGTCACGGATAAAGAAGATTTGCGTGGTCAGACCATTCAAAATGAAAAAATGGCGGCTTTGGGGCATTTGGCTGGTCACATCGCTCATGAGCTAAATAACCCATTAACGGGGATTCGTTCCTTGTCTCAGATTTTGATGTCAGAAGTGCCGGAAGATTCTGAAATTTACTCGGACCTGAAGGAAGTGGAAATAGCCGCTAGTCGCAGCCAAAGTATTATTACCGACCTTCTTAGCTTCGCAGATGATCGTGGTAAGCCGGAAGATGAGCTAATTGATGTGAATGATCTCATCGAATCGACCTTATCGTTGTTGAAGGTTTCACTTCATAATCACAAAGTCGATATCAACCTTGAAGACAGCCAGTTGCACGTTCGTGCACAAAAAAGTCTGCTGCAGCAGGTGTTGTTTAATTTGATTAATAACTCCTGTCAGGCGATGGACGATCCTGGGCAGATTCAGATCTCGACGAAAGAACAGG
This sequence comes from Pseudobdellovibrionaceae bacterium, assembly GCA_002686065.1. Lineage (GTDB taxonomy): Bacteria > Bdellovibrionota > Bdellovibrionia > Bdellovibrionales > UBA1609. The sequence continues at coordinate 8,637 of NYZX01000056.1, read as the reverse complement.
ATGGAAATGTGACAATTAAGGTTCGTGATACGGGGCCTGGTATTCCGAAAAAGATTCGTGATCAGATTTTCTTACCTTTTTTTACAACCAAAGAGCGAGGACGTGGAACCGGACTTGGCCTAAGTATGAGTCGCGAGATTGTCGAGCGCTATGGTGGGAAGCTGCGATTTGACAGCTCCGAAGGTCAGGGGACAACATTTGAAGTCGTCTTGCCGAAGGAGCCGATATGAAAGTGCTAGTTATTGATGATGAAGCGGTGATTCGCAGATCGATTCAGCGGGCTGGTGAAAAAAAGGGACATGAGGTTTATTTAGCAGAAAACGGGTCAGAGGGCTTGGCTATTTGGTCCAAGGCGAACCCGGATGTTGTGTTTTTAGACGTCCTCATGCCGGGCCTGACCGGACCAGATGTCTTAAAACAGCGCGATCCGAATTCTAAGGCGAAGGTTGTTCTGATTTCTGCGTATACTGGAGAATATAACTTAGAGCGTGCTCAAGAGCATGGAGCAGATCTTTTTATAGGAAAACCTTTCGCCGATATTTTTGCGGTGATTCAACAGGCCGAGGATCTCGTTGGCAAATAAATCTGATTCGCCGGTTCGAAAAGTCGCTCCTTATCCGATCGAGGCGCAATGCCAAGGGATGGGGATGCAGTTTTCAGGATCGATTCAAAAGTTGACCCGTATTGGGTTTCTTATCGAATCGAGTGCTCCTGGTTTGCGTCCCGGCGATAAAATGGAAGTGCGATTTGGGCTTCCGGTTTCAAACTACTTAGTCGTTGCTCCGGTGCGCGTGGTTAAAGTCTACGACCAGATTAAAAAGTCGAATGATGGCAGGGTGTACGTAGGGTTGGTTGAGATGCATTTTGCTGAGGCAGATATGATCCGTAATGAAAAATTTATACGCTTCTTTCAAGCCATTGGTCAGAAAGAAATGTAGCGCTGTGTTTGTGATAACAATTTCTACCTTCGCTGGACGACAGCTTAGGAATCCCGTGATAAGAAAATAGTATGCGAATCATATCTGGGCGGTTTCGAGGCCGACCTCTTGTTTCTTTTAAAGCGTCACATATCCGCCCAACGACGGATCGTGTGAAGGAAAGCATTTTTAATAAGCTGAATGTTTATTGGGACGAGTCTCGAGTTCTTGATTTGTATTCTGGTACTGGCAATCTAACCCTTGAGGCCTTGTCTTGGGGAGCGAATCACGTCACGAGTGTTGAATCACATGACAAATCGATCGAGATCATCCGTAAGAACTTATCTCAGTTTAAAGTGACGTCCCAGGTAACATTACGGAAGTACGACGTTCTTAAGTTTCTAAAAGAGTATAGCGGCCCACCGTTTGACGTGATCCTTGTTGACCCTCCGTTTACTAAAAAGTTGGCAGACCAGTCTATGGATGCTGTATCGGTGTCCGGGGTTTTTCACCGGGATACGGTCATTGTCATCGAATCATCTGGGACCGAAGTGATCAAAGACGAGTACCAGCCCTTTGTCCTATGGGATCGTAAGAACTTTGGTGATAAAGTGGTCTCATTCTTTCACATAGGACAACCCTAGAGGCGAATATGAGTGTTGCCATCTACCCAGGAAGTTTTGATCCGTTGACCAACGGGCACTTTGATATTGTTAAGCGCTTTGCTGGGCACTTTGAAAAGCTATATTTGGTTGTCGCTAATTCATCGAAGAAAAGCTATTTGTTCAGTCACGACGAGCGTGTGGCTCTTGCCAAAGATGTTTTAAGCTCTGTCGACGGCGTTGAAGTTGTCGGTTGGCAGGGGCTGACGATTGATTGTGCTCGGAAGTACAAGGCGACAGCGATTCTTCGTGGTGTACGGGCGATCAGCGATTTCGATTACGAGTTTTCAATCGCTCATACCCATACGCAGCTGGCTCCAGAAATTGAAACCTTCCTGGTGCTCGCTAGCCCTCAACACAGTTTCGTTGCATCCAACCTTGTGAAAGAGGTGGCACGTAATGGTGGAGATGTCTCTTCTTTTGTACCAAAACCCATTTTAACTGCTTTAAATCAAAAGTTTTCTTAGTAAGGAGTCCTTTCGTGTTATCCCAAAGAGCTAAATCTCTGAAGCCATCGCCCACACTTGCTCTCAATGCCAAAGCGAAACAGCTAAAGTCCGAGGGAAATGATGTTATCTCATTGTCCGTGGGCGAGCCGGACTGGGATACTTACGACAACGTAAAGCAAGCTGGTGTGGATTCGATTCAGCGTGGTGAAACCAAGTACGTTCCTTCGAACGGGACTCCGGCTTTACGTGAGGCTATTGCGAAACAAACGTCCGATGATTTGGGTGTCAGTTACTCACCGGACGATGTCACGGTAAGTGTTGGTGGAAAGTTCGTTTTATTTTCGGCGATGCAAATGGTTTTGAATCCGGGTGATGAAGTCATCATTCCAGCACCTTATTGGGTGAGCTACCCAACGATGGCTGAGCTCGCTGGGGCGATACCACGAGTGGTTGTTTGTGATCAGTCGGTGGGGTTCAAGCTGACCGCAGACCTTCTCCGTCAAAACATTGATGAGAAGACCAAGTTGCTTGTTTTGAATTCACCAAGTAACCCGACAGGACTGATCTACACTAAAGAAGAGCTTGCCGAGATCGCTGAAGTCGTCAAAGAACATCCGCAGTTAGTGGTTTTATCAGACGACATTTATAACCGTCTGATTCTAGATGGGTCAGACCTGGCACCACATATTTTGCATGTTGCTCCCGAGCTAAAAGACCGTGTTATCGTCACCAATGGGGTTGCAAAATCCTATTCGATGACTGGCTGGCGCGTTGGTTGGGCTTTGGGTCCTAAGGAAGTCATAAGTGCGATGACTAAGTATCAGTCTCAGTCAGTTAGCTGTACGCCTGGATTCTGTCAGGCGGCGACTGTCGCTGCGATCAATGACAGTCAGGATCAGGTGAAGCAGTCGGTGAAAGAGCTCATCAAGCGTAGGGACCTTGCGGTGTCAGAGTTCAACGCCATTCCAGGGGTCAAGTTAGATCAGCCAGAGGGCGCATTCTATGTTTGGCCGGACGTTTCTAGTTTTTTCGGTAAATCTTTTAATGGCAAAGTCATTCAAGGTTCTCACGATTTCGCCGGAGCCTTTTTAGAGGATCAAATGGTGGCTGTCGTACCAGGGAAAGACTTTGGGCTAGAGGGCTACGTGCGTGTGAGTTACGCCCTTGGGGTCGACAGAATGCAAGAGGCTTTCCGGAGATTTAAAGAGTTCGTTGCCAAGCTCGACTAGACTCGACTGGACCAGGACCGAGGAATAGATGGTCCGGGCCAACCTGGACATTAACCGAATCAAAGTTCAGCCTTGTCTATAGATATGGAGGGTGCCGCAGTCCTTAAGGCGGTATGATCTAGATGAGCACTTGGATACTGATTCAAATACTAGTCAATTTGGTGTTACTGCTGGGGCTTTTTATGGTTTGGCTGCGATTAAAGCGGCCGCCTCAAGAAGATCCTCGGCTTAGTCGTGGCCTACAACTTCTTCAAAGTAAGATTTCTGTGATCGAAGATTTGTCTGATCAAACCGATCATCAGGTGAAGCAGTTGGTTCAAATTCTTGAGCAGCGTGCTCGATTTGTTCAGCAAAAGATGCAAGCAGCCGACGCTCAGATAGAGAAGATTGAACAGTCGATGAAGCGTAGCCTTGAAGTGGCAAAGATCTTTCAAGACAAAATCCCTCATAAAGAAATTATCGAACGTCAGACGTCGATGAATTATATCAAAGCCGCGCGCATGGCTCATGGTGGTCAAACCGCTGAGGAGATCTCAGAAGCTTTGGGTATTCCATTGGGAGAAGCTGAGTTTATTGCGAAAGTGAATAAGGATCAGTTGATGTTTGATGAAGATCGCCTACCTGATTGGGCTCAGTCGGCATTGACGGATGAATCTCAGTCTTTTGGTGGTGACGATCTAGAGATTGATATTCCAAATAATTATCAAGATGCGTTTCAAACCCCTCAGCCATCATTGGATGGGCTTGAGCAATTGAAGACCCGCTTTCAAGAGGCTTGTGAAGAGTTTGACCGCAAGCAAGAGGATAGTGAGCGTCAGGGAATGCTCGGATCTGAGGTCGAAGAGCAGGCAAGCCAAGTTCTTGAAAAGGCAAAAACAGCGGGTTCAAAAGTATCGCAAGCTGTAAAAGATGTGATTGGGCAGATCCGAACGAGCCAGGGTCGATCGGGTGAAGTCGCTGAAGAACCTCAGTCGACAGTGGATACAGAATCCGACGAGCGCTTACTTGAAACGACGAAAAAGGTTCAAGCTCAAACAACGGAAGCCATGAAAGAGCTGGCTAGCCGATTAACTCAAGAGCGGGACCTGCCCCGAAACAGTTCTGTGATTCGGCCTGGAAACACGAAAATCCCTGTTAAGACACTGGGTGTGCAAAACATCGAGTTCCCGGTGATTAAAGGGTCTGAAAGTAAGTCATGAGCTTCCGGTTACAAGGTCTGCAAAAGGGTGACGTTGTCACGGCAGAGTTTGTTGAGCAAGTGGACGGAAATCACTTTATTCTTAGTTTTGGTGGGCAGCTTATTCGAGTTCAGGACGACTCTCGGCGGCAGCGTGCTGTGGGTAGTAAAGTAAACCTTCGTGTGGTTTCCGTGAATCCCTTACGATTTCAAATGAATGAGCGCCGCGGCCGCTTAGACCGTCACTGTTAGTCTTTCAGTCTGCGTATGACGCTTTGACGGAAAACGACCTGGCATTTTCTGACTTCCTTGGGGGTCAGTGACTGTGTTAGTCGCAGATAATTCGTCCAAACCAAGGCTTTTAAGCTGGTGTTAAGCTGCCAGCCGCGCAATTGATAGTTCGATTTGGGGACGATAAGGTTATCAACTTTTTGAATATCTAATATCTCAGAGGGCTTAATCGAGTTTTTAAAGGCGACTTCGGCTTGTAAGAATCGAGGGTTACCTGTTTGATCCCAGGGGGTGCCTTTCCAAAAACGCATCTCGTTTGTAAAAAGAACGCGCGAGGGTGTTGTCGCCAAAGTTAAAACAATGCCTCCTTCGCCAGCGAAGCTTCGCGCTAAGTCGAAGTCGGTTGTCGCGGATACAAGGGACGAGCTTTTTCGCCAGTTGCCCACCACATGGTTTACAATGATTTCTTTTTCGCCTTCGGTTTCGAAAAGGTGGTTGCTGATCGCCAAGGCGCTTTCGATGGTTGCGCCACCCTCGAAGTGTTCCCGAGCGGTTTGGCTTAGATCGCCATGCTGCTTAAGTTGATCAATCAATTGGTCCGCCGTCATGCCTGCTGGGATGCGCAGTCCACGGTAAAGGATGATTTCTTTTTCCGGATGAGCTGAGGCCACTGGTTGTGATTGGTCCAAGCGAACGCCATCGAAATTAACAATTTGATGTTTTAACGTAGAAAGCGTGGCGGCCAGCTTGTGGATCCAGGTCATGCCGCCTTTAGCTTTATTGTTGTGAATGGCTTGATACTGAACGGGGCGTATTTCACGCAGCTCAGTTTCGGACGATTTGTAGTAATCCATTACGGGTGTCGAGGTAAACAGTTGATGAAAGTCGGAGTACGAAATTTTATCGTGGTCGCTAAGGGCCAGGTAGGCGCCTTGAATGGCTGATGTCAGGTTGGTGTAGTCTTCGATGTTTAGCCAAGTTATGTCGGCAATCAGTTCGTCGGTCCAATTGATTTTGGTCCCATAACCCAGGTGAAGTTTTTGGTCGAGGTAGGGGATGACCCTTTGTCGAAATTGAAGATCCAGTTTGGCTCGCAGCAGTTCTTGCTTGTGGTTGGGCGCTGAAAACTTTGACACATCGTAGGCGTCTAAGGAAATGATGCGTGAAACAACGCGGGGGTGGACGCGTTCTCGTACCCAGTTGTCCAGTCCGTGCGATTTGATTCGGGCTCTGACTGCGCTGCCCCGTATCGGTGAGGATGTCCAGCTTGTTAGGCGAACGGGAACATCAAAAAGCCTTTGGTAGCTTTCAAGGGGCTCCATCTGGCTAGAAGAAACAATCATGATCTCGTTTGCCGTTCCCAATAAAAAGTTCTCGATCCACTTCTGTGCCCCACGGCTTTCAAGGACGTCTGCCCCGGCAATCAAGGTGATGTGTAAATCCTTTGAGAGCTGCTTTCGTAAGTACCGAACGACTTCCGGAGGCTTAAGCTTTAGGTCGAGTGACAAGTAGACGTCAGGGTGATCAAAGTACCGGGCTTCAAGAAATTCGAGTCGTTTGTTCCAGCCCAGCGCAAAGGGCTTATGGAATGTGTAAAAGTTGGGAACGACAATGACGGCGTCAAAACCTTCTGATTTCAGCAGGCTCTCGGTGATATGTTCATGCCCCAGATGGTAGGGGCTAAAGGTGCCCGGGTAGATGGCGACTCGTTGGATGTCCGAGCGCTCTGTCATTCGGTGTAATCGAGCGGCTTCGGCCAAAGTGGAGGAAAGAGCCCCTAGGGCCAATAAGGCTACTACGACAGCTAGCTGCCGTATATTCGATTGATTCATCGGTCCCTCCAAGTGCAGGGACGCTATCATAAAAGGTGATTATTTAACTAGCAGCCAGGAAGGGCTTAAAAAAAAGGCTATGTCTTCGGAAAAAAAGTAAAGAAAGCCCTGTTATTTTAGGCTTTCTTTAACAAATCGGGTCATGTAGTACCGGACGAGGTAATCAAGATTGATTTTGCTGTCTTTAAAGCGCCAATTGAGCTCGCCAAACGCGCCCCAGTGAGCTTGAAGTAAGTCGTGTGACATGGCCGTCCCTGGGTCGGCTGCACCCGGTGTAGCAAGGTGGTGGGCGGTGACATGATTTAGGATGATGGCAATCTCGCCTGGACGGGTCATTGAAAAGATCAGCTTATAGCCATTGCGAAACAGCATGAAGTCGGCCACGGTTTTGGAGATCCCATAGATCTTAACCTGCCCAATTTGCGAGCCTTTTAGCTCGTTGAAGGCGGAGCAAGATTCGATAAAGGCGGCGCGAAGGTCACGAAGGAAATCAATAGTTTCCGTTTTAAGCATTTCGGACTGATTGTTCAGCCCATCTAGCTCGACGATTCCCTGTTCTTCCATTCGTTGTTCGGCAACAACAAGATCTTTGATCCAATCAATTCGTCCCACGTGTTTCCCCCCAAAAGAAAACTACACTTTAGTAGTATAGCCTTTCCTGCCGCATTAGACCTGTAAAACCAGCCATCGAACACCGCATCATGCTGAAAATTTCACTGTGTGGGCGGGATTGTCAAGCTTTGTCGAATTTTCATTCTTTATTGCGGCGAAAGCTAAACGCTTCTAATCTTTGACTTTATTTGTGTTCGTTTTAGACTATCTAGGTTTTTACCCCTTAAAAAAAGTGAGGTTGTTCATTATGTCTCGAATTCTATTATCTTTGGTTTGCGCTGGTCTTGTGGGATTTTCCTTCGGTTGTGCCAGTAAAGATAAAAACGGTGCCGGTGATACGGGTGTTGCTGTAGGCGATGTTGATAGCGATGCGTCTATCACGACAAAAACCTTCGACGAAGGTGGATCAGATAGCGGAAACATCGATGGTTTGTCTTCGATCTTTTTTGACTACGACAAAGCGGTTTTGACGTCAGCGGCTCGAGCGACTTTGGCTTCTAACGCCAAGTGGATTCGTGACAATAACGTCAGCGTACGCATTGAAGGTCATTGTGATGCTCGTGGTTCTAACGAGTACAACTTGGCCCTTGGTGAGCGTCGTGCACAATCTGTGAAACGATATCTTGTAAATCTTGGTGTGCCTGAAGCTAAGTTAACCATTCTTAGCTGGGGTGAAGAGCGTCCGGTTGATTCTGGTGATTCAGAGTCTGCGTATGCTAAAAACCGACGCGCCAACTTCGTACCAGTTACTCAGTAAGAGGTCGCATGATCTCGCGGGGGCTGATCATCGCATGTATAGCCAGTTTTGTACTGGGGTGTGTTGGGCCAGCTCCTTATCAAGAATATACTTTGTCCGAAGCCGCCATGGCTTCGGCTAAAGCCGCCAACGCATCTTTGTACTCACCCGGCGTTTGGTCTCAGGCAGAAGAAGCTTACTTCGAAGCAAAGAAACATTTTAAAGAACGTGAATACGATGATGCTGCTGTTAAGTTTGAAGAAGCACGTCGTTTGGCCGAACGAGCTGAAAACATCAGTCGCTTAAAGAAATTCCAATCCGGAGAAAGTTTTTGATATGAGACATTTATTGATCCTGCTAATTGCCCTTCCGATGCTGTCTTCATGTATTCGAACTCGAAGTGATCTAGAGGAAAAGCAACAGGCCGAACAGGTTGAAAATCAACTTCAAAGCCTTCAAAAGTTAAAGGCTGACTCGGACAATAGGTTGGTTTCTTTAGAAGATCAGGTGCGCGAGCTAACTGGTCGCCTTGAGGTGGCCGAGCGTCAGCTAGGCCAGATGGATCAAGGGCAAGCTGAGAATCTAAAGGGTGTTCAGGAAAAAATGACCATTCTAGAGGAAGCTGTTACCAAGCTGGACGTTCAGGTGCGCGAGCTTCAACAGGTCCTGCAGAAAATCGCCGCTGCGAAAAAGGCCGAAGCGGCCTCTCGAGCCCGGTCGGCCGCGAAGGCTCGGTCGGTTCCTAAAGGTAACTATTCGGCGGGAGAGCACTACTTTAAAGCGAAAGAGTGG
>NYZX01000055.1 GCA_002686065.1 Pseudobdellovibrionaceae bacterium | reverse complement strand
GCCGTAGATAAGCTGAACAATCAAGGCCCACCTGTAGGAATGCAAAGTCACAACCACCGCGCCTGCCATGAGGCCGGCGGTAATTGTCGAAAAGATCGCCTGCGCCTCGATCCCAAGGTCACCGATAAAAGCCACCGAGGCCACACCCCAGTTCAGTGCCGTAGCAGCGAACAAAAAATTATAGGACTCCGAAATCAACTGATAGACGTCTCGACCCGATTCTTTACGCTGTGATATAAACATCGGGATCAACATGCACCCTGCCAGAAGGTACGAAACGGAAATCCACATAAATGCATTCGGAACTTGGGCCCGACTCAAAACAACATACATCGCCGTATGACAGCACAGTAAACCCCATACATTTATAGGAACGGACTTCTTCAGCAGAGCCCATGACCTGTTGACCTGGCGCGGGTCGCCCCCAACAGAGCCCGACCTCACTAAATCCGAACGACCATCTTTAAGTTTCAACTTCATCATCTTTCAAAGCTATCGGCCGACTTGCAGACAGGCTTATTAACTGAACTATAAAGCTTAAAAATTTTCACAATCCTGTTTCAAAGGGGCACCCATACAACAACACTGTCACGAAGAGGAAACCCTTCGACAGAAAGACTGTTTATCTCAATAAATTTTCCTCTGAAGACAACCTATACGAAAGGTAAAAAATCGACGTCTCATTCTGAGACTGTCTCAAGCTGAAACAGTCCCTTGGGCTTGAATTCGATTTGGCCGATAGTCATTGGTACCTCAGTTGCAAATAAACACAGGTAGAAACATTTGCGAACAAACAGGCAGGGATACAAAGTCTATGAAACCAAACAAATCCGTCTATTACTTCTTACTGGGACTGGTTCTTCTATTACCATTTCAAAACTGTGGTGAGTCAGTCACCTTTTCATCAAAAAACACGGATCAAAAAGCGGAACAAATTGATGACGATCAAAATCAAGCTGGCGATAACGACGACATTTATGACGACGATGACAGCGATGATGACGAGACAGACATTGGCGACGGCGGGGACGACGATGACAGTGACAACCCCGACGGAGGCATCGACTTTGAACGCATTTGCAAAATTATTAAGAAGCACGGACCACGACATCGTATGATCCGCAATGGTGGGTTTGAAAAACACTTCGGCCAAAGCCCTCATGCAAGAAAAGGAAAAGTTCATCACCTGAGCCTTCATGACTTAAAGAACTATCCTCTGCGCCCAAACGCCGGCTGGGACGTGTTCGACGAGCTACCTAGCTTCCTTCCTCGCCTTCGATCTTGGTACGCCGAATCCGGATTCGGAATCGAAGTTCAGTCCCATCGGCTATTCGCTAAAGAGACTCCGAGACAGGGTCGCAAACTGTATATTGAACTGGACTCACACTCCTTAACTGATTCCGATGACAGCAACTCGAAGGTTAGCCAGGACTTCTTAAACTGCACGGAGTCTCCGTTTGGCTACCTTTTGTCCTTTATGTACAAACCCAGAAACTTTGATCACGAAGGAAGCGTCCTTGACGACACCTACGGAATCCGGGTTGAGATTGACGACATCCCTATATTGTGTCGAAACGACAATGACGGCGGCTGTAAAGTCACGATTAGCACTGTTGACATGGGAGAGCACCGTGGCTGGAAAAGGTTTTCTTTCCGCATCCCCAACCTTTCAGTGGGCAAACATAAACTAAGCTTCGTCGGAACCGGACCGGCCGACACATTCGGCGGACTTGTCGATCGGGTGCGCCTACGAGAGATCGGTATCGACCAACCAAAGGTTGTCACAGCCTTACTGGCTATTCACCCCGATGACATTGTCGAATCAGAAGCCGTTAAACTCGTCCGGCTACTAATCAAAGAAGCCTATCTAAAAGATCGTGTTTCTGTCCTTCGCCCTCGAGCCGACGAGGGGCTTAAAGTTTTACTACTTTCCGAAATCGACCAGGAACACGATGGTTCCTCGCAATTTATTCACAATGTGCTTGAAGCTGACGGGCACCATGTAGTTCGGGCCAAAGCAAAGCTCGAGGACTGGCCACAATCCGAACTGCGCTATTTTGATGTTGTCTGGTACAACCAGCCGGGCCATCCCATTTCTGGAGCCGACGCCGTCGACGTCCTCGAAGAGTATCGACAAGGGATCATCCTGACAGGTGATGATGCCTCTAGAACCACCGGCCAAGCCACCAGTGACATGAATGCACTCACCCAGCTCATTGGGTTCAAATACAAAAACAACGGGACCAGTGTCAAATGCGCCTCTGGAAAGACCTACGGAATCGACAACTCAGCCAATCAAAATCGATATGTCTTAAAAAGTCATTTAGTCGGCTGGAAAGATCTGAACATCCAATACGGTGATGACATCGATCATGTCGAGCCACTCCCTTCGGAGGATGCTGACGGCATTCCGGGCGAAATTTACGTGACAGCAACAGTCAATCAACCTGACTGTCAAAACGTAGACATCCCCGTCGTCTTTTCGAACCCTCGTAAACGAGTTCGAGTCATGGACTTCATTGGGGACTGACTCGACTTAAAGCTCACACAGCGGCAGTATTTTCCCATCCTTCACACCAGGATCTGGGCCTAGTCGTTCCGAACACTAGGCCCAATTGAAGCCTCCTCCTACACTAGGGGCTCAAATCGAAGTCCGGTTTTAAAGGGGGGTGTTCAATGTCTCGTAGTTATTTCTGCTGGGCCATTCTACCAGTTCTGTTATTTTCCTGTTCAGAATCACAAAACATCACGCCAAAACAAACACAGCCATCAGAAAGCCTTCAAGCCCAGTCAGCTCAGATCTATCAAGTCGTCGACTCTGAGGGTTCACCCATCATTGGGGCTGAAGTTCTTATCAGAGGAGCCTCAAGAAGTCCGGTTCAGCGATGGACCGATGACAATGGTCAATTCGAGGTTCCACAATCTCGCGACCTAAAAACAGACGTCACCGTTTTAGGTCACCTATACACTCCTCGGACTTTCTACGGGATCGATCCCCGCCACCGCGTCCTGACAGTACAGACGCTTCTCTCCGACCAACTTCATGAAGTCACCGGAGACCTGGTGGACTACCCCGAGATGGTCGACAAAGACAACACTCTGCATATTGGCGTCGCCTTCCCGGCGCCCACAAAATTGGATCTTTTAAATCTAGATGTCTCCAAGTTCATCAGCCCTGTCAGCGTCGAAGCAGACCTGAACTTAGGTAGCCTGCGAGTTCCGACCAACGTAAATATCCCAAGACAAAAAGAAAAATACGGCATTTTCACAATAAAGATCAAAAAAGACGCCTACCAAATCTATTCAAGTCGACGAGGGACTCAAAGGTTTGTGGGCTTCCAAGTGCAAGCCCCGTTCAAACAAATGGTCCGCGCCGCCCAACGCAAAGAAGACCCTTTGGATATCGTCAATCTTTTGAAAGCGGCTAGCTTCGGCTGGACAGATATCGATGTTCAGGAAGCACAAACCACCCAGAACATTAGTTTAGGGCAAGATCAAGCCGACCAACCCTACACCCTTTCCGTTCCAAACTTTGATGATGGCCTGATGTTTGTGTCTCTCAGTGCACTTCAATCAGAACAGTACTTAATTCCCATGGATTTTCGAATCGGAAAATCGGCCGAAGCCATTCAACTTCATCACAACAATTCGGACAACCAGTGGAATATCTCTGTTCTTCGACCTAACGACATCGCCGATTCGGGTATCACAGAACAAACTAGCCAAGCCAGCCAGCAGGCGAGCATCGCGATGACGCCAATCACGGAACAGGTGACACCCCTCTTTTTACCTTTGATCAAACCACCAACACCAACTGAGTCTGGCGACTTGGCGATCACCCTACCTGAACTTCCGAACGGCCTTCAACAAGCAGGGATGAGCCTTACTTTGGTTCAGGTTGATACCCTACCGGACAACCCAAAGATCGAAATCACAACACCGCTTTGGCAAGGGCGCTTCAATGAATGGAGCGATCAGTTTTCACTTCCCAATGAAATACCAACGATGGACGATGAAAAGACCTATAGATGGGAACTGCTCATCTTTGCCAGCCCAATCGACACTGGCCCTGTTAGCACGTTTAATGATAACCTTGACCTGGTCACCCACTTCACCAGAAACGCCTATGAACTTAAATAAATGCATGCTTTCCCTTTTGGTTGTCCTCAGTGGCTGTTCCTTATTTTCCAAGGAAGACACCGGCTTGACCGAAACCATGGACGCCCATAAAGAAGTCTTCTATTACGAGTATGAAAAGGTCTGGCGCGCGACCCAAGTTGCCTTAGCGAAGTACCCCATAAAACTAAACGATCAAGACGCCGGCTTGCTGGAAACCGAAGTGATTCCTGCGCGAAAAATTTGGACACCACCCCACAAAGCCGAAAAACACCCTTTCGCTCACCAATATCGACTGGCCATCAAAGCCATTAAAGGGAAGTCCCAAGGTCGACCAGCGGTTCAGTTAAGGATTACGAAGTACAAAACCCGGCAAAAAGACTTTTTCAGTGATTCAGACCGCCTACCAAGCGACGGCCTCGAAGAAGAAATGCTGCTTTACCGTATACGCCGTGAACTACTGATCCAAAAGGCTTTGGATCGCGCCGCCAGCAAAGACAATTCGTTTTAGATCTAAGGCGCCCCTTGGGGGCAATGAGCTTATCGGCTCGAGGCCACATTTCTTGCGATGGACTGAACCGCGGACTCGGCAAAAGGGTGTAACCGATCATCGTCATCTTTAGACAACCGCTGAAAACGAGTCAGGTCTTCCACAACAGGAACTTCGCTTAACGCCTTCAAAAGGGTCTTTCGAATCCACAGACTTTTTCCAAGACGGTAGTTCAGTGGATTTTCAAGCTCTTTCCAAAGCCGATCACGATTCCGATTCACAGCTTTCACGTTCCTCAGGGTTTCGACCGCCGCTGTCCGAACGATCAACGACCGATCCGTCAGTAACTGCAAAGCCCAGTGCTCTGCCTTGGTTTTATTTAACTGAACCATGGCAAACAGGCCGGCGTTTCTTAAAGCCCAATTTTTATTTTTTAAACAGGTCTCTATTACCTGCTCTGTCGCAGGACCCGGCGACAACTCAACCAACGAGTTCATCGCGCTCCAACGCTGCGAAACCGTCGCTTGCTCATCAAAAATCTTTGTCACTAGCTTTGGAAAGACCTTCGGCCCAATCCCTTTCAGAATCTCTTGCCTGGGTTCTTTCGGCAGCACAAGGATATCACCTAGGGCTACGGGAACCTTCCTAGGTACAGCCGCCTGCACCTGGGTCAGCCCCATCAGGGCCACTGGCAAAACAAGGGATCCGATCAAGTTATGCTTTATCATCATCTAGCGCCTCGGCTTCTGCAGCCATTTTATCCATGTCAGGTTCTTCGTCTTCTAAAGAGTCCGCCCCGTCACCTTCGGCACCTGAAAGCTCTTGAGCTTCCTTCATCATCGCTTCGGTATCTACATCAACACTCGCGCCGCCAGAGTCATCAGAAATAGCCGCTGCAAACTCAGCGAGCACATCTTCTGCAAATTCATCTTCAGTACTTGAATCCGTCGCGGCTGCAGGCTCATCAGCTGGAGGCTCTTCCGTCGGCGCCGCCGCCACTTCTTCAGGGCTTTCGTCTGCGGGCTCAACAGTTTCAGCCACTGGATCCGCAGGAACTTCCGCCCCAGCATTGGGGTCAATCTCAGCAACCAGATCTTCCGGTATATCAGCCTCTTTCGGCGGCTCAACTTGAACAGCCTCTTCCACAGGAGCCTCTTCAACCACTGGTGCATCCGCAACGCCCTCTTCTTCCAAAGGAGCATCCTCAAAGCTAATCGCCGGAGCAGCTGCGGCGGGCTCAGGCTCGTCCGCTTTCGCTTCGGCCTCGGGCTCTTGCCCCACAGCAGCGGCAAACTCGGCAACAAGGTCTTCGCTTTCTTGCTCGGCCCCATCATCACCAGCGACTGTTGGCGCTTCCGGAGCGGGCGCCTCTTCAACTTCGGCCTCATCCGATTCCGCAGCTGGGGCAGCTCCGCCACCACCGCTTTTCATCGCGGCTAGCTCATCCTTTAAACGGGCATTTTCCTCTTTAAACAAAGACAGGTCAGCAATATCGTCTTCGATGATTTCATACTCAGCTAGACGTGCTTCAAGGTCTGCGATTTTGGCCAAATAGTCCGACGCATCGACACTGCTACCACCGCCACCATCGCCAGCTCCACCTTGAGCGGCTGCTTCTTGCAACTTTTCAATTTCACCTTTTTGCTGAGCAATGGTTTCTTGTAAGGTTTGAAAATCCTGAGCGCTAATGACTTTACCGTCGACTTCGAGTCCTTCGACGACTTTCGTTTCCACTTTTACGTCGCCACCGCCGCCCAACTGTAAACCTGCTGCTCCGGTTTGCTCGATGACTTTTCGTAAAGTCAGTTCCAACTGCTGAATTTGCTCCGAAGAACCAAGCCCCGCGCCATCCGAACCCTCAGCCGACGCCGCTTTCCCAGTAAAACCGGTAAACGCCAAAAAACCCGCCGTGATCAAAATAAGGATCAAAACGACCTGAATAATAAAGGCGTTGTTTTCAAACCAAAATGCTAAAACAGTGTCCCAAGACATAAACATATTTCCCCATCCCTTATAGAAAAGGTCAAGGAATCCAGCTGTTTAGAAACAATAACGGACTACCCTAGCCTTTCGTCTCGTGATAGCTTAGAGCACCACCTTTGGAGGCCTATATGTCTGAAAAATTCGATCTTATCCTACGCGGAGGCACGACCCACACTCCGGATTCTTCAAGCCCCGAAGGTGTTCGCGCCAGCCAGTCCGATGTCGCCATTAAAGACGGGCGCATTGCAAAAATCGGACTGACACCGACCGACGAAGCGGAAACGATTTTTGATGCAACGGGCCTGGATATCCTACCTGGACTTTTAGACACCCAAGTTCATTTTCGGGAGCCCGGGTTAGAACATAAGGAAACTCTTAAAGGGGGCTCACTTGGAGCCGTTGCCGGAGGTGTTACGGCCGTTTTTGAAATGCCGAATACGAAACCTAGCACAACCACCTTGGAACGGTTCGACTTCAAGGTCCAACGCGCCCAAGAAACCATGTGGTGTGACTTCGCCTTCTACGCAGGGGGAAGCCCCGAAAACATCGACAACTTGCCATTGCTTGAGCAACAACCTTTCTGCAGCGGTGTCAAAATCTTCATGGGAAGCTCAACGGGGTCACTTTTGGTCTCTGAAGACGAAATGCTGGACCAGATTCTATCCAAAGTTCAACGACGGGTTTCTGTTCACTGCGAAGACGAAGCCCGCTTGATCGAACGCTTTTCGATCGTCAAAGACTGCGGTGACCCAGCCATGCACCCCGTCTGGCGCGACGAACAGACAGCGATTCAAGCCACAAAGCGAATTGTCGGCCTGGCCCGTAAAAATGGCAAAAAAGTTCACACCCTACATATTACAACCGCCGAGGAACTTGATTTTCTTAGGGACAATAAAGACATCGCAACCGTCGAATGTCTCCCACAACACCTGACTCTATCGGCACCTGAATGCTATGAGCGCCTGGGAACAAAAGCCCAAATGAACCCACCCATTCGTGAGTCGCGCCATCGGGATGCCCTGTGGAAAGCCATCGCCGACGGAACCATCGACGTTCTAGGATCAGACCATGCCCCTCACACGCTGGAAGAAAAATCCAAGTCCTATCCCAATACGCCCTCAGGAATGACCGGGGTGCAGACGATCGTTCCCGTGATGCTGAACCATATTAATTCCGGCCGACTTTCTTTGGCTCGCTTGACCCAACTGATGGCTCACAATCCGAAACGCATTTGGGGGCTAAAAGACATTGGCAGCCTCGAAGTTGGCGCACGTGCGAACATCACAGTCGTCGATATGAAAAAGCAAAAGACCATCGAAGACAGCTGGATTCAGAGTATCGCTGGCTGGACCCCTTACCACGGAGTCAAAGTAAAAGGGTGGCCCATAGCAACCCTCGTTGGTGGCCAGTTCGCCATGCGCGAAGACCAGATCCTCGCAAAACCGAACAACCAAGGAATTCAATTTTCCAATTAAAGGCCGGGCGTCTTGTTTATTAAAAGCAGCTTGGCCGATCTTTCACCGCCCCGAAGTCGCCCATAAACTTTGGGGCTAACCGTGACAGCCGACGAATCCGCGTCGAGTTCGAAGGGTGGGTCGACATAAACTCGGGCGGAGCTCCTCCTCCCGATGCCTTCTGCATCACCCTCCAAAGGGCTGCAGCCTGCCTTGGGTCGAAACCCGCCTTTGCCATATAACGAACACCAAGTTCATCCGCTTCGGTCTCGTGTGTCCTTGAAAAAGGTAAAAGGACACCAAACTGCGCGCCAATTCCGAGGCCTGCGACAATCAGCTGATTGGTTTGTCGATTCTTCTTTTGATTGCTTAATACCAAACTGGTTATCGCCAGCCCACCTGTCACTGCCAACTGTTGAGAAATCCGCTCGTTCCCATGATGAGCCAAGACGTGTCCGATTTCATGACCAATGACTGCAGCAAGTTGATCTTGGTTTTCTACCAAATCCAGCATTCCAGTATGCACCCCAATTTTTCGCCCCGGTAAAGCGAAAGCATTTGGAGACTTATCTTCAAAAACACGAACTTCCCAGTCACTGGGCTTCTCATCCATTGCAACGAGCAGGCGATGCGTAATGCAGGTCACCGCTTTGTTTGCTTTAGGCTCGGCACTCACATTGCCCTTTTTTTTCATTGCAGCAAAGGATTGGGCTCCCAGGTTAGCCATCTCACCCTCGGAACGTAAAATCAGTTGTTTCCGTCCCGTCGGTGTCGCTTGGCAACCAATTAAAAAATAGACAAAAAATAGAAGGGTAAAACGAGTCATTCTCATGCCTGTAGACTACTTCGCTTTTACAAAAAGAACAGGATTTTCTTCCCGAAAAGAAACTTCCGTTTAGGTTGTCTAGGGTTAATGAAACACTCTGCTAATTGGCGCAGACACGATAAACGCCCATGCGATCGTGATGGTCTCCCACCTCGGTTTCAACATAGACCTCATGATGAGACTCGCAGTCCAGCCGAACCACATCCTGTAGACTAATTTTGAACCCACCACGCTCGCAAAGAGATTCACCTTCTGCCATAAGCTGGTCATTCTGAGCATCGTAAACCGCCCAATACAAAAGCTTGTCGTACTGGTCTCGTTGGCAAAAGCCAAAGACTTCCGTCGTCTCCTGGCTTTCATCAAGCTCTAAGTTTGATTGAACAAAAGCGATTGGGTTGGGGTTATAGTCATCAACAATTCGAACTTCACCACCATCAGACGCTTCTCGCAACGCCTGCTCAAGCTCTGGAGATGTCGAGCAATTCGTATACTGAGTCAGCAGTAGCATACCTAAAAGTATACTAATACCAATGCTATAGATTTTACGAATGTTCATAGCCTCACCCTTTTATATACCCAGGCCGAGGTCAAAGCTTGTGAGTTTACCCTTGGCAACTGGCAAAAACAGTTTAACTGCTTCGCATCCCGAGAACGTACCGAATAAAGCGAAAGCGTCTCATGTTGAGACACTATTGACGTTTATTATTATTGATCCGTACTCGCACCAGTTGACGTGAATCCTCTATCAGAAATCCTTTAAAAAGAATCCCGCATCCTAATCCGAAAAATAGTGCCGCTGTAATAAGTTCCATACACTTAAGTCTAGTCTTGGTAACAGTGTTTTGGAACTTCTTTTCAAGATGCGTCTCACAATGAGGCTGGTCGAATTCACCTTGTTAGGCGAGCCATAAAAAAACCATCGCAATCAAAGTCTTGAGGCTCAATGGTTTGCACCTCTTGCAGCTTCCATTGTGGATGCCGAGATAGAAAAGACTCCACCTGCTGATCGTTTTCTTCCTTCAGCAGCGAACATGTCGCATAGACGAGCTCCCCGTCTGCCGAAAGCAACGAACTATAACGGTCTAAAATTTCCTGCTGAGTTTTGATCAGCTCATCCACCTTGTCTTCCGTCATTTTCCACTTCGAGTCCGGGTGACGGCGCAAGACCCCCATTCCACTACATGGAACATCTAATAAGATGCGATCAAAAGGGCGCTTCACTTTTTTCAGTTTTCCCAACGGGCGGGTTTCAATAATATCGACACCGGCCCGAGAAGATCGCTTACGAAGCTCGTCCAACTTGTAATCATGCAAGTCCGACGAAATCAGCTTCCCTTTATTTTGCATCATCGAAGCCAGGTGAAGCGATTTTCCTCCGGCTCCGGCGCAGACATCAAGGACCCATTGCCCCGGCTGAGGCCGACAGAAGGCCCCTATTTTTTGAGATCCACGATCTTGGACCTCAAATAGACCTTGCTTAAAACTGTCTGTTCGAAACACATTTGGGCGCCCATCAACACGCAGGACATCATCTTCTAAAGCCTCGGCACGAATCCCCTCGTCGCTCAGCTGCTCCACCACCTGCTGTGGCGTCGCCTTAAGCCGATTCGCGCGCAAATAAAGGACAGCTGGCTGATTCAGTGACTTCAACACACCAATCCCATCTTCGTTTTGCTCCAGGTAACGCTTAAAAAACCAGTCTGGATAGGATAGCTCTTCGACCTCTTTAAGCCCTTTTCTAAGAGCCGAACTCAATTGAGCCTCCTTCAGTGTCGACTTTAAAAAGTGAGGAAACTCACCATAGCGGTCCACAAAGAAAAGAATCAAAAGCTGTTCCAATTGATTCGGGTTCAGGGCTCCGTCAAAGCCCAAAGCGGCCTGGTACCTCCGAAAGTAGCGCACGCATTCGTAGAAATTCTCAGCGACAAATGCACGATCTCGCTTGCCCCACTTTTTATTCTGTTTGAACAAGCGCTCTAAGACTTTTTCTGCGTGATAGCCCTCGACAAAACTGCCATGCAAGGCATCTAGCAAACCAAGTACCAGAGGCCGGTACCACTTAATTTCCGTTGATTCAGACATATTGACCCTAGAACGTGAAGATGGTTCCGAACGACACCATCACACCATTGTACTGTCCGCTGCTGACCAGATGTAAGTGGTTTTTAGAAGCCACTTCAACAAAGACCCCGGCCGAGCCAACCAGTTCGTACAGTCGAACACCAGCTACAGCTTGATAATCCAATGTAATGTCCGACTCGTCTTCAGTTTGGCTTGTAAAGGCACCAATCCCGGCCCCGATCCCGAAGTACAAGGGAAACCGACTGCTGGCATCAGGGAAAAACAACATCGGTACAAGGCTGATCTTACGAGGGCTTTCACTTCCAACATCGAATGTGGTGTACTCCAAGCGCAACATGAAGTCGGACGAATTCACCCACTCACCGAGGCGGTAGGTGACACCGATATTCCAGTCCACTTCGACGTCTTCCTCGCGACCATCAGGCCCATCCCAATTGTTCGAGTTATCATTCACAGAGCTTCCGATATGTAACTGCAAATAGTGCNGGGCCCCCTGTGAGGATCTCGGGGAAGTCCGAGACTCGGCGGCTTCCGGATTGGCCTTTCGCTTCTTAAAGTAGCTATCTGCCGCCTCTTTCCCAATCGCCTCTTTTTCTTGAGCAGAGGCCAGTAGTGCCGAAAAACAAAGCACAACAAGCAGACCTGCTTTCAAAGCCCAATGACGCATAAACAATCCCCTTTGATTCAATTAGTTAAGTTTAAAAAACAGCTCGGTCCGCCTTGACCGTTAATACCTTCTGAAATACACCGACTTCCTATGAAGTGTCCACACTGCCAACACCTCGATCACAGAGTTTTAGAAACGCGTGTCCAGAAGGACGGTGAAATTCGTCGTCGTCGCGAGTGCCTGAACTGCAAAGGCCGCTTTTCTACGGCAGAAATGCTGCTGCTAAACGAGCCCTACATCATCAAAAAAGATGGGCGCCGTGAGCCCTTTGATCGTGACAAACTAAAGCGTGGAATTCAGCTGGCTTGCCAAAAACGACCTGTGAGCCTCGCTCAAATCGAACATATCGTCGAAAAAATCGCGAAATGGACCATCCAGCTAAATCGGAAAGAAGTCCGCTCCGAGCTCATCGGGCAAGCTCTGATGCAAGAGCTGAAGCGCCTTGATGATGTCGCCTACATTCGATTTGCCAGCGTTTACCGTACTTTCAGAGACGTGAATGAGTTTGTCGAGGCTCTTGAGCTTGACACCAATAAGGACTCTGAGAGACAAACCTTTCATGACGCCCCATAACAGCCGCCGTAAGGCCCGCGAAATGGCCCTCCAGGCCCTATTCCAACACAACTTTCACTCGGATCTAGATCCGAAAGAGTCTGTATCCTATCTGGCTGAAAAAGTCGGTGCTGACTCTGAAACACACGGATTCGCTCACACCCTTGTAGCTGGAGTGCTTGAGCACAAAGATGAGATCGACCAACTGATTCAGTCCAAAGCTCAACATTGGAGCCTTGAACGTATGGCCCTGGTTGATCTTTGCCTTTTACGCCTAGCGGCCTTCGAGCTCACCCACCTTCAAGAAGAGATCCCACCAAAAGTGGCGATCAACGAAGCCGTCGAAATTGCCAAAGAATACAGCAACGCAGATTCATCCGCCTTCGTGAATGGGATTCTCGACCAGATCAAAAAATAGGGGTATCCTTCCCCTATGGATTATCAAAAACTGACACCTGGGACAGCACTTAGCGCCGGAGCTAAACTTTGGGTTTTACCGGACGCACAGAACTGCGGATGGACCTCTGTGATCGACTGGTACTTGAATTTGCAAGTCAGCCAGGCAACACACCGATCTCCGCAAAGTATTCCTCAGCCTCTTCAGGAAATGATCGACGAGCTGAAGATTCCGCTGACAAAACCAGCTCCATTTTCCCCGAAAAGTTTAATGGTTGTTAGTTATGACAAGCTTCCAAACGAGCAAACCTTAATCCTTCCANTGACAGATGGGTTTTCGAAATGGCTTGCCGACGCCGAACAGATTTGGTCAAACCTCGGCAANCCCAGCCTGCGTTTTTTTCTTCCTGAGTCCGTCAGCGATCAAGACTTCCAACAAAAGTGGACTACAAGACTTCCTGCTGGACAGCTGACATTGGTTAGCTCGGCACCAAACCTGGGGGCCCAGTGAGCAAGAAAGAAGGNATCGTTTACATTCTTTCCGANGGGACCGGCGAAACCGCCAGCGCCATGACTCGCGCGGCNTTGGTTCAATACCCCACTCAAGACCTTCAAATCGTTCGATGCAAAAACGTCAGAACAGAAGATCAGATCGAAGCCCTTATTGACGAGGTCTTTCAGAAAAAAGGGATTTTAGTTCACACCTTAGCCAGTCGTTCTTTACGTGAAAAAGTCCGTGAGTTCGGAGCCGAGAAAGGCGTAGCCACGGTGGACCTTCTTGGTCCGCTTTTGCAAGAACTTGATGGCTACTTTCATGTTGAAAACGCAGATACCACAGCCGGACTATTGCGTACGACAGATGAACGCTATTTTAAGCGGATCGAAGCGATCGAATTCACCGTCAAACACGATGACGGAAAAATCGCCTCGGGACTGGACCAAGCGGACATTGTCTTGGTCGGAATCAGTCGCACAAGCAAAACCCCGTTGTCGATTTTCCTTAGCCATAAAGGTTGGAAGGTCGCCAACGTCCCATTAGTTTTAAATTCTCCGGTTCCTGAAGAGCTTTTTCAAATCGACCAGCGGCGAGTCGTCGGGCTGATGATCGACGCCGATAGCCTGTTTCGTATTCGGCGTAAGCGCCTAGAAAAGTTTGGTCAGGATCCCGGCGGAGAATATGCCAGCATGGCGCATATCCAAAAAGAAATCGACTACGCAAATGACCTGTTTCGTAAGAACCGAAAGTGGCCGGTCTTTAATGTCACTGACCGCGCGCTTGAAGAAACAGCGGCTGAAATCATACGAATTGTGGCAAACCGACTTGATTTGCCCTACGAAGCTTTACTTTAAACTTGATCTTAATCCGACGGACGAATTAACCGCCGGTTCCACTAATCGACTGCTGATAAAGTGCCCGATAAAACACTTCAGACATCCGCTGAATTTCATCGGTTTTTCTAGCGTATAGATTCACATTCGATGAATACTTCAGGTCTTCCACTTCGACCGAAGCCAAACGTCCCGAGCGAAGTTGCTTCTTAATACTGAAACTTGGCAGGAAGCCCCAACCAAGACCCGACTCAACGACACGCTTTAAGGTACCCACGTTATCCGCGGCAAAAACAGGTTCGTAACGAACACCGTTTTCTTCAATTTGCTGGCGAAGCATCTTTTCAAAACGCGGGCTTGGCTCGGTGTAGTGAACGATCGGCTTCGCTTCCAAGCCTTTGGCGTGAATAATCTTTGGCATACTGGTATCGCGTCCAGACCCAACCAACAGCATTTCTTCTTTTAAAAGAAACTTGCCTTCGAAGTGTGGTAGCTCTAGTTCGTACTCCGAGCGAATATCAGGCAAGATCGCCATATCCACTTCGCTGTTCTTCATCTTTTCAAGGATCATTTCCCCTGTCCCGTAGATCAATTCGATCCGAAGACGAGGGTTATATTTTAAAAACAAACCGACAATGGGACTTAACAGGAACAAACCAAATGAGTTCTTTGTCCCTAGGGTGACTTGGCCCGCCACTTCCTGTGACATGGTTTGAATGGCAACCTCAGCTTGCTGAGTCAGATTTAAGATTCGTTTTGCGTAATCATAAAGAAGCTGGCCTTGTAGGGTCGCCTTTACTCGGCGGACTCCGCGTTCTAAAAGCTCAACACCCAGTTCATCTTCCAGGTTTCTAATCTGTTGGGATACCGCTGGCTGTGTTAGGTACAGCTTGTCAGCTGCCGCGGTCATACTCCCCTCACTAAGAACGGTACAAAAAGTGGTCAGCTGCTGCAGATTCACATTGCCCTCCTTGAGCCAAGATCAACAGAGCTTCATATAAGCATTCCTTATAGTGTTGGTCAAATTCATCTAATTCCATAGAGCAACCGCGTCCGGCTGGCAGCGCCTCAGCGGCGGCCCCGGNTTCAGACTGAACTGACAAAAACTGACAGTAAAAATTTCATTCCGTGTTGTCTCCATGAACAGTTCGATTACTACGGAGCTTGTTTCTCGGGGGAGGAATAGGGGTGAATTTTCAAAACAAAGCCAGTTTGGCTTTTCCGGCTCTGATCGCTTTAATGCTGAACCTTTCGGGGTGCTCAGAGCCGGAACCCTTTTCAACATCCNCGACCGCCCCAACTTCGAAAAGCCAAAACGCCACATTCAACCAATCCTTTTCAAGAGCCCCACAAGACCTTCGCCCCATTCGAACAAGCTGCCTATCGAACTCGGACGAACTGAAGCTGAGCCTTTCCGAAGTGCCTCGACTTTTAGTTCTTGGTGAACAGCCCACGCATCTTCAACTGACGGCTCAGACAGGAAACTCGTCCCTGATTAAAAACATCTCGTGGTATCACTCGAAACCCTACGGAAGCCTAACCGGCGTCGAACAATTGGCCGGCAAAGACGTCGAGCTGAGCTTTACCCAAGTGGGACTCCATCACCTACGTGTGATCCTTCGCGACGAAAAGAACCTGTGTACACAATTCGACCAAGATATCCTTGTCACCGCAAACCCCGAACGACAAGCACAGCTTACAGAACTTCAACCGCCACCAGGCCCATTTGCTCATCGGGCCCAAGTCCGCGCTCCCTTTGATGACCTGACGCCAAAATACAATGTGATTGTCGCCGTCATCGACACAGGAATTCACTATAACCACCCCAGTCTGTTCAACCACATCTGGGAAAACAAGGACGAGATTCCCGGCAACGGGATCGACGACGATAGTAATGGCTATATCGATGATCACATCGGCTACGACTTTCATTTCGATGACCCCTTCCCTTTTGATGACGACGGACATGGAACCCATATCGCTGGGCTGATCGCCGCTGATGGATTTGGTCTAGCACCAGAGGTCAAAATCATGGCCATCAAAGCTGCTGATACAAAGTCAGGAAACCTCAGGAACGTCGCTCAGGCGATCATCTACGCCGTTGACCAAGGGGCCCATGTCATTAACCTTTCACTTGGCGCCTTCTTCTCGCTGGATTCCAAGCTTTTAAAAGCGATGGACTATGCCGAAGCTCATAAGGTTTTTATCGTCGTTGCCGCCGGCAATGGGCACCCAAAAACAGGCCGAGGATTAAACTTGGATCAGACCCCTATGTTTCCAGCGGCACTTCCCTACAGAAACCTAGTCTCGGTCGCCGCCGCGACCGAAGGTTTGGCTGGCTATCAACTGACCAGCTATTCGAACTATTCGACGAACTTCGTCGACCTGGCCGCTCCAGGAGGCCAGCTAGGAAAACTGAAAAGTAACCGTATCTTATCCCTTGCCCACGACTTGAATAACAAAGAAGGCTATCGGTACTTAGCCGGCTCATCGATGGCAGCACCAATGGTGACAGCCGCCCTGGCCCTGGCCATTCAACAGTATGGCCCCCCGGCGACTCCATCCGATTATATCTCGCCCCTTTTACGGTCTGTGCAAGCTCAACCTAAGCTGGACGGACGGGTCCGAAGCGGAGGACTGTTAGACATCCAATCCTTTCTGTCGACGCTACAAGCCTCAGCTGTCTTGAATTGATACAAAACCAAGGAATGCGATGCCTAACTGGACGAACAGCGGGCGAATCGTTTCACTCGGTTGTCAGATTCGTACTACAATAAAGGTCACCACCAAGTAACGACTCGGCATTGAGGACCTTATGAAACTTCAACATGTGCTTTCCACCTTCGGCCTACTCGCAGTGATGATCACGAGCTCGATGGCTTATGCCGAAATTTTTCGGAACTCTTATATAAGCTTCGAGCTTCCCGCAAACTGGAGCTGCCGATCGGAAGGGACTGAGTGGGTCTGCTTTTCCAAAATCAACAAAAAGGCCAAGGAAGCCATCATCATTTTGACGGCGAAAGAAGCTGGCCCCGCTGACAGCTTTAATTTTTACGAGACCTATCTAAAGCAAGAGCGAACCGTCCCCAATGCAAAGGGACAACCTATGAAATCTAAAGTCCTTCATGTCAAAAAAGTGGGACTGGCAAAACATACTTGGGTTGATGGAATGCACCTTAGCAGTGAAATCGAAGACTTCTACACCCGCTATTTAGCAACTGTTAAACAGGGACTAGCGATCATCGTTTCGTTTAGTGCTCACAAAGCCTATTACACTAAGTACAGCTCTGATTTTTTGCGCGCCATCAAAAGCTTAAAAGTGGTCGCGAACCGAAACCTCCTTGCAGCACCTAATGCGGGTCAAAAAGGGCCTACAACAAACCCTTTTGGTGGCCCCACAAATCTTGGCGGCAACTTAAACCTGGATGACCCTCCGAAAGTCAGTAAATCGAAGAACGACCTGATGGGAAAAGTCATTGGCGGAATTCTTCTTCTGTTAATTGGCGCCTACTTTATTTTTAAGAAAAGAAAAAAATGATCCGCTCCGCGTTTGCCGCATTTCTACTATTAGCCACACCCTGCATTGGACAAGCGAAGGTTTTTCGCACCAGTTACTTGGAAACCCAGCTTCCCCCTTCATGGGCTTGCGAGCGCAAGGAGACAGAATGGCTTTGCCGGGACAACGACACACTCAAGTCACGTGAAGCCATCGTGGTGTTTACCGCAAAAAAAACGAGTCCCACCGAAACCATCACCGACTTTAAAAAGTATATTGAGTCCCCAAAAACCATTCGAACAGCTCGAAATAAAATTCTAACTTCTAAAGTGCTTTGGGTTCGTGAATTTACAAACTTTGACCAGCCTTGGATCAACGGGCTTCATATTAACAGCGAGCTGGAAGACTTCTACACCTACTACTACGCCACAAAATACAAAGACCTCTCTATTCTTGCTACTTACAGCGTGGCTAAAGAAAGCTACCAAAAGTTTAGTGGCCATATAAAACAATTCACGCAAAGCCTTCGAGTACTTAAAACCTACCAGCCCAGCCCAACGACAACAGGACTACAAGGTGGGCTAGGTCAAGTCGGTGGCGCCACAGGCCTCGGAACGGCTCAACTTGGTGAGGCAGGGGCTCCTCCTCCCAAATCATCAAAATCAAACCCCTTTTTACTTTATGGGCTGATCGGATTCGCCGTATTGTTAGGGGTTCTGTTTGCGCTTAAAAAGCGTTCCT
>NYZX01000054.1 GCA_002686065.1 Pseudobdellovibrionaceae bacterium | reverse complement strand
CGGTTTCGGTTGATAGTGTGCGATTTCGCCGCCTTGAAAAAACTGATGATCCTTCGAAAAATAGGGCAGTCGAAAAGCGTCATAGTAGATTTTTCCGTTTGCTAGGTAGATCGTTCGCCAAAGTAGCAAGCTTCCAAACGAGGGTTTTGCGGTGACCTTTTCGGCCTGGTGGTTTCTTTTGATCAGTAGGTCTTGCAACAAACTAAGAGCTCGGCTGTGTTGGTAAAACCCAAAAGAAAGGTAAGCGCTCAGATAGGCCACGGCGACATAGCTGAAGCGATTGTTTTTTTTCCAGGCGGCAAAAAGGGTCAAGCCAAGAAGTGGCAAGGTAAACAGCGGATCGATGATGGGCATTGAATCCCAAGCATAGCGAAAGTTCGAAAGCGGCCACATCAACTGCGTCCCATAGCTGGTGCAACCATCCAGTAAACCATGTGTGGCGTAGCCGACGGTTGAAAAAAAATAGACGGTCTTAAATGAGTGCTGTCTTTTTTTGAGAAACAACCGGTAAAGGACCCATGCAACAAGGGCTCCACCGATGGGGATGAAAAATAAAGAATGAGTAAAGTGTCGGTGATATTGAAGACCCAAAAGGGGATCGGTTGGCGATTCGATCAAGACATCCAGGTCAGCAGCCATTCCTCCGAGCATCCCGACTAAAGTCCAAAGAGGCCATGACGTTTTTTTAATAAATGGCTGGGCTGCGACGGCCCCAAGAGTTGCCTGGGTTAATGGATCCATCTTGAGAATATTCCTTAAGGTTCTTATAGACTTATCGACATCCGCCGATAGGTATCAGAGGTCTATATAACCTGGGAATTCGGTGTGAGTAAATCCTTCCTTCAGACAATCTTAGTTGCTTCGATCTTTGCCGTGATGGGTGTGGTCCTTAGCTTTCAGCCGCAACAAGCGGCGGTGACGCCGGAGCAGGATCCTCATCTACGACTCGTTGAGCTTAAGTCACAGTGGGAATCGCAATTAGCCGAAGTCGAAAGCCTACTTCAGTCAGAGATCCCTCGATTAAAGCAGAAGAAGGCCGAGCTTCATCACGAGTCGGCCATTTTAGATGGTCTATCGGACATCCATCGGGTGGCTTTTTTGGCGAGGGATCTGAAAGCGGCCGAGGCAGTGAGCTTGGTTTATATCGATTTTTTGTCTCAGAGATCAGAACTGATCAACTCAAATCAGTCGCCTCAGCAACGGCGGGCGAATGTCGAAGCTCATTTTGTGAAGTTGCAACAGCATATGGCTACGTTAGATAAAGAACTTCAGTCGCCTCGACTGCGACAGGTGATGGCCGCGACTTTTGAGCGGTTAAAACAGGATCATCAGGACGTTTTGACCTTGTGTGATAGCGTACCCGCTACAGCTGATGATGTGCTGACCCGTTTGGTGCAGCAAATAGCTTCTTTAAAGCAAAAGGTTCCAAGGGTCAGTCCTAGGCAGCCTGCAAGTGCGGCCGCCGTAAGGCAGCCATGGCGGCCTTGGGTGATTGCTGGTTTGTTTTTCATGGGGCTACTTATTGTGCGCAGAATGACTTGGAATCAAGCTTTTGCTGCTGCGGCTGATAAACCTGTCGTACCCAATAGGTCGATCACCTCATCAGAGGCACCTAAGGCGGATTCAGTCCTAGGTCCTCAGTTGCAGGCGAAATCCGCCGAAGTGGCGAAATGGAAATCTGAGTGTGACCGCCTGGAACAGGTTGTTCGTGAAAAAGAACAGCTGTCGCAAAGCCTTTCCGACAGTCAACAGTCCTTGCAGCAAGAGGTTCACCAACTTCGAGATTTACTTGAGGCTGAAAGCCAAAGCCCAAGTCGCCAGCCGGAACCGGCGTACCCTGGGGAGTTGCGGTCCGTCTTGGACCGGCTTTCTCAGTTTTCTGAACGATCGACCGAAGAGTCTGGCGAGAATAAGGGGGCGTCTCATGCTTCTAAATCAGAACTGAAGCGGTTAGCTGATATCGTCTTGCAGCTTAAAATTTTGTCTTTTAACGCCTCTGTCGAGGCGGCTCGGGCAGGTGAAGTTGGAAAGGGGTTCTCGGTGGTTGCGGAAGAAATCCAAGCTTTAGCCGAGCAAACCAAACAGTTCGCTCGGGACCTTGAAGTGCGGTTGACCGAGTCAAACGAACTTAAGAGCCAATTAGCCGAAATTCGTGACCAGTTGGCTCAGGTCGGCTTTTCTGCAGGGGACAAAGCCAGCTAGTCCCTTTTCTTCTCGACAAGTGCATTCAACATGGGTTGGCCTTTTTGTCCTTTGCCATAAACCGCTAAGACGGCTTTGTTTGCGGTTTTTAGCTTCTTTTTGATGGTGTCATCTAGGTCGCTGCGAACATGGAGCGCGTTGGCTTTGTAGTTTAAGATAAAAGGTTTGCTGAGCCATTTAGGATCATAGTCGGCCTGTTTAACAAACAAGGCGTAGGCTCCGGACGAGATAATCATGGCATCGGCCCGCTTAAATTTTACAAGTTTGTAACCGGTTTCGTAATCCAAGACATTCATCTTCAAAATCAGTGGGTCTTGGTCAAACCGCTTGTCATACTTCGCAGAATCGATAATTGCGACGGTCTTTCCGTGCAGGT
Source organism: Pseudobdellovibrionaceae bacterium (assembly GCA_002686065.1). Classification (GTDB taxonomy): domain Bacteria; phylum Bdellovibrionota; class Bdellovibrionia; order Bdellovibrionales; family UBA1609. Next base: position 29,645 of record NYZX01000054.1, on the reverse strand, counting down.
CTTCGAGTTTCTCTATTCTTAAACCGGCTCGGGGTAATATGATATTTTGGTTGCCTAACGTGTAGCCGATGATTTCGATGTGCTTCTGTGGATCGTTCGCGGCGTAGTGAATCGCGACATCGGCATGTCCTCGCTTCATGACTTCGCGAAGGCGAGGGTAGGGCAAAATCTGGATCGTGTATTTTAGGTCTGTTCGGGAAAAGATTTCTTTTACAAGGTCGACAATTAACCCCGTGGGACGGCCTTGCTCTATGCTTGCAAAGGGCTTTAGGTCAAAGAGCGCGACCCTCAAGGTCGAGCGCTCTGCCATGGCCTCAGGGGTGCCTAGTAAAAAGCACCCAAGCAGAAACCAAGTTTTTAATTGCTGAATCACGTTTGCCCCTCAACGAACTAAGTCTAAGCGGGACAAGTGGCAAGTCCCTTACTCGCCACTAAAGAACAGATAAAATGGACCAATATCTGATTTGTATTCAGCGAATATAGAAGGCTTATCTTTTTGAAAGCGAATCTGCAAGTTCGCACCTTGAAAGACTGTAGGAATTGCCAGTGCAAGGTTATGACCCTTTTGATTCAGGTGTGTTTTAGCCGTTCCGTAAATCATGTTCAAAAACTCGGATGCCGCATCCTGCATTTCGACACTGATTTCAGTACAGGCCTCGCCTAGAAGGTTTTCGTAAAACTTCAAAAAGGTTTCCTTTGGGAATCCTAATGCCAGTGATCCATTGAAAGTATTGCAACTAATCTGAATGACACCGGCAATCGCCGTGGGCGAAGAATTCGGCATGCCCATAGGAAAGGGGGTGGTTTCGACAAGCTGTACTTTCACATTACCTTGGGTCTGAAACACCTTTTGTGTGGCATCAAAGAAGCTGTTTAAAAATTCTTCAGAGATCGGAGATTCAAGCTTTTCAGCTGCGCTCATGATCGCTCCAACAAGTTCGTGGGTTCAAAAAAATCTAGCTATCGATACCGTCTAAGTGATGACTTAGGCGGCGTTTTTCTTTTGGTATACTTGGTCTAGCTTTTGTTGAAGCACACTCGGTGTGAACGGCTTAACAATATAGTTGTCAACCCCAGCTGCAACCGCTGTTTTCACTTGCTCAAGCTCCGATTCAGCTGTCAGAAGCACGAATGGAAGTGGGGCAAACTTACTGTCAGCGCGAACCCGCTTCAAGAAGTCTAATCCAGACATATTGGGCATATTCCAGTCTGAAATAATCAGGCCCACATCGGGATTTTCGTTAAGAGTTTTCCAAGCTAGGGCTCCGTCTGCCGCTTCGACAAAGTTTTTAAACCCTAGATCTCGACAAGACTTGGTGACAATCTTCCGCATCGTAAGCATATCGTCCACGATTAGCACCTTTAGATCAGTCGAAAACATTCCGCCTCCTCATTACAACGTTCATCTGTGCGTTTGCACTTGTATGTCTTCGGAAAGTCCGGTCTCGAATTGAAGGGATTTGCAAACTTTTGGTACAAACTTGGTCATATCTTTAGTCAATGCATCGAATTGAATCACTCAAATACCGATTGTTTCTAGCTGGCATTTCGCCTATTCTCAGGTCGTTTTCATCTCATTATTAGGAGGTCTTAATGGCTCAAATCGAGACGACTCCAGAAATGGTCTCTCAGGTTTATGACTCTATGCGGAAGCGCCTGGACGTAGTTCGAGGACGCGTTAACCGGCCGCTTACCCTTGCTGAAAAAGTTTTGTTCGGACATTTGGATGATCCATCTGGCCAAGACCTAACGCGGGGAGAAAGTTTTCTACTGTTAAGGCCCGATCGTGTGGCCATGCAGGATGCGACAGCGCAGATGGCTTTGTTGCAGTTTATGTTGTCTGGACGTGACGAAGCGGCTGTCCCTTCAACGGTCCATTGTGATCACTTGATTCGTGCTCATGAAGGCCTTGAGCCTGACATGAAAGTCGCCATGAACGAAAATGAAGAGGTTTTTGACTTTCTTTCAACGGTGGCTAGTCGTTACAACATCGGCTTCTGGAAGCCCGGTGCTGGAATTATTCACCAAGTTGTGCTTGAAAATTATGCATTCCCTGGTGGTTTGATGATTGGTACCGATTCTCACACGCCAAACGCGGGTGGTTTAGGGATGTGTGCTGTGGGTGTTGGCGGAGCCGATGCTTCAGACGTTATGGCCGGTCTTCCTTGGGAAGTGAAGAACCCGAAAATTGTTGGTGTTCACTTAAAAGGTAAGATGAGTGGCTGGACGTCTGCCAAGGATGTCATCATTAAGCTTTTAGGTATCCTGACTGTTAAGGGCGGAACGAACAAAATCATCGAGTACTTCGGTGAGGGCGTAGACAGCATTAGTTGTACTGGAAAAGGAACCATCGCAAATATGGGGGCTGAACTAGGTGCGACCTGTAGTGTGTTCCCTTATGACAAGCGTATGGCGGATTACTTAGGGGTCACAAATCGTACGAATCTTCACGATGTTGCCAGTAAAAATGCGGATCTTTTAAAGGCGGACGACGAGGTCGTTAGCGAGCCGCATAAGTACTATGACGAAGTGATTGAAATCGACTTGTCGGCATTGGAGCCTCATATCACAGGCCCTCACTCGCCGGATGCAGCTCGCCCGATTAGTGCGATGAAAGAGGCAGCGAAGAAAGAAGGGTGGCCAACCGAGCTATCCGCTGCATTGATTGGTTCTTGCACGAACTCGTCATACGAAGATATCAGTCGTGCGACCCATGTTGCTCAGCAAGCATTGGATAAGAATCACAAGATGCCGAAGCAGTTTATGGTTTCACCTGGGTCAAGCCAGATTAAGAACACCATTGAGCGAGATGGGCAGATGAAAGTGTTGAACCAGGTTGGAGCCACCGTTCTTGCGAATGCCTGTGGACCATGTATTGGTCAGTGGCGCCGGGATGACTTTAAAAAGGGACAAGTGAACACCATTGTGAACAGTTTCAATAGAAACTTCCGTGGACGTAACGATGCGAACCCTGAAACTTTATCTTTTATTGCTAGCCCCGAGATCACGATGGCTCTTGGTTTGGCAGGACGCTTGGACTTCGATCCTCGCACGGATGAAATCACGACGGCTTCAGGTGAAACCTTTAAGTTGTCTGAGCCTGTGGGCAAGGAATTGCCGGAAGCTGGCTTCGTAGCTGACCCAGACGGTTATCAGGAGCCAAAAGGAGCTGATGTTGAAGTCAGCGTGGCCTCTGATTCGGATCGACTTCAGCTTCTTGAACCGTTCAAGCCGTGGCACGGTAAGGACATGGAAGACTTGCTTATCCTTTGTAAAGCGGTTGGCAAGTGTACGACAGACCATATTTCTCCAGCAGGGCCGTGGTTGAAATATCGTGGTCACTTGGACAACATCTCGAACAATATGCTTTTAGGCGCGAACAACGAGTTTACCAGTGATCCTGGTAAAGGAAACGATCTGCTGAATGGAAAGAAGTCTCTTGAATTCCAAGAGGTCGCTCGCCATTACAAATCGGAAGGTCGTCCTTGGGTCATTATTGGCGATGAAAACTACGGAGAGGGAAGTAGCCGTGAGCATGCGGCGATGTCTCCTCGTTTCCTTGGTTGCTCGGCAGTGATTGTAAAAAGCTTCGCTCGAATTCACGAAACGAATTTGAAGAAGCAAGGTGTGTTGGCATTAACTTTTGCTGACGTTGCTGATTATGCGAAGATCAAAGAAACAGACAAGGTCGCTATCCGCGGTTTGACTGATTTTAGCCCAGGTAAGAATTTGACTCTTGAGCTGACTCACGAGGATGGGTCTAAAGAATCATTTGAACTGACGCATTCGTTTAATGCGGAACAGATCGAGTGGTTCAAGGCGGGCTCTGCCTTAAACAAACTACGTCAAAAATAGGTCCTAACGGTGGTTCCATCCTGGGACCGTTTGTTTTGATTTTGTTTAGATCTGACTTCAAGCCCATGCAATGCATGGGCTTTTTTTTGACATTCCTTCACATTTTTCGAAATGGGCTTGAGGGCTCGCTGTGGCCGGTTCATAATTCCAGATGAAAGTTTATTGAAAACGGAATACAAACTTACTGAAAAAGGAGTTCACTGTGAAACGCAGGGATTTTCTAAAAACCGGTGTGATTGCCCTAGGGGCGGTTCCTTTCGTACAAGTTTTTGGCCGACGTGAAGCCTACGCCAACGTGAAGTCATGGAAGCTTGCGCCAGGTATTGATGATTTTAAGTCACTCGACGAAGCGGCTAAAAAAGCCCCTCAGTCCAAGAATTTTGGTTACTACAAAAACCGCTCAAAGGTCGACGAAAAGGCCTTTCCGAAGGCGAAGGCAGACGGTAAGTCCGCTTTTTGTGAAAACTGCGTTCTTTGGATGAAAGCTCAGGAAGACACGCGTGACGGGCAAAAATATGGTGGTTGCTCGCTGTTTATGGGAGCTCAACAACTTGTTGCTGCTAAGGGCTGGTGTAACACCTACTCGAAAAGGCCTGGCTAAGCTGTCACGACGGACTTTTCGACGATAAGGGCCTGCTGATACTGCAGGCCTTTTTTTTGCCTGTTCAAAGCTTGCTGTTTCGATCCGGCATGACCTATTTGGCAAACTGCTAGTCGATTCTGATCATTCCTGTAAATTCAACAAGTTGATCTTTTAGACAGTCCAAGAAAACTTCTCAGTCGAACGGGTGTCTCCGCTCTAAGGCTCTGAAACCTTTGTGATTTTTGATAGATTACCCAGGTGCTTTTGCCTTTTTTGAACTGAGGTCTTCATGCGACTTAAGGGTATTCGAAAAAATTGGATTGGCTATATCGGAGCTCCGCTTGTACTGGCCTTGGCTTGCATATTGGTGAGCTCCGAATCTCAGGCTTCTGTGACTGTGTCGTATGCCTATGTCCGATGCCCGTTTCAGTTGATGAACCAGGCTAACAAAGTATCTGAGTTCAATAACAAGGTTTTCGCTGTCTTAGAGCATTTTAAAAATAAGCAGATTCCTCCCGATTTTTCGATTCTTAGCTTTGATTGCGTGCCGAACTCGGGGGTCGATGCGATGGGAGCCGTAGAATTAGACATTCGAAAGCCCGTTTCAGAGCTTGTCGAGCATTTGGTTCAGGTCAGTCGGCAAGGCCACGCCGCGAAGCTTTTGCGGTTTCGGGTCCGCCACCTTGATGTCCTTCGTTCTGTTGCCTGCTTTGGTTTTGCTGAAGCTTGCTTAAGGCAATACGAAGTATTAATCGAGTCCGGCAGTCTGGAGATACTTGAGTCCCTTGGTATCGAGCGGGTGGTATTTGAGTTTCGCGACGAAGAGCGGACGGACGCCGGTTTCGCCGGTGAAAATGGACTTCATATCGGTGAGCCTGTTAGTGACCAAGAGTTTCGTCACCGCCTGGCTGGGCGGGTGAAGATGGACTCGACACAGCACTGGCTGCTGTTTTTGAAGCCCCTTGAGAAGCAGTTTCGTGTGACAATAAATCCCCCTCCCGAAGGTGGGGATGTCGAACGAACAGTGGGTATGCTGGCGGACGTTCTGCCTTTGGTTTTGGGGACAGAAACCCCGATTCGGTCGATCGATTTAGGTCCAGAGATGAAGCCTCTTACCGCTTCTACAGTGGGTCTAGCTGTTCCGGCGTCGATTGACGAAATTCGCGATTTTATGGTCAGTCAGGTCGAGTCCCAAAGGCCAGACTATATTCAACGGCGTGAACATCTGATCGAGCGGCGGCTAGGGCTTCCCGTCTTCTGTCGAAATCGTGTCGAGTTTTGTCAAATGGAACTGGATCGTATTGATCAGGTCATACTAGGCCGGCCAGGGCTCCAGATGTCTTCGAAAAATAAAATTTTGGTACTTGTTGAAGATGGGTTCGCGATGAACCAGTCGTTTGCAAAACTTGGTTTGGTGCCTGTGGGCATGGATACGACAGATGACGAGTTGGTTCGTCGACTGTCTGAAGGGTTTGGTCATGAGTAGTTTCAGGTCACAGGGTCCTAATTGGTCAGTGGTTCTTCCGGCATTGTTTGCCATTTTCTTTGCTCCGTTGGCGTTCGCTAAACCCATGTTGGACTTCGATCTTTCTTCTTCGAAGTGTGGTTCCTTAAATCGTACGGAGGCTACCGCGAAGGTTGTAAAGCTCATCGTCAATTTTGGGTCTGGTATATCGAAACTACAGCGGGTCTACGTGACTTGCGAAGATTCAACGGGCTTAGACGCTGAAGGTGAAATGGTGATCAACGCGAAAGATTCCTATGAAAATCTTGAAGCGCATATGAAGCTTGTGAAAAGTGGGAAGGCTGTCTCAGAAACACTTGTCCGTGAGGGCAAGGGGAACTCGAAAGACCCTGAAGTCATTCTTGCCGAAGGTAAAGCCGCCCGCGAAGCATTGCTTGGTCCTTGCTTAATTACCGGTGAGAACATTGGGGTTCCCATTGTTTGTCCCGAAAACGTGTCTTCAGATGCCTTAACGCAGGCACTGGGCCAAGTCCAGCAAGCTGCCGCCGCCGTAGGCGGGCTTGCAGGGCGGATTGAGACGATTGACCTAACCGCGAAGCCAGGAAGCTATAAAGACGGGAAACTCGGGTTGAGCCCCGAGTGGACGATGGGGCAAATGATTCATGCGATGGTTGCTGTTCTATGGAATCGCTCTCAAAGGGTTTGGTCTTATTTTGTCGGAGAGGTTGAAAAACTTGAGCAAGCGATGAATGCGGTCGTGCTCTGCGATCTGCCCACCGAGTTCTGTCAGATTGAAGTCGAAAGATTATCGATGGTTTTTATGGGTTACTATTACAAACAAAGTGACCTTCAGCTGATTCGTTTCGTCGAGCAAATCGACCCGTCCGAGCCAGAAGCCCCTGAAGGAGTGCTTGTTGTTCCGATGGATATTTCTGAAGAAGAAGTCGCTTTGCGTTTGAATGCGCTTCTTGTTCAATAACTCCGTTATTACAAAGACGTGAGGTCGTTTGCTTAGCCTTCGACCTTAAAGTAGTAGGTGGTTAATAGTTCACCGTCACCGGTTGGCTTGTAGGTTTCAATCGCTGTTGCCGGACGAGGTTTTCCCTGTTGTTGAAACCAATTGTCCGCTTCTGGATAGGCCTTGTAGGGGCCAATTCCAGGAGAACCTTCAAATTCGATGACCAAGTAGTTGCCTTCTCGCTTTTCGGTTGTGAATCCGTCAATCAAAGGGACTTTGTCTGACTCAATGACACATCCTAAATTCGAGCGAAGACGTTCTGGATCCATTGAGGCTGGGTCGTCCAGATATTCACCGAAGGGGATCGCGCAATCGATGTTTTGACCAGCGATCTCGGCTTCAATCTTACTTAATAATGGGGAGATCTCATGATAGGGGCCAAGTTGCTGCTTGTAGATGAGGTTGAGGTTGATCTGTTGTGCGCCCAGGACACGAGGCTCTTTATAAAAGCCCAGCTGGAAGTACATAAACGTCGCCAGCGAGACGGCTAGTAGCACGATAGTTCCGATAAAATAAGAAAGAAACTTTGCCATATCCCAAGGACCTCATATCCACTTTATCGAGCAGCCCATTGAGGGCATTTGCTCGGTGGGCGGTGTGCTATTTGCCAACGCCTCAGTGATTGCTGAATCCAGATCTTTCTGAGTCACTTTACTGGCGTCTTTCCAGGAGTCATCAAGTCGGCCGCGATAAAAAAGTTTACCAGAGCGATCATAGACATAGAGGTCTGGAGTGCAAACAGCTCCAAAGGCCTTAGCCACGGATTGCGATTGGTCAAACAAGTAAGGGAAGGGGTAGGACTTCTCTGTGGCTGTTGCGGCGAGGGCCTCGGGAGCATCCTCTGGGTATTCCGTCGGATCATTCGAGCAAATGGCTAGAACTTCAACGTCATCGTTAGAGTGGTACTTGGTTCCCAATTCGATCAGTCGTTCTTCGATGGCTTGAACATACGGGCAGTGGTTGCAAATAAACAAAACGACGGTGACCTTACCATTTGTCGCAGTCGAGTCGTAATCGCCACCTGTGACGACTGGTAGTTTGAAAGCAGGCATTGGCGAGCCAATTTCCACATCCGGCGAGTAGGTCAAAGCCATAGGAGTCCCTTTGTTGTGTTCAGGTAGTGAGGTATCACAGAATTACAGATCAGACCAGTGAACGGTTTCCAAGGCAGTTTTAAGGCTGCCATCTGACTTGATATCCAAGAATTCCGTGCCTGGGTGTCGGATCAGGAGTTCGCGTAAACGATCACAGTGGGTTTCACTGAGTCGACTTTGTGTGAGATCGCCTCGTGCTGAAAGAACTCCAGAAACAAAATGAGTCAGAAGTTCTCGGAACCGATCTTTATCAACGGGAATTTGTTGCGAGACAAAACCAAAGTCTCCTGGGGCCGCCAAAACATTCAATCCGCACCCGACCAAAAAGTGGTGATGAGGTCCTTCACTGACCGCCTCACAAAGGAGGCCGGCTGTTTTTTGTGTGCCAAGATAAATGTCGTTTGGTGGTTTGATGGAAACATCTTCAAGGCCTTGGGCCTCAAGCGCCTCTGCCAGCATGCGTCCCACGATGGGGGTCGCAATGGGCTGAGGGGGCGAGTCGAGCTTTAAGCGTAAGGTCATAAAAAGTTGAGATTCGTCTCCGTTATCATCCCATCCGCGTCCTCGTCGTCCACGCCCAGCCGGTTGGCGTCGGCAATGGATCAAGGCATCTTTCGATTGGGCTGATGTGTTCTGTTTTGCAAAGTCGTTCGAGCTATCTAGCTCATCGAACGAGTGGACTTCCATATCAAAGTGCGAAGCGACTTGTTGGCAAATGTCAAAAATCACAGGTCCTCCCAGTGAAATAAAAGGCTGATATCGGCAACCGGTGCCGAATGAGTGATCGCCCCGACGGAAATGAAGTCCACGCCGAGGGCTGCGACCGCGGCGATTCGATCGACACTCATGTTGCCGCTAGCTTCGGATTCGATATGGGGCGGAATCAGTTTCAAAGCCTCTTCCATCGTCGCATTATCCATATTGTCGAGCATGATGCGACTGACGCCCAAATCAACGGCCATTTTTACTTCGTCTAAATTGGTTGTCTCGACTTCAATAGCGAGCTCTGTTGAGCTTTTCACCTTTTCAATGGCCGGCTTAAATCCACCAAACATTCGAATATGATTTTCTTTGATCAGTATGGCATCGGACAGGTTCATTCGATGATTCGTGCCACCGCCGTCACGTACAGCTTGTTTTTCCAGGGCCCGAAATCCTGGCAAAGTTTTGCGGGTGTCTAATATCTGAGTTTTCGTGTTCTTGCATTCAGCAACAAACTGACTTGTGATGGTCGCGATCCCAGACAGGTGCCCCAAAAAGTTGAGTGCCACTCGCTCGGCTTGGATCAGCTCGACCAGATTTCCCTCGATCAAAGCGATCGTTTGTTTTTGTAGGACGGGGTCACCATTTTCGAACTGCCAAAAGATTTGAGTATCTGGGGCTTTGAAGGCCAAGCAATCAGTGACGACGTCTTTTCCGGAAAGGATCAGATCTTCTTTTGCAACCAGCTCGGCCTGACCGTGGGCCTGTTTTAGTTCTAGCGCGTTACAGGTCGCGTCTCCGTTAGGGAGATCTTCAAGGTAGGCGTTTTGAATCAGTTGAGAGAGGTCCATTAGGCCTCGGGCGTGGTTTCATTTTCATCAAGAAGACGGCGTAGTTCCGCTTCGATGGCGTTTTTTGCCAGCTCCGGGACCACTTTCCAGATCACCTCTTCAACCATGGCTTCCACTTGTTCGCGGACAATGGCTTCAATGCGCTCTTGGCTTAGGCTGCCAGCTGCGTCTGGGGCTGGTAGTACCTGACTTTCGGCCTTGGGTTCTTGGCTAGCAACTTGCTGAGGACGGTAAGATGGTTCTTCAATCTGAAGTTCGTCAGAGGCTTCTTCTTCGGGATACTCAAGTTCGACCAGGTCGTCACGTTGGTCGTCGTCAAGCGGCTGTCCCATGCGGACAACTGTTTCGTCGGACACTTCTTGATGAGCATCTTCGGCGGAGATCTCGATTTCGACATCGTTGACATCAGANTCGCCCTCTTCCAAGCGGAAGTCTGAAAGGCGGCTAGGCTGCCATTCCATATCGTCATCTTCGTCAGCCAGCTCTGGTGTGGAGTTATCGCCAGCCTTGTTTCCACTTAAAGCGACGGGCTGGAATTCGTCATCCCCAGATTTGAAGTTATCAATTGGTTCGAAGGCGTCCATATCCCAGTCGGCGTCTTTTTTTGACTGAGGCTCTTCGTGGGTGACCGCTGACTCGGATTCTGACNCNGCCTTGGNTCGGGCTGCTTCGTCCTCAAAGTCAGGTAAATCAGGAAACTCAATAAATTTAGATAACTTGTGGCTTCGAGTCTTCGGGGCCAGGTCATGAATCAACTGTCGAAGCTGGTCCACTTCGAAGGGCTTTTCCAGGCGGCCATCAGCTTGAGAGGCCTCAAACTTATCTTCGTCTAGTTCCATGAAGTGGCTCCACATTAAAACAACTGGAGTCGTTTTAAGCACATCATGGGCTTTTACATCGGCGCAAACGTCGTAGCCGTTCCGCTTCTGTAAAATGACATCCGCAAAAATGATGTCAGGCTGAAATTCCATAGCGAAATCAATGACATCCAATCCTACATTGACGGACTTCACCTCTGCTGCAAAATCCTGCAGAGCCAGTTGGAAAACTTTTTTAATTGTTGAGCTTTCGTCGGCTAGTAAGACGCGTAATGCCATATCTGATCTAACGACTTTTGGTCGGGCCAGTCAACGGCGAAACTTCCGTGGACGTTTTGGGATGCAGCGCACATAATGGCCCTTAGGAAGTGGGCAGATGTTACAGATCATCGATCGTTACATTTTAAAGATGTTTTTGGCCTATCTGGTGGCGGGCCTCGCGGTCTTTGTCACATTGTTTGTCGCTGTCGATTTTACATCTACTTTTGTTCGCTACGACGTCTCGCCGGGAACTTTGTTGGCCTACTATGCTTATTTTTCGCCGGCCATTATCTATCAAATGATTCCCGTGGCTTGCTTGATGGCGACGGTGTTCACGCTTTCGGGTATAAATCGCACTCAGGAACTCACGGCTCTGTATAGCGTCGGAATGAGTCTTGCGCGCATTAGTGCGCCAATCTTAGTCAGCGTTGGAATCGTTTCGGCCTTGTCGTTCTGGATGGGTGATCGTCTTGTTCCCTTGGCCACCCAAAAAAAGAACTATGTCTACTATGTCGATATCCGGAACCAGCCGGGCCTGTATTCGACCGTAAAGAAAAACAAAATCTGGTTTCGCTCTGAAAATGTGCTGTTTAACATCCAAACTCTGAATGCTCCTGAGCGGCGTGCTCAAGGGTTGTCGCTTTATTATTTCAACCAAGCTTGGGATTTGGTTCAGCTGGTTCGGGCTGAAAACGTCAGTATGGATGGGAATAGCTGGGATTTGAGGAACGGTTCGGTCACTATTTTTACCGAAGACTCGAGCTTTCCATTAACTCGAGAGTTTAAAACGAAGCGGATCGCCATGGGGGGGAGTGGGATATCGGATATCGAGTCTTCATCGAAGACATCGGACATCATGAATATTTCGGAGCTATCTCGGTTTATCACGCGAAACAAAGCGGCCGGTTTGGACACCGTCAACTATGAGGTCGATTACCATAGTAAGTTTAGCTTTGCTTTTGCGGCCTTTGTGATGACTTTACTGGGGATTCCATTCAGTGTTCGAGGAAGTCGGCGCTCGGGTGGCACCATGGTCAATGCGGGGATGTGTATCCTTCTGACCTTTGTTTATTGGGTGTTTTATAGCTCGGGCTTGGCCTTGGGCAAATACGGCTCATTGTCGCCGTTTATTTCGGCCTGGCTACCGAACATCGTTATGACCCTTTTGGCCGTCAACTTCCTGGTTCGACTTAGGCGCTAAGGCCCTTCTGAGGCTGAAATCAACAGGATTCATCGTTCCTAATCTGTAAAAACCGCTTCATTTTAGGCACTTACTTAAAGTGGCTTCGTTGCCCTTGAATCGATCAAGGGATTATCTGGCTTAAAAGGCGTAAATCTGCTAAACTGTTGGGGTTTTAGCACTCAAGGAGAATACCTAGCTATGGCCGTACTAGAGGTCTTAAAATTTCCAGATCCGCGGTTGCGTAAAAAATGCGTCGATGTCGAAGAGGTGAATGACGAAGTCCGAAGCTTTGCGAAGGACATGTTGGAAACCATGTATTCCTTCCGAGGGATTGGCTTGGCCGCAGCGCAAGTGAACCGTCAGATTCGAGTGATTACCTTGGACTGTCGCCCGCGTGACGAGGGTCGCTATTTGATTGAAGAGATGACCGAGCTTGAGCAGCAGGTGCCTCAGCCGTTAACAATGATTAATCCGGTGATTGTTGTTCGTGAAGGTAAGACTCAGTACGAAGAGGGCTGTTTAAGTGTTCCTAGTTACTATGAGCTCGTCGATCGCTACGAATATATCGAAGTCGAATATTTAGATTTAAACGGTGAAAAGAAATTGGTGAAAACGGATGGGCTTTTGTCTATCTGTATTCAACACGAGATCGATCATTTGGATGGAAAGCTATTCATCGATCGGTTAACGCCGATTCGTTCGACTCGGATCAGAAATAAGATCAAAAAGGGTGGTTATCCCGAGGTCGAGCCGGGCGAGTTGGACGAACAACAGCAAAAAGCGATCACTGAAGAATTGGTTCCGTGAGTACGGTACCCGTCGTCTTTTTAGGGACGCCTGCCTTCGCGCAGTTTCACCTTCAAAAATTGATCGATGACGAGCACTTTCATGTAGTGGGTGTGGTTAGTCAGCCTGACCGTCCCGCGGGTCGAAAGATGAAGCTTCAGGCTTCGGCCGTGAAGCAGTGTGCTTTGGATCACGATATTCCGGTGATCACTCCTGAAAAAATGGATGATGTTGCGATTGCTCAGATTATGCAATGGCGACCAGAGGCGGCGGTTGTTGTCGCCTATGGGCAAATTTTGCGAAATAATTTTTTAAACGCCTTCCCCAATAAAGTCGTGAATGTTCACGGCAGTTTGTTACCACGGTGGCGTGGTGCCGCTCCTATTCAGCGGGCGATTATGGAAGGGGATAAGACAACAGGTGTCTGTCTTCAGGTGATGGTCCGTAAACTGGATGCAGGTCCGGTGCTTGGCTCGCGATCTATTTCGATCACGGATCAAACGACCGCTTTAAACCTGCATGATGAAATGATGGAGTTAGGTGCTGACCTATTGCATATCGAATTCATGGATTATTTGCGTGGGAATCTGTCGCCGGTTCCACAGGATGAAGCTTTAGTGACCTATGCCCATAAGATCGAAAAATCCGAAGGGAAGATCGACTGGGCGCAATCGGCTGAGGTGATATTTAATCGTTTGCGGGGCCTATTAATGGGGCCTGGAAGCTTCACGACTCAAGCCGATGGGAAGAAATTGAAGGTTCACGCGGTTAAGCCGGTGGACGTTGAAAGTGACAAGGTGGCTGGTGAAGTGGTTCGTTTGACGGATGATGAATTGGTGATTCAGACGGGGCAGGGAGGCTTGCAAATTCTAGAAGTGCAGCCTGAAAGCAAGTCAAAGATGTCGATTGAAGACTATTTACGAGGATACCGTTTGCAGGCGGAAAAGGGGTTTCGTTCATGAATCAGGGTTTTTTGGTGGCGCCCAGTATATTATCGGCGGACTTTTCGCGCTTAAAGGAAGAAATCGATGCTGTTGTCAGTGCCGGGGCCGATTGGATTCATGTGGATGTGATGGACGGCCATTTTGTGCCAAACTTGACGATTGGAGCGCCCGTGGTGAAAAGTCTTCGCCCGGTCACCAAACAAGTTTTAGATGTTCATCTGATGATCGAAAAACCGGAAAAGTATATCGATGATTTTGTTGCTGCTGGTGCGGACTACTTAACGATTCATGTCGAATCCACGGAAGACCCTGTGGCTTTGCTGAAGGCCATCCGGGCGAAAGGCGTTAAGGCCGGAATCACCCTAAGGCCGAAAACAGCCTTGTCATCGATAGAAGCCTGTTTACCCTATGCGGATTTGGTGCTAGTGATGAGCGTCGAACCAGGGTTTGGAGGACAGTCCTTCATGGCTGATCAGGTTGAAAAACTTGACCGCCTAAAAGAGCTACGCCAGCAGAACAATTGGGGCTACCTGATTGAAGTTGATGGGGGCATCACAGATCAAACGGCAACACAGTGCCGTAGTGCGGATGTTCTTGTTGCCGGTAGTTTTGTGTTTAAGCGGGACTATGCGGAAGCGATCGATCTTCTTAAGGCGGCGAAATAACCCTGAGTCGAAAACCGCTTGATGGCGAAAGCTATAAAGCGTGTACAGACGTTATAGAGGGGGTTATGTGGAACAAATCCAGTTAACAGGTCAAGATGTGACATTGTCTCAGGTTTGGGCTGTGTCTGAAGGTGATGTCGAAGTCGTTCTATCGGAATCATCCCGGGCGGCTATGCAGAAATCGCGCGATTATATTGAAAAGCGGATTGCAAACAAAGATGTCATGTATGGTGTGAACACGGGCTTTGGGGCCTTTTCGAATGTGACCATCCCGCCTAAAGATATCGTGCAACTACAAAAAAATATTATTCGGTCTCATAGCTGTGGCGTAGGCGAACCTTTCACCAAAAAAGAATCGCGCGCCATTATGTTTTTGCGAGCAAACGCTTTGGCGCGTGGCCATAGTGGTATTCGAGTCAAAGTGGTCGAAAAGATTCTTGAATTTTTAAATAACGATTTGATCCCTGTGATTCCTCAGCAGGGCAGTGTTGGAGCCAGTGGTGACTTGGCTCCGTTGTCTCACTTGGCCTTGGCTTTAATTGGCGAAGGCGAGGTTTGGCGTGATGGCCAGTCGGTCGCTGTTGAAGGCGAGCTTTCTAAAAAAGATATTGCCCCGTTAGAACTTCAGGCAAAAGAGGGTCTGTCTTTGATCAATGGCTGCCAGGTGATGACGGCTGTTGGTTTGCTGAACGCCTACGAAGCACAGCGTTTGATGTGCATGATGGACTTGGCTGGTGCATCGTCTTTGGAGGCTTTGCGTGGCTCGCGGGCAGCTTTCGATCCTTTGATCTTTGCCACTCGCCCACATCCTGGTGAGGCGATGACGGCAAGAAACATGTTGAAGCTGCTTGGCCCAACGTCGCCCATTGCGGAATCGCATCTAGATTGTGGCCGTGTTCAGGATGCTTATTCGCTTCGCTGTATGCCGGCTGTTCATGGGGCGGCAAAAGATCAGCTTCGTCGTGGAATCGAGACCCTTGAAATTGAAGCCAACTCCAGCACAGATAATCCTTTGGTTTTTGCTGATGAAGATAAGGTGTTGTCTTGCGGAAACTTTCACGGAGAGCCGGTGGCTTTCGCACTGGACTCGTTGGCCATCGCGATCAGCGGTGCCACAAGTATTTGTGAGTGTCGGATCGAAAAACTGATCAACCCAGCCATGAGTCAGCTTCCGGCCTTTTTGATCGAAGAAGGCGGGTTGAACTCGGGCCATATGATCGTTCAGGTGGCTGCCGCCAGCTTGGTGAGCGAGAATAAGATTTTATCTCATCCAGCGAGCGTTGATAGTATTCCGACATCGGCGGACAAAGAAGACCATGTCAGCATGGGGACGATTGCTGCGCGTAAGTTTGGAAAGATTGTTCGAAACGCCGAGAATGTGGTTTCGATGGAGCTTTTATGTGCCACGCAAGCTTTGGACTTGTTGGCGCCATTAAAGGCATCGTCAGCTGTGGATGCTTGTCATCAGCGTATTCGTGAGCGTGTCCCTTATGCGAAGGAAGATCGCATTTTCCATCGAGATATCGAATCGATAAAAGGGCTGATTCGCGACAACGCTTTGATGCAGGCGATTCAAGATTCTGTCGGCGAATTGGAAGTTTAAGAAAGGCGTTGTTTTTTGGCTAGANTGATTCGAAACATCGGACAACTTCATAGNTTTAAGCCNATGNTGAAGAAGCAGGGGCGAATGGTGACGGAAAAAGACTTCGGGACCATCAAGAAGGCGGCGATGGTGATCGATCGTGGCCGGATTGCTTGGCTNGGACGCCAGTCTCAGCTGAAGAGCTCGGTGTTGAAGNCNAGCCAAATTAAANTCACAACCGAATCTGATTTCGGCGGCNAAACAGTTTTGCCNGGATTTGTGGAAGCGCATACCCATGTNGCCTTTGCTGGCGACCGACAAAACGAGTTCGAACTTCGGAACCAGGGGCAGTCCTATGCCGACATTGCTAAAAAAGGTGGCGGAATACAGGCGACGATGAAAGCGACGGCAAAGGTCTCTGAGTCCGACCTTTTGACCTTGGCACAGTCGCGGGTCGATCGATTTGTTCGGCAAGGGGTGGTCTGCTTAGAAGCTAAAAGTGGGTACGGGCCGAATGCGGCCAACGAACTTAAAATTTTAAATGTTCATCGGAAGCTAAAAGGACCAGAGGTCGTATCGACCTTTTTGGGGTTGCATGCTGTTCCAAAAAGCTTTTCATCCAGTGCTGAGTATACGGACTGGGTGATAAAAAAGCTGTTGCCGAAAGTCACTAAAGGGCGGCTGGCTGACCGAGTCGACGCCTTTGTCGAAAAGGGGTATTTCTCTAAGAAGGATGCGCGAGCGTTTTTTCATGCGGCGAAGTTGGCTGGGCTGAGTTTTACTATTCATGCTGATCAGTTAAATCGAACGACGGCCTATGACTTGGCTATCGACGAGGGCGGGCAGTCGGCTGACCACCTTGTCCAGTTGTCCGCGGGTGATATCACACGGTTAGCAAAGTCCAGTGTGGTTTCTGGGCTACTGCCCGCGGCGGATTTTTACTTAAAAATGGCCTACCCGAAGGCGCGTGCTTTATTAGATCAAGGGGGGCGCGTGTTTTTAGCCACGGACTATAATCCAGGGAGTTCGCCAACGGGTTCGTTAAATTTCGTCGGTGTTCTGGCTCGGCTAGAAATGAAAATGACATTGGCCGAAGTTTTGTGCGCCTACACCTTGAATGCCGCCGAGGCCTTGGGCCGCAGCGACGATTATGGGGTTATCGACACTGGCCGCAAAGCCAACTTCATCCAAACCCCCGCCGACCTGGATCAGCTGTTCTACGACATCGGCCACCACCCCATCACGGCCACCTACAAGTCCGGCAAAAAAATCTAAATAACTAAAATACCCCGTTGCCGGCACTGTTGAGTTTCGGAAAGCCTTCCAAAGGTCCTCTCTGTTTTGTAGGACCTCGGTCAAGCGGACGCGCTCGCGAAGCGATGACCGTGAACCCAGGGAAGGGTGCGTCCTGCAAAACAGAGAGGACCTTTGGAAGGCCTAGCACAATCCTTCGATAATATTCGACAAAGCCAAAACGATGAACCCAAGGAAGGGTGCGTCCCATTGAAGCCAAGCCCCCGACCAAGGTCTCTGCAACGCCAAACTCTTTGCGTTACACGAATAACTGCGAATAGAGTGAAAAAAACAACAGGGGTAGGGCAATATGTTTGGTTCATCGTCAGATCTCACAAGGTCAACCTTGTTTACGCCGGCGTTCAATACAGCCATTTTTGATGGGCCGTTTCGAATTTACTTTTCTCAGCACCAAGAAGCTTATGCTTTGAATTTTTATTTTCTGTTACAGAACCAGCTGGGAGAGTACTTTGATCAAGCAAAGGCCGAACTTAAATCCGATATGAGTTACGCCTATATCTTGATCTATCCCAGCGAGGATATTTTTAAGCGTTGCCAAACTGAGGCTGGGCAAGGTTTGTCGCGATTTGACCTTCACGAGGTCGCGGCTATTTTGCATGGGCAAAGTGATGAAGATCTTAAGATGATGATTGCTCGGTTGAAGTCTCGGCTTGAGACACGTGGTCATAGCGAGCTCTGTTTAGTTGAGTCTGCGAACTAAAGCCTTCATCTTCGTATCGTGCAACTGTTGCAGCATCTTTTTTGGATAAGCATCATAATATGAGATTTCATTCATATTTTTGACCTCTCAGTTGAGATCAAAAGCGCCCTATCCGATGGTCTGGTAAGAGGGTGTTCTATTAAGCTTTCTTGGGAGTGGTCATGCGGAAGCCAAAAGTTTTACTTGTCGAGGATAGCGAGGACCTGATTGAGATCTACCAGTTTCACCTTGGTAAAGAGGTTGATCTGACGGCTCGATCCAACCCGGAAGATGCCTTAGAGCTTTATAAATGTTCGCCCACTTTTGATGTGGTTATATCCGATCAAGTCATGCCAAAGATGACTGGAGAAGAGTTTCTTAAAGCTGTTCGAAGTATTAACCCTAAACAGGCGATGGCTTTGGTTACGGGATCTGTGAATCCCGACGAGTTGAACGTACCTGAGGGAACCAAAGTGATGTCTAAGCCGATGAGTATGAAGGTGCTTGTGCGGCTTTGTTTGCAGTCTGTTGAACCTGTAGGACCTAGGGTTCGTCAGGCGCTCACTGTTGCGTCTGAGGCTTTTTCGACGTCAGTCGATTAAAGGCTTCGATCATCTCGGGGGCAAGCCAGTCGATAGCTCCGATCCAACGATAAATAATCTGTCCAGCTTGGTCGATGACCAGGTGGTTAGGCAGGACGTCTACAGAAAATGCCTGTGTCGCTAGGCCGTCTGAATCTGCAATAAACTTGTGCCCCCAGCCTTTATCGCTCCAGATCGCTTGAGCACGATCTAAGGCTGCGGACCCTTTGTCCGAATTGATGGCAATGAGCTTCAGCGGCTGATCGGCAAAATGATTTTGAAAGGTTTTTTGATCGGGCATTTCTTCGATGCAGGGGGTGCACCATTCAGCCCAGAAGGTAAGGATAATCACTTCTGAGCCAGAGTCGGCAAGGCCGATCTTCAAGCGAAGGTCAGAGACAACGGCTTGTTGTTGGTCGGTTAGGGGTTGGGGGGCGTCTGTGATGGTGAGGTCTGGTGTTTGGCGGAGGGTTGTTTGGTTGGGGCTGGGAAGGACGAACATCACCCCGATCAAAACCAATAGAATTAGTAATCCGCCCAGTCTCATGATAAATTTATAGCTAGTGAAATCTGATAATTGCATTGCACCTAGTATGTCCAATTTACTTCCAGAAGTCATGAAGTCTCGGTCTGGACAGATCGTTGTTGAATATTTGTTGCTTTTGGTTGTTGCCACCGTCATAGCCTTGTTGATTTCTTCACAGATGGTCAGCCGCAACTCGGAGGCACCGGGCTTTTTGATTCAACAATGGAATATGATTATCACCACCATAGGTGCCGATTACGCCGACGACATCGAAAGATAGCGCTACGCACAAGTCCTTTCAGGCTAGGGCGATTGCCGCCATTCTAACTAAATGAAAGACCTTATATTAGCGATTGATCAGGGGACGACGGGTTCGACGGCAGCACTTTTTAGCTCTACCGGTCAGCTTGTTGCAAAAACCAATTTCGAGTTTTCTCAGCATTATCCTGAGCCAGGTTGGGTTGAGCATAAACCACAAGAAATTTGGTCTAGNGTTCGTGACTCGATTTTAAAGACTTTGAAGGTTGCAAAGGTGAAGCCGGATCGNATTGCGTGTATCGGGNTTACGAACCAACGCGAGACGGTAGTGGCTTGGGATAAAAAGACGGATGCTCCGATCTACCCAGCTATTGTTTGGCAGTGCCGAAGAACTTCGTCTGACTGCGAGAAGCTTAAGAAGAAGGGGCTTGAGCCGAAAATTAAAAAGAAGACGGGTCTTGTTTTAGATCCGTATTTTTCTGGCAGCAAGATGGCCTGGATCATGAAAAATGTTGAAAGCGCTAAAACGCTGGCAAAAAAGGACCGCCTGGCTTTCGGCACCATCGATAGCTATCTTATCTGGAAGCTGACGAANGGAACATCTCACAAGACGGACGTCAGCAATGCCTCGCGCACGATGTTAATGGATTTGNAAANATGCNCTTGGGATAAGGAANTGACAAAGCTGTTTAAAGTTCCGCCAAGNAGCCTTCCGTCGATTGAAGCGAGCAACCATAGCTANGGTGAAACTTGTGGTCTTGATTTTCTTCCTGACGGTATTCCGATCACCGGAGTGGTTGGTGATCAACAGGCGGCCTTATTTGGGCAAGCTTGTTATTCTGTGGGACAGGCTAAATGCACTTTCGGGACAGGAAGCTTCATTTTGATCAACTCGGGGACGAATGTTCCTAAGTCGAAGTCAGGGCTTCTTTCGACAGTCGCTTGGAAGCTTGAGGGGCATAAGACCATTTATGCTTTAGAGGGTGGTGCCTTTATTTGTGGTGCTGCCGTTCAGTGGTTGCGGGACCAGTTAGGCTTTATAAAATCGAGCTCGGAAGTCGAGGATCTAGCCAGTCAGGTTGAGGACTCCGCAGGGGTCGAGTTTGTTCCGGCATTGGTTGGCTTAGGGGCGCCTTACTGGGATTCCAATGTTCGAGGTGTTCTGTCTGGATTGACTCGGGGGACAAGTCGGACCCATATTGCCCGGGCGACATTGGAAGCGATGGCTTTGCAAAATGTCGATATTCTGAATGCTATGCAAAAGGATCTGGGTAAGAAGTTGAAGTTGATGCGTGTCGATGGTGGGGCCTCGGCGAATAATCTTTTGATGCAGATGCAAGCTGATTACTTGGGGTGTGTGACCGAACGACCAGACGTGATCGAAACGACAGCAGCTGGTGCGGCCTTTATGGCTGGGCTAGGGCAAGGGCTGTGGAGCCGTCTTGACGATGTGGCTGCTGTTTGGAAATCTAATCGAGTTTATCAGGTTGAAATGCCAGCTTCGGCTCGAAAGAAGCGTTTAGTTCGGTGGCATAAAGCAATACAGCGGGCGCGGGTGGTATAGGTGTCCTACGCGAAATTGGACAAACAGCAATTGACCGCCTGGATGGCGGCCGCTCAGAAGGGGGATGGTGAGTCCTACCGTTTGCTGTTGGATACCATTCAGCCGGTGATTCGACGCTTTGTCATAAAAAAGGTTGGGGCACTGGGCTTGGATGAAGATGTCACTCAAGAGTGTTTATTGGCCATTCATCGCGCCAGAGCATCGTTTGATCCAGACCGCGACTTCGAGGCTTGGATGTTTGCGGTGGTTAGAAACAAAATCATCGATGTTCTAAGAAAAAAACAGCGCTCTTGGGACAAGGAAATCGGAAATGACGATTTGCTTGCAACAATTCCGGACGATGCAACGAATTCCGAAGAGGAGTCATTAAAGGACTCGTTAGAAGAAGCTTTAGCCGACCTGCCGGCCGATATGAGAGAGGCCATTGAAATGACGAAGCTCCTAGGGCTTTCAACAAAAGAGGCTGCCAAAAAGCAGGGGATTAGTCCCGCTGCCTTGCGAACAAAGGTCTCGAGAGCGTATAAGATTTTGCGAGATCGATTGGAGGCGGAATATGGCTAATCATCAAAATCAGTTTCTTGATCAGCTTGTCGGTGATTTGAAGCCGGTCACGCCTATTGAAAAAGATGGCCCTGCATTGATGAAGGCTTTGTCCCTTTCGTTTGCCGCTATCGGAGGCTATTTGTATCTGATGGGAGCCTTCGAAAACGTGGACCTGATGTGGATGAACGCCGTTTTCTATGCGCAAATCGTTTTGATCGGAATGACCTTTGGTATTTGCACTTGGCTGTCTGTGAAGATGGCGCGGCCCGAGGCGAGAATGACCTGGAAGGTCATCGGGTTGGCAAGTCTCCCGCTGTTGGGGATGGTCGCTTTGTTGGTCTATGGCTGGATGACTGAGGCTCCTGGGGGGCCGATGTCGATGAAGCGCGCCCATTGCACCTATGAAATTTTCGTGATGGGGTGGCTTCCTATTGTGATGTTGCTTGGGCGGCTCCGTAAGGGGTACCCAACCGAAAGTCGACGCTTAGCTTTGACGATGGGGCTGGCTGGGGTCAGCTTGCCGGTTGGATTTATGCATTTTGCCTGCTTCTATCAGCCCAAGCATGTTTTGATCTATCACTTGGGGCCAGCCCTTGTGATCGTTGCCATCGTGTTTTTCATCGGTCGAAAGCTTTGGCGATAGGTTTCGTCTACGGCCTTTGTGGACTCGCCGAAGGTTTAGTCCAGTGCGGAGGGGTGTTTCGTACTGAGACGGGTCGTGCGTCGATCCTACAGTCAAAATCGAAAAGATCGACGTTCTGTTTTGATTCATTTCAGGCTGTGGATCCCCTGACTTGCAGCTCCAGGTTGGCCGGCTGCTTGCACTAGAAGAAGGTATCATTATCAAGGCCCGGCTAAGTTGGGGCTTGAGAGTGAACCCTTGACCCATCCCTAATCCCAAAAGACCCTTGCCCTACAAGGGTCTTTTTTTTGCCTTGAAGGCTCGCCGAAGGTCAATCGCAGGAAGCAAGGACAATGGGCCAGTGAGTCGAATTTCAAAGNCGAATGATTAAAACGTGATAGTGTTCATGCTACACTGGCATATATGCGATTTGCCTTTGTTGTTCTACAGATTTTCGGGTCTATTAACCTGTTTGCGGCACTTCCCGATTGGGGCAAAGTTCAAAGTTATCAGCGTGAAGGCGCCATTGAAAAAGTTGTCGAATACTGGAAAGACTTTTCGACGACATCCTTGCCAGAGCCAGCTTGGTCAGAATCCCAGTTTAGTATGGGATTGGCTCTTTTTCAGTTGCAGCGCTTTGATGAAGCCGCCAGCTTTTTAGAAAAAGTCTCGTCTAAAAGTTCAGACCTTTATTCCTATGCCCAGTTTTTTCTAGGTGAGGCCTATCATGAACTGGGGAAAGGGCCCGAAGCNGATAAGGCTTTTGCCCGCAGTTTAAAAGAAAAGCCGGCTCGTTATCACAGGTACCGGGCGCGGTTTCGTCAGGGGCAGATCGCTTACAAAAAGGGGCACTACCGAACAGCCTCGCGTCACTTCTTTTATGCTGAACGCCGAATGCGATCGAGTGAAGAGCATCCGGAAATCTTAGAAAACCTTGTTCGAACCGAAATGAAGCGGAACCGAAAGTGGCGAGCCTGTCGATGGATGCGGAAGATTTATCGCTCTTACCCTCAGCACCCCAATTATCGGGATTGGGNATTGGACCTGAGAAANAACACGCTTGGNGATGATAAAGTTGGTTGTGTAGCACGGTTAGGCGATCAGAAAGCTCGTTTGCGTCGTTTGCTGTGGAGTGGTCATGACATAAAGGCNCAGGACGAAATTAAAAACCTGACGCGCGAAGGNCCTTTTTCCAATTACTACAAAGANTTCTTGATGGCTGAATTCTATATCAACCAGGGGTTCGCTGAAAAATCGGCCGCCCTGTTGAAGCCCTACTACGACGAACAGTCAAAGAATGCNGACTACCTTGTNCTGATGGGGCGNGTGGCCGAACGCTTGGGGGACTATCCGGCGGCGTCAGGCTTATATCATCGTGCTTTCCAGTTNAANCGTCGAAGNCGCAGTTCGCGTCGACTTTTGTTTCAGTCGGCGTTTTTAAACTATCAATCACAAGACTACGACGGTGCCATTCAAGGGTTTCGTGACGTGACTCGACGCTATCCACGGTCGTCTTACGCGCGCAAGGCCCGTTGGTACTCGGCTTGGACCGATTACCTTCGGGGGAATTACAATCAGGCGATTCAACAGTTTGATAAAATCCTTCGTGAGCGGCGAACACGACGCGGGCGTTGGCGCTGGCGCCAACATAGTCACGAAAAGTTGACCTATTGGAAGGCGATGGCTTTTTATCAGAAGAACGACTTTGCTCGGGCGGCAAGCTTGTTTGCAAGTCTTTCTAAGGATCGCTTGCTAGGGTTTTACAGTATCGCCTCTCACCAGCGCTTGGGCGAATTGAAATCTAAGTTGAGCGAGCCTGTGCAGGCAAACTTAAACGGGGAGTCTGAGTCCGATGTGGCGATCGAACTTCCTGAAAGTGTTCGGTTATGGCAATCCCAGTATGCTGGCATAGAGGACGAACCCGCTGAAGACGAAGAAGAGCTTGTTGCGGAAAGTGAAGAGGCTGAAGGCGAAGAAGAGCTTGAAGATACTGAGGGTGAGGCCAGTGACGAGGGCGAATTTTTGGCAGAAATTACGGACCGCAGGATTCAAGATCGATTGAGTCGCGTTCGTAGTTTTTTAAAGCTGGGTCATCACTTCTTAGCTAAGTGGGAGATGTTCGAAATCGAGTCTCGAACTCGGAAGTCAGATATTCTAAAGGGGTTGATGAACCAGTATGCTCAGATCGGTGCCTATAACCGCTCGGCGAGCATTAGTGAGTTGTACTTTGCCAATGAGCGCGGGCGCTACGGTCTATCGGGCGTTCGTTATCTTTGGGAGCTGGCTTACCCTCGTGCCTACGATGGTGCGGTTTCGATCAGCGCGCGTGATCATGGTATTTCTTCTGAAATGATTTGGTCGATTATGCGGGCGGAAAGCTTTTACAAGGCCGATGTGCGGTCTCCTGTTGGAGCGGCAGGGTTGATGCAGATTATGCCGAATACAGGTCGGAAGGTGGCCTCTCTTCTTGGTGAGGGTGACTTGAATGTCGATCACCTTGTGACACCGGAAGTAAACATCCGCCTGGGTGCCGGTTACCTAAAGCGGTTGTCGACACTATTTGATGGAGTACTTCCTATTGTTGCCGCGGCATACAATGCGGGGCCACACCGTGCGAAGAACTGGCTTTATCTTTTTGGAAACAGAACCTTGGATGAGTTCATCGAACATATTCCCTATTCTGAAACAAGAAACTACGCCAAGAAGGTGACGAGACATTTTGCTGTTTACAGTTTGCTATATGGGCGGCGGGCCGATCTTAAGTGGTTGGTACAACCGATCTCGGTTCAGCGCCCAACTTCCATCACTCTCCGCGAATCCTGGTCGCCACTTTAATAGACAATTTTATGGCACAGATATTGGAATGCAACAGCCCCGGGGGGGCTGCTGGTGTCAGTTTGCGCTGATTCGATGCGTCAATCCGTGTAATAAGTAACTGTCAAATTGGCCTGACATTGACATAAAAGACCTGAAATTAAATAAGACACCGAGGGAGGGTGAAATTTATGCTTTATCGTTTATCTACCGCGCTGGTGGCCGTGGCCCTAGTCGCGTCTTGCACCAAAAAGAAGGAGCTCGAATACGGGCTAAATCCAGCAGAGACGCTGACGGTCAATTTGAATACCGAGCCGCCGACACTTGATTGGTCGAAAGCGACAGACACCACTTCTTCTCACGTTATGAACAACATCATGGAAGGTCTTGTGGCCTACGATGTGACGACTCCGGATCTACAGTTGCGTCCGGCCCTGGCGACCGCATGGGAGCCATCTGAAAAGGCTTCTGTATGGACGTTTACTCTTCGAGAAAACGTGACTTGGACGGATGGACAGCCGTTTACGGCTCAGCACGTTGTTGATGGTTGGGAGCGACTTCTGAACCCTGCGACGGCGTCGGCTTATTCTTACTTTCTTTACGACATCAAAAACGCGAAGGACTACAACCAAGGAAAGCTGAAAGACTTTTCTAAAGTCGGTGTGTCC
The DNA here is from genome assembly GCA_002686065.1 of Pseudobdellovibrionaceae bacterium. Taxonomy (GTDB): domain Bacteria; phylum Bdellovibrionota; class Bdellovibrionia; order Bdellovibrionales; family UBA1609. The sequence continues at coordinate 4,269 of NYZX01000054.1, read as the reverse complement.
ATTAATGATAAAGGTCAAGTTGTCGTGACTTTGGATAAGTCAAAAAGCTACTTCCCGTACCTTTTGACTCACGCCTCGACCTACCCTGTTCGGAAAGACGTGATTGAGACTCATGGTGACCGTTGGACCGAGCCAGAAAATATTGTGACCCTTGGGCCCTTCCAGTTGAAAATTTGGGAACACGATAAGTCTTTGGTTCTTACTAGAAACGATAACTACTACGGGACGAAGCCTAAAATTAAAAACGTCCTTGCTTACATGATTACGGAAAAATCGACAGCGATTAACTTGTTCGATTCTAAAGTGATTGATGCTCAGGACGACCTTCCTACGACAGAACTAAAGTTTTTGCGTGAGCGCCCAGAATACAAATCGAAGAATCTTCTTGGTACGTATTACTACGGGATGAACGTGAAGAAGGCGCCGATGGACAATGTTCTTGTCCGTAAAGCTGTGAGCCACGCGATTGATCGTCAACAAATCACCGACCTGCTTGCGGGGGGGCAGATCCCAGCGACGTCTTTTGTTCCGCCAGGGATGTTTGGTTATGAAAAGGGTCTTGGTATTCAACCAGATATCAAAAAGGCCAACGAGCTTCTTGATCAAGCTGGCTACAAAGATCGTTCGAAGTTTCCTAAATTGATTTTGGGATTTAACACGAACGAAGATCACCAACGTGTCGCTGAAAACATTCAGGCTCAGTTGAAAACAAACCTTGGGATCCAAGTAGAGCTTCAAAACCAAGAGTGGAAAGTCTACTTGAAGACTGTGCGTACCGATGCTCCACATATGTATCGTATGGGATGGATCGCCGATTATCCGGATCCGGACAACTTCCTTAGCTTGATGACGTCTTACTCTGAAAACAACTACACCAACTGGGGTAACGAAGAGTTTGATACTTTGGTTGAATCAGGGCGATCTGTCTTGGATAAGGAAAAGCGTCGTGAGATCTATCGTCGTGCTCAGCAAATTTTGACTCAAGTTGAAGCTCCTGTTGTTCCTATCTACAACTATGTGTCTTTCTATCTTGTCTCTGAACGCGTGAAAAACTACCCCGTGAATCAGATGCAGCGACGAGTTTACAGTAACGTTGAGATAAAGAAGTAAAATATGAATAGAACCAAGACTATCTACTATATCGTTCTTGCGGTCTCGATTCTTGCGACCATGTTTATGAACTTCATGGCCTTTCAGGTGCCAACGGCACTTTGGGCCCTGGACGGACTTTTGGTTGTCGGTGGTTTCGTCGGATACATTTATTCGCAAAACCTTGGGGTCTACGTAATCAAACGCTTTGGTGAAGCTATTCTGGTTCTGTTTGTTATCGCGACGCTGACTTTCTTGCTGTTGCGAGTTCTTCCCGGCGGGCCATTCGATCAAGAAAAGGCCTTGCCACCGGAAGTGAAGGCGAACATCGAGGCCAAGTACAAGCTGAACGAGCCCTTGTACATGCAGTACTATTACTATGTTTCGGGCTTGGCTCAGGGTGATCTTGGTGAGTCTTACAAATACCTGGGACGCCCAGTGACTGAGATCGTTATGGAAACCTTACCGACCTCATTGCAACTGGGTTTTTACGCCTTGGTTGTGGCATTTATAATCGGGATTCCTGCAGGTGTCTTTGCTGCTGCAAGACACAACACCTGGATGGATAATACGACGATGATATTCGCCATTAGCGGGGTGTCCTTGCCCAGCTTCTTGGTGGCTGCAGTATTTGTCCTGTTGTTTAGTTTCGGGCTGGACTTGTTGCCGGCGGCTCAGTGGCGTGGACCTGAGTATTATTTGATGCCTGTTGTAATCTTGGGGATTCGGCCGGCGGCTTATATTGCTCGGCTGACTCGGTCGAGTGTGCTTGAAGTAATTGGTTCGGATTACATTCGAACAGCTAAATCAAAAGGGCTTAGTGAGCGTACAGTACTGTTTAAACACGTCCTTAAGAATTCGTTGATTCCGGTTTTGACCTTCTCAGGTCCTTTGGTCGCTGGTGTCTTGTCGGGATCTTTCATTATCGAGCAGATTTTTGCGGTTCCAGGAATGGGAAAGCACTTGATTCAAAGTGTAACCAATCGTGATTACCCACTGATCATGGCGATGACCTTGTTGTTTTCAGCCATGCTTGTCGTCGCGAACTTGATTGTCGATTTACTCTATTCTTTCTTTGACCCAAGGATTCGTTTATCATGAGTACAGTAGTAGAAGTTGAATCACCGATTGGCGTAGTGGAAGCACCTAAGAAGAAGTCTAAAAGTTTGTGGTCCGATGCTTGGGCTAGACTGAAAAAGAATAAGGCCAGTGTTGTCTCGTTTTATTTTATTTCATTCATTTGTTTAGTGGCGATCTTTGCCGACTATATCGCGCCGTATTCATTTGAAGAGCAATACTTGGATCGGGTCCTTCAGCCGCCGTCATGGCAGCATTGGTTGGGGACAGATAGCCTAGGCCGAGATTTATTTTCACGGATCATTTACGGTGCTCGAATGTCGATGGCCGTTGGTATTTTTACTTCGGTCATCTCGCTGTTTATCGGTGCTTTTTTTGGTGCCATCGCGGGCTGGGTCGGTGGAAAAGTGGACTCGGTTATCATGCGATTTGTCGATATCCTTTATGCGATTCCGACGCTTGTGTTAATGATTCTAGTGAAGGTGATTTTTGATTCTTTGAATCTGTTTGAAAACCCAGAACTAAAAGCTTTGACCAGCATTTTACTTGCCCTAAGTATCGTTGGTTGGGTGACCTTGGCGCGGGTTGTGCGTGGACAGGTTCTTCAGGTTCGTGAAATGGCCTATGTGGAGGCTGCGCGTGCCATGGGTGCTCGAAGCACTTGGATCGTCATGAAGCATGTGTTCCCAAACATCTTGGGGCCAATTATCGTACTTTTGACACTTCAGATTCCAATGAACATCCTGTTTGAAAGCTTTTTAAGTTTCATCGGTTTGGGGCTTCAACCGCCGTTTAGTAGCTGGGGTGTATTGGCATCAGAAGGGTGGAGATCTCTTCGCTACTTCCCACACTTGATTGTGTCGCCGGGAATTATTCTTTTCTTAGTGATGCTGGCGTTTAACCTATTTGGTGATGGCCTTCGTGATGCTTTTGATCCGAAGATGCGTGGTAAATCCTAGAGAACTTACCGTCATTTTAAATAAAAAAAGGCCGATTTATTCGGCCTTTTTTTATGTCGTTATTTATCGTGGTGCTCATGCTGCTGGCATTAAATGGATATTCCAATAGCTGCGCCGATATTCACTTCTTCGTTTTCTTCTGTTTCAACTTCAGGGGCGGTTGTTCGCGTCCACTGGGCTTTCGAGTAGGCTGCTTCAATCTGGAAGTAGATGGCGTTGCTGCGTCCAAATTTCAAGCCGAGTGTGACGCCTTGGTTGGTTCCTTCGCCTTCAACCTCGGTGAGTGTCTCGCTACCACTTTCAGTTCGTGTGTTTCTCGCCTCAGCATTAGTTTCAGAAATATAGGGGCCGAAGTAGATCAAAGCGCTTTCTCGCATGCGGTATCCGATCAAAACGGCGGCCTCGTAACCCGAGTAATCGACAGATGTGTCGGCGGTGATATCACCTGAGGTTGTTGCTTCATCGTCATCACCAAAGGCCATGGCGCCGGCAATGGCGACGGAAAAGTTGCCTTGGCTGGCGCGTTCTTCAGGGGCGCCAATCAATTGAATTTTGGCCCCGATATAGGCCGGGGTATCCACGCCGGTGTAGCCGTAGACGCTGATAAGATGGTGAAGGGCCAGTTCGGCTCCGACACCAAAGACCGAGTTTTCTCGGATAACAGGTGTGGTATCCGGTGACGAACTGGTGACATCGTCGATGATTTCGGCTTCTTGAACGCCGATCGCTCGGACGTCTAGCTGAAGTTTCCCTGTGTCGCCCGGAGTCTCGGATGTGAGAAACCGATTGCTTGGCATATCGACAAGGACGGCACAGCTGGATGCAGAAATTAGAAGTCCACCGGTCAAAATCCACCGCAAAAGCATAAATCCCCCTCATGGTCCCCCTCATGCTACTTATGTCGACCTTCAGTGACCACAAAAGACCAAACCCAAACAGTCGAATCAGGACGTTTCACCGGGGAGGGCTTTTTTGTTGGATGCTTGGGTGTTTTTCCCTGCTAGGCCCTTTCATGGGATGAAATTCAAAGAGTCACCATCCTCTGGGGGCGCCCGTCCGTGGGCTCAGTCCGTCGTCGACCTGCGGTCGATCGCAATAAAATGGATCCGGCCTGGAACGCCTCAGCGTTTTTACGGCCCTAAAA
>NYZX01000053.1 GCA_002686065.1 Pseudobdellovibrionaceae bacterium | reverse complement strand
GTCGCAGATTCGTTCGAAGAGGAAATGGATTTTGAGCTGGAAGCTCGAAAGCTGAAGCGCTTTGGCCGTTGGTTTTCGCTGTTTCCAGGGGTTCGGATTCCGAAGGTGAATGAGCGGCTGTCGCGTAAGCGTGTTCTGGTCATGTCGAAGCTCGAAGGTAAGAACATGGATCGGGCCGTCGAGGAATTGCAACAGCTCGACCTATACTTTGACAGCTCTGAGAAGTCTTTTGCGATGATGGATCACCTGGATCGCGTTAAATACATGACGGCTCCAGAAAATAGAAACAAGCAGGCTTATACCGAAGCTGTTTTTGGACATGTTTTGGATTCGGTTTTGTATATGGTGTTTATGATGGGGGAGCTCCACTCGGATCTTCATCCTGGGAACCTATTTGCGCCTGATTATGACCCAAAGCAAATTGGAGCCGTAAATGTTGGCTCGAAATTTCGTCAGCGATTTCGAAACGGTATCGATCGGGGAATGGTGTTTGACTCCTATGGCCCTGTACAAAATGCGTTCGAGCAGGCGACGACCGCCGAGCAGCGCTTAAAGATGAAAAGTGATTCGTCGATCGGGCTTTTGGATTTCGGGCAAACGGTGAAAACGAAGGGTGTGATCCTGCTGCCGATTAAGCTTGCTCTTGGTGGGTTTACGGGGCGCCCTGCATATGTAGCAAAGATCTTACATCAGATGCAGATCGATGGCCGGGTTTCTGTGAAAACCATTCAAGGCATCGTCGAAGAAGAATTTGAAAAAGCAAAAATCAAGTATGTCGAAACCAAAGAAGCCTTCAAATTTCGGCTTAACGATTCGACTGTGGTCGGCCCGGCCTTTGGGAAAATTGTCAGTCGTCTTTTTCAGTTTGAAGGCTACCGTGCGAAGCCAACCTACGTAAAAGTGATTCGTGGTCTGTTGCCAGCGACATCAAGTCTGATTTCTATTGGAAGGACCATGTCGCCCGCGGCTCTTGCTGCGAGCTTCGTGAAGTCGGCGTTCCGATTACCAGTGAATTATCTGAAGTACTTAGCGGTGCGCTTCCCGAACAAACTTCTTGAGCTAACAGACGCATTGGATCTTGCAGATAAAAGCTTTGATCGGTACGTCGATGGCGTTAAGGCGGCGCATGACCAGTCCGAAGGGATGTGCCGAGCCTTATTCAGTGACGACTAGCGGGTGTTGCTGCGTTCCGTCGATCTCGAAAGAAAACGTAAAGGTTTTGGACGATCCAAGTTGGTATGCAAAAAGATCTAACTTTCGTCCTGTATCAAAATGAAAATCGACATTTCTTTTGGGGACTTAGCAAAAAGCTAAAATTCCAACAATTGGCACGTGGAATGCTTCTCTTAACTGCATGAGATGGCCTTTACTTCTTTTATTGCCCCTTAGCCTATTTGGCTGCAAAGACCCGATTGAGGTTCGGTCGGCCGCTGTAAATACCTTTTCACAAGAGGGCAACACCTGGCTTCACCATAAATATAAGATGGCCGGTGTCAGCATGGAAGACTCTAACGAAGAGTTTCCTTTGACCATGCATCACGGGAAAAACACTGTCGGTCGGTTGAAGATGACCGTCAAAGAAAAGGTACTTTCGGTGGATCTACTTGTTCAGTTGGATCCTTTGTTAAAACTGACGACGTCTTATCGCCAGTTAAAACTTCCCAATGGGCAGCCGTGGCCAGTAACTGGCTGGAGTCACCAAAGCCCCTTAACATTGAAGGCCGGGCCACATGACGTTCATTTCGATTTAGATGGTCGCACAGAGCGGGCACTGGTGGCTGTGTTTTTGTCGGAGCCTCGGTTGCTTAGGATCGGCGCTGATTACGATGGCCAGTCCTTTTTGCGGCGCGATTCGATGCCTAAGGGATGGTCCGGTTTGGTTGGTTTTTACTTCTCAAAGGATCCAATGAAAAATGGTCTGGCTTGGATGGCTGATCTACACAAGATTTACGAATCCCCAATGGTCCGTCGCCGTCTTGCGGGTACTGACGGAAGTCACACTGAGACATGGTCGGTCGGCGGTGGCGTGGCCGCGGGTAATAATCTATTGCGTGTCGAGTTCCTCGAATCGCGGATCGAGTCCAAAAACTCGTTCGAAGACTTGTTTTAAAGGGATCTTCCCTGTCCAAAATCTTCCAGCTGTCGTATAAGTAGGTCTGTTTCAACAAAGGATCTGCTATGAACGAGCTTGGCAAAGAGCAATCGCCCTATTTACTTCAGCACAAAGACAATCCTGTGCATTGGAAGGCCTGGAGTGATCAAACGCTTCAGTTGGCTCGTCAGCAAAATAAGCCGATCTTTTTATCCATAGGCTATTCGACATGTCACTGGTGTCATGTGATGGAGCACGAAAGCTTTGAAAATCCAGAGGTTGCGAACCTATTGAATCAAGAGTTCATTTCCATCAAAGTCGATCGTGAAGAACGGCCCGAAATTGATGATATTTACATGAAGTGTGTCCAGGCTATCACTGGGCACGGCGGTTGGCCGATGTCCGTTTTCTTGACTCCGGATTTGTCTCCGTTTTTTGGGGGCACTTATTTTCCTCAGGCACATTTTATGAAACTACTTTCAGAAATCTCCCGTATCTGGGCCTCGTCACCAGAAAAAATTCAGGGGGACGCGGATCAGATTCATGAAGCTTTGCGGAAAATGACCTTGGTTGAGCCAAGTGCTATGTCCGAGGATATTCGTCGTGAAATCGTGACTCAGTTTTTGGAGCAGCATCGTTCTAGCTTTGATTCGGATCATGGTGGTTTTGGTGGGGCGCCTAAGTTTCCTCAGACCATGAATTTGATGTCACTACTTCGAAGCGGAAGTCGTGAGTCCGATTTTGATTCGGTTGACCAAACGCTATTGGCCATGGCTCGGGGTGGGATGCATGATCACCTTCGGGGTGGTTTTCATCGATATTCTGTGGACCGTTACTGGTTGGTCTCGCACTTTGAAAAGATGCTTTACGATCAGGCTTGGTTGCTTCACGCTTTTACCGAGGGCTATCAAAAATTTCATAAAGAAGAATATCGTCAGGTGGCTGAAGATCTTGTTGGTTATGTCGAGCGAGAGCTTCGTTCGGCTGAGGGTGGGTTTTTCTCGGCGCAGGATGCGGATAGTCTGTCGAAAGAAGATAACAAAAAGCACGAAGGGTATTTTTGTACCTATACCGACCAAGAGCTTCAGTCGATATTAAGTGAAGATGAAATCCGGTGGCTTAAGACAAACTACAATGTGCAAGAGAGCCCGGTCTTCGAAGGCCGTCATGTTCTGTTTATGCAGCCAAGCCAAGATTGGGAAAAGGTCTATGCAAGTCCTCAGCGCGAGTCGATTTTCAAAAAGCTTGAAGTCCTGCGAGCGGGTAAGGAGGATCCTCATCTTGATGATAAGGTCATCGCTGCTTGGAATGGGTGGATGATTGCGGCTCTTGCTAAATTTGCTCCACTTCAGCCAAGCGGAAAGGCTGCTGAGCTTGCAAAGCAGGCCTATCATTTTTGTATGTCGACCTTGTACAAGGACGACGTCCTTTATCGGACCTGGCGAAATGGCGAGCTCGGGCCACGCGCAGTAAGTGATGATTATGTCGCCCTTATTTATGCTGGCCTTCAGTTGTTTGCTATGACTTCGGATCCATCGTATTTGGCCCAGGCGGAAAAACTACAAGCTCAGTTAGATCAACTTTTTTGGGATGATAAAGACGGTGGGTATTTTCGCGATGATGGTCAGGATGCCAGTTTGATCCTTCGAGTAAAAGAAGACTACGATGGCGTCCGCCCAAACTCGAACTCATTAGCTTTATGGAACTTGCACCGCTTACATCGTTGGACGGGTGAATCGGCCTACCAGCAAAAGCATCAGCAAATTCTTGAGCTGCTGTCTTCGCGTTTATCGCGGTTTCCAACCTCGATGCCTTTCGCGGTCTGTGCTTTATTGGATGAAGAAAAAGACGGTAAGGATATCGTCAGCGAAGCTTTGACTCAGGATGATCGGGATCTGTTCTACAGTCAGTTTCGGCCTGCCGACCACTTGTTTCATTCCAACAAGGACTCAAAGCTTAGCCTGTTTCAGGGTAAGTCTGAAGGCTACTACGCGTGCCGTGCTGGTCGCTGTGAGGCCCCTGTCCAAAGCCTGAAAGAGGCTTTGGAATAAGTTAAAGGCTTGTTGGGTTTGCCTGGCCTTGTCCCTTTTGGGTGGGCCTTGGCTGCAGGGTGAATTAGCAGTCTTTGGCGTTCGCTTTGCGAAACTCGTCGACGTCAAAGTGGCCGTAGATTTTCTTTTGAAGCATCTCTTCGACCAGGGACAAGGTTTCTTCGACGACATCCTGTGCAAATGTGGCAGGGATAAAGGTCGTCTTTAGGATGGTTTCGAAGTACTCTTCAACCACACCTTGTACGAACTGGTGGTTGTTTTCACCCTCGACGAAAGTTGAGAATAAACGTTTTTCAAATATTTCGAAAAGTATATGGTGTGTATCCAAGTTATCACCTCGTAGGACCTGCTTCGGAGTCATCGGGCTGAGACTTAATACGGGTGGGCGTTTTTATGAAATCTCTGAACTTTAGTGAGTTAAAACTCGTCGTTGATCACCTGAATTCTCAAACGGGGACGCAACTTCAAGACGTTGTGACCGGAGAAAGCGAAGTCGGGCTTAAGTTTCACGGGAATGGACAAGATCTTTGGCTGTGGGTGGATTTGCGGCCCCTAAGTCCGGCTATTTATTGTCTTCCCCGGAAATGGTCTGTTGGCGCGGCGAAGCAGAAGCCACTTAAATTATTTTTAAAAGCCCATGTCGCTGGACGGCGGCTGTTGAGGGCAGAGTTTCAGATTCAGTTGGGTCGAGTTATTCAGCTTGTTTTTGGTCCCGAGGCGGATCCGGCAACCATTCAGTTTCGTCTTTTCCCGCATGGGCAAAATGTCCTTGTGACAGCCAACGGAAAGTCCATGGCTTGGAACAAACCGAAGGACCTTGAAGAGCTAAAAGAGATTCACCTACCTGATGAGGACGCAAGAAGTGTTCAGGAGATGGCTCAGCAGTGGATGGGGCCACGGCCTGGTGCGGGCGCATCGACGGAAAAAGAAAAAGCCAAAAAGCAGAAATTAAAGCGCCTTCAGCGTGCCATCAACCAGTTAGAACAAGAGCTATCAGAAGATAAAGCTGAGCAATGGCGGCGCGTTGGTGAACAGTTGCTTCAAAACCAGAGCTTGGAGGTTGATGGTGAGCTGCAACGGCTTATTGATTCAAGTTTAGGTTTTCAAGACAATCTGACTCGGGCTTTCGATAAGGCTAAGAAACTAAAAGACAAGCGGCCAGCACAGCTTCAGCGTTTGCAAAACCTAAAAGATGAGCTTCAGCAAATTCAGGATGGAAAGGTGGCTCTGCCGGTGAAGTCTTCCGGTAAGTCGACCAGTCTTCATGCACAAGCCGGGTCTAAGGGGCGGCAATTTCAAATGGAGGATGGCCTGGTTGCCTACCGGGGGAAGTCTTCGCGGGACAACCTGGTTCTGCTTCGCAAGGCCAAAGCTTGGTATTATTGGGTTCATATTAAAGATGAGCCCGGATCGCATATGATCATCCAGCGAAACAAGCAGCAAAAAGTGACCGATGGGCAGCTGATTAAGGCGGCTCGATGGATGCTGAATGAGCAATTCGGCTTAAGGGCCGAGGACCTACGCGGGCAGATGTTTGATATTCTTGTGGCTGAATGTCGCCATGTTCGCCCGATTAAGGGTGATAAGGTGGGGCGGGTCAATTACACCAATGAACGCGTCCTTCGGGTCTCGATTTAGCATCAATTTTTTCCGTTGATGTCCACCCTTAAGCGCTTGGAAACAGTGCGAAATCTTGACAGTCTTCAAAGGCGAACTAAATTGATCAGTGGTATAAATTCTCAGATCTGCTGAAGGAGTGCATCTATGATTGTCGTTCGCGATTTGGTCAAAGATTACGGGGACCGAAGGGCTATTCATTCGCTGAATTTTTCGGTGGAAAAAGGGGAAATCGTTGGTTTCCTTGGGCCGAATGGGGCTGGTAAATCCACCACGATGAAAATCATCACAGGATTTATGGCGCCGACCTCAGGCGAGGTTTTGGTGGCAGGTGATGATGTCTTCGAAAACCCAATCAAAGTGAAATCTCGGATAGGGTACTTGCCCGAGCTACCTCCGGTTTATGGAGATATGCGTGTCGGCGACTATCTCAAGTTTGTTGCCGAGCTTAAAAACCTTTCCAATATTAAGTCGGCTATCGGCGAGGCCTTGGATAAAACCAGTCTTCACGAAGTGGAAGGCCGGCTGATTCAAAACCTGTCTAAAGGTTTTCGTCAGCGTGTAGGAATTGCTCAGGCTTTGCTTGGGAATCCAGAAATCTTGATTTTAGATGAACCTACGGTTGGTTTGGACCCGAAGCAGGTCAGTGAGGTTCGGCGCTTGATTCAAAGTTTGCGCGGGCATCACACGATGATTCTTTCAACACATATACTGACTGAAGTTCAGGCGACGTGCGAAAAAGTGATTATTATTAATCAGGGGAAGATCGTCGCTCAAGACACCTTGTCGGGGCTTTCGACAAAAATGGTCAAGCAAGAGCGTGTTGTGAACTTGAGCTACCGTCGGGGATCCGATCTGCAGCAGAAACTGACTTCACAAAACTTTGTAAAGACCGTCGTTCCTATGGGTGATCACTTGTTGCAGGTGACTGTTGAGGATAGTGATGATGCGATCGAAGGTTTGGCCCGCGTTGTCGTTGAAAGCGGGGCTGGCTTATTGGAGCTCACATCTGAGAAGTATTCTTTGGAAGATATCTTTATCGAATTAACGCAGTCAGGAGGTCTATCATGAGAGCCGCCTTTGTGATTTTTAAGCGCGATTTTTTAACGACCGTTTTAAGTCCTTTGTTTTTTATTATCTGTGCACTGTGCGGATTTCTTTGGACCTATTTGTTTTTGCGTTCGGTCTACCAGTTCGAACAGCAATCAGCCATTGCAATGCAGTTGGGGCAGGTGGCGAACTTGCATCAGCAGGTTGTTATGGGGCATTTAAGCTCGACTCATATTATACTGCTGCTAGCGATTCCGCTGCTAACAATGAGGTCTTTGGCGGAAGAAAAGAAAAATCGGACCTACGATCTGCTGTTAACAAGTCCAATTAGTTCGACAGACATTGCCATAGGCAAGTACTTTGCTTGTTTTGGTGCTGTCTTGTTATTGCTTCTGTTGTCGGCTCTGTATCCATTAGGCTTGGGTTTGGTTGCCGATCTTGCCGCGGGGCCGTTTATGACGGCGTATTTGGCGATGATTTTGTTGTCAGGCTTGTACACGGCGGTCGGAGTCTTCACGTCAGCATGCACAAGTTCCAGCTTGCTGAGTGGTTTTTTAGCTATTGTGTTTAACTTGATTATTTTGTTTAGCGGTCAGCTAAGTGGTCTTAGCGATCATCCTTTGATGTCTGAAGTCTTAAAGCAAATCAGTGTCACGATTCATTTGCAAAGTCTGTTTTCTGGAACCATCGAAGTGAAAAGTTTAGTCTTTTTCACCACAGTTATTGGGTTCTTTGTGTTTCTGTCTCAACGTATGGTTGAGGCGTCACGCTGGAGGTAATCATGTCAGGTATTGGTAAAATCTCATTTTTGCTTTCGGTCCTATCGTTAATTATTTTGATTGGGCTTCGCTTTGTCATTGGTGGCTGGACCAATATGCTTTGGTTTCCCTTTGTCCTGTTCCTTGTCACCTTTGTATCTGGTGTCTTTGCTGAGCGACGATTGATTGTTGATTTCTTCACCATGAAGACGACAAAAAACGGCATGAGTCTAGGCGCTTTAATTATTATGGTTTTGGTTTTTGTCGCGGCTTTGAATTATGTCGCTTCGACGCAGAATAAAGTCTTCGACATGACCGAAGAAAAAATCAATTCGTTGTCCCCTCAGTCCGAAGAAGTTTTGAAGGGGCTGGAGGACTCGTTAAAAATATTTGTGTTCTATCGGGGCGAAAGAAATCAATCTGTTCCTCCGGGACTAGCATCCTTGTTTGATCGTTATGAAAGGGCTTCGAATCAAGTTGAGGTTCGGTATGTTGATAAGTATCAGCGCCCTGATTTAGCTGAGAAGTATTTAGATAGTTCCGATCAAAGTAAGGATCAGCTGATTATTTTTGTGGATCATAAAGGCAAGTTTTTCCGCGTCAGCGAGTCTTCAAACTTCGAAGAAGCCATCACGCAAAGTATCGTGCGCGCAACCAGGAAGTCCGCCAAGAAGATCTACTTTATTTCAGGTCATGGTGAGCGTGAGTATGGTGAATCCGGTGTTGAAGCGATCTACGAGTTAAAATCAAACCTCGAGTCGCTCGCGTTTGAAGTGGCTGATCTCAGTTTGTCTACAAAGCTAGAAATACCTGATGATGCCGCTGTGATTGCATTGGTTGGACCAAAGGGGCAGCTTCTTCAAAAAGAGCAAGAGTTACTTTTAGACTATGTACGTGGTGGCGGGCATATGCTAGTTGCCGTCGACCCAGGACAAAGTCATGGCTTGGCTGATTTTATTAAGCGTCTAGGGGCTGAGTTTAAAGATAATTACATATTAGATCCGAACTCTCCGTTGGGGCCTGCCGTTGTTGTGGGGAATCAGTATGATCGTGCTCATCCCTTAACCGAGAAGTTCGATGGAAGAACCACGTTGTTTCGTTTAGCCAGTCAGATTGCTAAGCACGAGGATGCTCCCGAGGGGTTGACGGTAAAAGAGGTCTTGTTGTCACAGCCTGGAAGTGTGATCACCACGGACTTGTCGAAGCGCCGCTATACCGAATCGGATAGCTACCCTTTTGGAGTGGTTGTCGAAGGAAAGTGGGATCCGGAAAGTGTAAAAGAGTCGTCAGTTGTTCTTTTGGGCGATTCGGATTTTTTAACGGATCAATTGTTCTATACCTTGTCGAATCGTGACTTTGCTTTGAATATCTTTGCCTATTTAGCAAAAGAAAAGGATCTGATTTCGATTCGTCCTAAAAGCCCGAAGTCATCAACTCTGCGTTTAACTTCGGCGCAACGCTTGGGCATTAATTCTGCGGGATTGGCCCTTCCAGTCGTTTTTGTGATTTTGTCTGGTGTGCTTTGGTATCGTCGGAGGAGTTCATGAAGAATAAGGGTTTTTTCNTATTCCTTTTCGCCTTTTTGGCTGTTNTAGGCTGGGGCTATTACGAGTATCAGAAGACCCAGGANACCAAGTCAGCTGAAGCTAAAAAGGGGAAGCTTTTACAGTTTGCCATTTCTAGTATTGATGGNTTTGAGAAGTCCTCGCCCAGCGAAACCTATTCGGTGAAACGTGATCAAGATGGTCAATGGGTCATTGATGGCCAGTTAAAAGACTGGGCAGACTCGGATATGGTGAAGAACTATTTNCGCGACTTTGAGGGGCAGAAGGCTGATGTGGTCGTTGAAAACCCCGAGGACATGGGTGTGTTCGGGTTTGGCGAAGCCGATACTATTTATCGCTTTTATTCAGATGGAAAGACTTTGGAGATTCACCAAAGCTCTAAATCAACTTTTGATGGCCGAGTGTATTTACGGGTTTCGGGCGAGTCCCGGGTTTATCTTGGCGAGGCAAGCTGGGCTCGGTTTGCAGGTAAGGGTTATTCGGATCTTAGAAGTAAAAGTCTATTTCCAAGCCGCGGCATAGCGGTTTCGGAGCTTCGGTGGAAAAGGCCAAAAGAAAAGCTTTCATTAGAAAAGGTTGATCAAGGGTGGCAAGTGTCTGGGCGTCCAGAGATCCTTTTGGATGGTTCGCGAGTGCAAGGCTTTCTGTCACAAATTGAAAGCTTGAAGGCTGACGTGGTCACCGACATAAAAGTNGACGGTGCTAANCTGANAGCTTTTGGTTTGATTGGATCGAAAGTTCAAGAGTACGAAGCTTTGGGGCAGGATGTTCGGCGCCATCTAAAGGTGGGTNCGAAGCAGGATGATGGTTACTTATATTTGGTGAGTTCTGAGCGAGATTACTTGTTGAAGCTGAAACCAGAGTCTTTGGAAAAGGTGGCTTTACGCTTGGATGACGTCCGAGATCGTAAGTATGCCTTTCAATATGATCGCGATTCTGTGAAGAAGGTTTTGGTTGATGGCGAATCATTTGTCGCCGAGGATCAGGGATGGGTTCGGGCTTCTGATAAAAAGGCCGCCGACGAAGATCGCCTGAGTGATTTACTACAGAAGATAGAAGGTCTTGAAGTGGATAGCTTTGGGCTGCGTGGGCTTGGCGCGANTAANAAAACGGATTTTTCTAGAAAAATCCGTTTAGAGGATCAAGCCGGTCAGCCTGTCTTCGAGCTCCAGTGGACCTCTGAAGTTCTGAAGCGTGGCGCGCAAGAGGGCTACCTGGTGAAAACCTTAAAAGAGCCCAAGGCCTTTTTTGTTGCAAAGAATCNCTTACAGAATTTGCCGACGGAATTTACAATTGATGAAACAACTGATGAAGAGACCTCCGAACAGAAAGACGACAGCGAATGATCGATATTTCATCCCCGACACGAGTGGACTTGGCCGGAGGGACTTTAGACCTTTGGCCTTTATATTTAATGGTTGGCGGGGCTTCTACAGTCAATCTTTCGATTGATATTAAAACCCGAGCCAGGCTGACCCCTCGTGAAGACGGAGCGATTCGTTTGATTTCTGGGGATGTTGATTTGGATCATAGCTTTTCGTCGCTTCAGCAGTTGATTGATTCGACGGACCCCAAGGTCAAGCTGCTACAGAAGGTGATCGCTTACTATCGTCCAACAGGCGGCTTTGAACTTGAAACCTCCTCGCAAAGCCCGGTGGGGGGTGGTCTTGGTGGAAGCTCCAGTTTAGTGATGACCTTGATTCAGGCCTTCGATCAGTGGATGGGCTATGTGCGATCGGTTCATGAGGCTGTTCGATTAGCGTCTAACATTGAAGTTCAGGTCTTAGATAAAGCGACAGGAACNCAGGATTATTACCCAGCTGTATCAGTCGGGCTAAATATTTTGGACTATCAGCCTGATGGTATTCATCAGCAGGTGATTTCGAAGGATCTTGGCGGATTGTTAGAGCGGTTTATGTTGATCTATACCGGTAAGCCTCATCACTCAGGGATGAATAATTGGGAGGTCTTAAAGTCGGCATTGGATGGCGATAAGTCGACGCTGAATAAACTGCGGCGCTTGTCTGAGGTGTCTATGGCGATGCGGGATGTTTGCCTGAACCGAAGATGGGACTCGATTCCCGAGCTGTTCGAGCAGGAGTTTCAGGCACGGGTGGACCTTTCGGCCGCCTTTTCTAGTCCAGAGATTGAAACTTTGCGTGCCCTTGTTTTGCAGCGGGGTGGTGACGCTGTGAAAATTTGTGGTGCTGGCGGTGGCGGCTGCGTCTTGGTCTGGGCATCACCCGAGGCCCAAAACTCGATCCGTC
>NYZX01000052.1 GCA_002686065.1 Pseudobdellovibrionaceae bacterium | reverse complement strand
ACAGATAAGGCTGAAAACCAAAGAAGTAAAAAAACCATAAAGACCTAAAAGCTCATGGTGAATTGCCCGGCGCCACCCTCCCAGGTCTCGCCACCACCAAGCTCCTCAAGATCAATGGTGAACAGCAGTCGCAAGACCGCCCCACCCTTAAACTGGTAATTAAGCACGTAGTTCGCCCGAGTCTGTAAGCATTGCTCACAGGAATTTCCAGCGCGAAGGTCTTCGGGCCCATCCCCCCAATGAAGCGTGCCCTCTAAACCGAGCTCGAAGCTGTCGGCACCAGCCCACTTCGCTTGGGAGGATTTATACCAAACATAGGGTAAATAGTTTTGTAGGTTCACAGACCCTAGCTCGGTCTCAAGACGAAAGTTTTTTACAAACACACCCCACCTATAAGGTAAGGACATATCCCATTCTATTTGGGCCTCGTGCATTTGCTCGAAGTTAAATTGATCCTCAGCAGATTGCGCCTTTTCATTGTCAGATCTGGCTCGGTAACGCCACTCGAAGGCGGCCCTTAAAACTGAACCAGGCGCGACCTGCCAAGCGCCTAAGGCTTGAGCCAGGCGCTTTCGCTCGGTTTGAAAGTTCGAGTCGGTTTCAACCTGGACAGCTTCATCCACACGAGCACCTACCTGAAGAAAGTCAGCACCGAACCCTGCGCCAGTCCATTGAATGCCGATCGATCTAGGACCTTGATTAAAACGAATATCGTCTTCGGCGCGTTCGTTTTGCATGGCATCCGGGAAAGAAACGCTTAGCGAAAGCCTTTGCCCAGAAATATCAAAGTGCTGGACCAAGCCAAAATCGATGTCCGATTTTTGCCCCTGAAACTCTGAAAAGGGCTCGATGGTGTACCAGGGCTTAACCCGATACCCCATGGCGGCGATGAAGTAGCTTTGACGAACTAAATAATCATCCTGATCGAAATACATCAGCTTCAAATCAAGGTCGCTAGACAATGAATGCCCCCAGACCAGGCTACTGTTAAAAAGAAATCGCTTACTACTGATCGATCCCACATCAAAGTGATAAAAACGTCCCGCGGCAGATTCATCCACTCGCTGCTCAAGGGTCGCTGAATAGGTGAGGTAATCCGAGGCGTACTCGGAATCGATTCGGCTATAGCCATCACGAAAACCATCTGACTTTTGATAGCCACGATAAAGCAAGCCGCGCTCAAAGGCGAAGGCCGGCCCACAGACAAAAACAGCGAATAAGACTAAAATAAAATTCGGCACTCACAATTGTTACAACGAAGCCTGCGAACAGGGAAGCCTTACCGAAAAACCTTGATGCAGCGAAGAACGTCCCGCGACGGGCTCAGTTTGACAGGCGGGTTTGCTGAGCCCACAGGACGTCGCTCTTCTTTTACGATGATCGTATGAGGCTTGAAGTTAACCATCACTCGCCCCGATGAATCTGAGCGAACACCATCGACATAAAAGCGATCTTCCAGTCGACTTAACCGCCCCGACCGAGCTCGGCGCACAACTTCATGGACAGCACGACGAGTGTTCGCCCCAAAGTGTGAAGCGATAAAATTAAATACCAGACGAAACGAAGGGTCATCTGTCATCTGCTGCAAAATATCAACATGTAACAACTGACCATAGGAGCTCCATCCCATCGCGCTTTGGCGATAGTCTCGTGAAAACTCGAGTACTGCTGCTAAATCCTGGTGATGCTTTTTCATTAGCCGAAGGACGACCTTAGAATCATCACTTTCAATGCTCATGTGATATTCTGACAAAGATCGAAAGTTGTGCTGAAGATAGCCCAAGTCATCTAAGGGGGCATAACGAACCGAATTGCTATCGCGAAACGCGTGATACAAAAATGAAGTGATTTGAAATGTCCCACGGCGAACGGCAGAAACACCACGCTGTAGGGGCGGCATAAAGGCATAACATGTTCCGACCGTCAGACAGACCGGGTCATATCCCGGCGCTGGGCCAGCTGCGAAAAAGGCCGTCAACGGAACTTTGACTTCGGCTGGCAAGGGTGAAATCGCCGTAATGGCCCCGAACACTGGGAACAGCAAGACTTCGGTTCCTTCTGTGGCGGCAAAAATCATTGGAAAGTTTTTGGCGTCTTCGATCGCCGTTTCAGACTGAAGGCCTTGCTCTGCCCACATATTGGTGGCTCGAATATAGTTCACCCGCGCATCACGCAGATTCCAAAGGCCCCGAGTGAACTTCACCCAGGTCGACGGAGACGCCACCTTTTTGACGAATCGTGTGATCCAAAAGGCGCCTTCGAAGTCTTCGCCCTCTTCCCCGGTCAGCGAGGTCTCGATCAACTCGAAAAGGTCGTTGACCTGTTGCCCCCGACTGCGCAAGTAACTTCGCACCTTACTTAAAAGCTTCGCCTTCTGAGGACTCGCGTATTCAGCCTGAGGCTCGGAAGCTTCAACCGTCGAACTGGTGACTTCCATCGAAGGATCGTCAGCGAACAATTCCAGTTGTTTGGGGCTCTGACTGGGATTGGCGTACACACCAACCACAGCAAAACTCACCACTAGAACTAGAACCATATTCACTATTCGCATAGCTTTGGGGATATCAGCGCCGCGTCGGAATAGCATCGATTTTCACTCTGTAAATCACAAAAACAAACCGACTGAAACCGCAATGAAAACGAACTGAAAACCCCCGCAACCACTGACTACACAAGCCGACAAGTGTGAATTTATTTCAGAAAATCTAGAGCCTTTTAAGACGATGCTGAGTCGTAGTGGCGGAGGCCCCAGCGCCACAGGTGACGAGCGATCCAGATGTTTACAACCAAGGCGATAAGCATAATCACTAGCCAGTGCCATTGGGTGGGATCGATCAGAAAGTGGGTGGGCCCACTTCCGATAAGTAAGACCGGCACGCCATACAACATCAGTCGCCGCAATGAACCTGGGTAGATAAACTCGGGCCATCGAGACATGTTTTGAAGNTGTAAGCGCAAAAAATTAATTCCGAAGCTTTCGATGGTTCGAAACATCGCGCAAGATAAAATAATTTCTAGGCTGACCTGTAATGCAAGCCCCATGACAATAAGGATCGGCATGACCAACCAAGCCCACCATTGAAGATTNGCCTGCTGTCCGTAGTAAATAAGNAGGCCGACGGCCACAAAAATACTGACCATCACCGAGGGCCGCTGCCGNCGAAAGTACGAGGTAAACATGCTGTCGGCCGGCTTTAACAAAGTGAAATCAAAGTTTCCAAGGCGTAAGTTTTCCGACAATTCCCAGAAGTTTTCTGAGATAAAGGTCATATGAATAGAATCGATCGTGATCATAAACGCCGCAAATAGCAAAAACTGGCTTCGATCCCAGGGGCCGATGTTTTCAACATGGGCGTACAAGACCTCGATGGAGGACAGCAGCACCACATAGGAAAAGACATTCATCAACACCAGCAACACAAAGTTCAGTCGATAGCTGGTTTCCTCGGAAAGGCTGGTCGCAAAAAAGTGACGATAAATTCCAAAGTAGTACCCCACCCTAGACTTCATGCTACATCCCCGCCGCGGTATACATCCTTAAACCGCGTGACCACACAAGACGCGCCAAAACAAATGAAACCGTGATCCATCCCAACAACACCAAGAAAGGTTCTAAGGTCACCGGCTGCTGTCCCATAAAAAACTTCACCGGCAGCGAAGTCATATAGGGAAAGGGCGTCCAATCAAGGACATTCATCGCCCAGGCCGGAAATAACTCTAAGGGCACCAAAGCACCCGAAAGAAGGGCGACGACGTTATACATAATTACGCGCAAGGCCCAAACTTCATCCAGCCAAAAGCTAAACATCGCTAAAAACAATTGCATGGCGTACCACAATAGTCCCACCAACAAAGTTAAAGCTGTTCCGGCCAACAAAGACGAAACCACTGGCTCCGGCAAAAGGGACACTGCCATCATCAGCCCAATAGTGATCGTGGCCACGATCACCTGAATCCACTGAAAAGCCAGAAAGCTTGCAAAATGGAACTTTAAAAAACCAAAAGGATATATCAAATACTTTGAAACACGCCCCAGGCGAATATCCTGAGCCAAGTCCATTCCATTATAGGTTTTAGCTAATAAGGCCACGATTAAAACCCAAACCTGGTAGGTCAACATATCCCCACGTCCGTAACCACCAATGACCTCTTCAGAACGCCCCGAATAGATCGATGTCCATAGGCTATAGCGAACCAAAAAAAAGACAAAAGACGGCCCTATCACTAACAGAAAAAAGTTCAGACGATACTCTAACTGCACCGACCAGGCGACTCGCATCGTTTGAAACCACTTTGCCAGCTCGATACCAAAGCCTGCGCGTGACGGACTCACGAATCAGCCCCCGATAGCAACTGAGGATCTTCCAACAAGCGATGCATGACTCGCTCGATGGGCATGGGTTCCGTCTGAAAGTCCATCACCGGATAGTCTTTTAGGATCTGCCCAGCCACAGTTCGAAGATCGGCTTCATCAATACGTAAATCGACCGTTCGGCGCTCGGGTCCCCACTGAGGATCATAGTCAGAAAACTGAATATTCTCTGGCAGTGGTTCAGAAAAACGAAACTTCACAAACCGCTTTTTCCCCAACAAACCTTGAAATTGTTCAACCGTCCCATCAAACCGTTTTTTTCCAGCCAAGATTAATACCAGACGTTCGCACAAAGCTTCCACGTCGGCCATATAGTGCGACGTTAGCAGGATAGTTAGCTGACGCTGATCATGATACTTACGAATGAACTCACGAATTTTTTGCTGGGCGACGATATCCAACCCGATTGTGGGCTCGTCCAGAAACAAGATTTCTGGCTCGTGCAGCAGGCTTGCCATCAGCTCAAGCTTCATGCGTTCGCCTAAGGATAGTTTTCGGACATGCACATGTAACAGATCCTTAACAGCAAGTAATTCGCTGAGCTCTGCTATGCGGTCTTTAAACTTGGCACTAGGGACCTCATAATAACGTTGCAGCAATTCAAAAGAGTCCATGGCCGGAATATCCCACCACAGCTGGCTTTTCTGCCCCATCACCAAAGAAATTTTTCTTCGATACTGTTCCGAACGCTGATAGGGCTGGTGGCCAAGAACTTCAACATGCCCCGATGTCGGTACAATGATCCCCGTCCACATCTTCATTAAGGTGGTTTTCCCTGCCCCGTTTGGCCCCAATAGGCCGACAATCTGGCCCTTTGGAATTTCGACATCGAAACTGTCGACAGCCGATTTAACAAGGGCCTCTCGAACAAACAACGACCTTAATGACGCGACTAGGCCGGGTGGCTTCTTATAGCTTACAAAGTTTTTAGATAGTTTATGGCTAACTAAGGCCAGCTGCTGGTCTTGCAAACTACCACTCCCCAAGGCGGCGAACTTCTGTTTGCAGCTCAACCCCTTTTTCCGACTTCACCCTTTCCTGAATGTGCTGGATCAAATTAGAAACATCGGTGGCTGTCGCCTGGCCTAAATTAATTAAAAAGTTAGCGTGCTTAGGTGACACCTGAGCATCACCAACTTGAAAACCTTTTAACCCACACTGATCGATTAACTGACCCGCAGACAATTCTGGCGAAGGGTTTTTAAATGTCGACCCACAGGAAGGCCATTCCAACGGCTGTTTAGATTTACGCAATTCATTGGCCGCTTTTATTTCTTTTGGCAAAGTTGGAATAGGCTGCATCGGCCAGGAACACCCAACCCTAACAATGACCCCCGGGTCCCAGCCCGTGCTTTTTCGATAGACCCACTGAACTTGGTCCTTACTATATCGAACAACCTGGTCAGGACGATCAAAAGGGATGACCTCAAACCAATCGACAATTTCACAGAATTCCCTGGGCTCGCGCTTTTCACGGACCCCAGCATTCATCACCACACCACCGCCAACATCACCAGGAAGACCCGACAAAAATAAAGCCGGCGACAGACGATGCTTCATAAAAGCTCGCATGAGTTCAAACTTTGGAGTCCCAGCCAGAACGGTTAATTCCAACCGATCCGTCGTAAGTACTTCGGCTACGCCTTTTAATTTTTTAGTCTGTAAAACCAAACCCGAAATGCCTTGGTCTGACACCAAAACGTTGGTTCCACCGCCAAGAGGCGTTACTTTAACTTTGTTTTCCTTGGCCCACTCCAAAGCCTGCCGGACCTCATCCACATTGCCAGGCTGGCAAAAGTGTTCCGCGCGACCACCGACTTTCCACGAATTCAAATCTTTCAGGTCGATGGATTGCTGAATCACTTGTGTAAGACCTCTGCCAGTTTTGAGATACTACCGGCACCCAAAGTGACTAAGACATCACCAGCCTTTAATTCTGCTTTCAGTCCCATAAGATTTGGCTGACTTAGCTCACCAAAATAACGGACCTTCTTGTCACCGATCTCTGTCGCTAACTGCTCGGAAGAAATCCCTGGAAGAGGTGATTCACCGGCTGGGTAAATATCTGAGATATAGACCTGATCGGCATCTTGAAAACTGGTCATAAAATCTTTCCACAAATCCTGAGTCCGCGAAAAACGGTGCGGCTGAAACAAAGCCACAATTCGCCGATCCGGGAAGCGCTCTTTAAAAGCCGACAGCACGGCCTTTAATTCTGTCGGGTGGTGGGCATAGTCATCAAAATAGTCGACGCCATCAATAACAGCTTTCAACTCAAAACGACGACCAACACCACTGAAGCCCTCTAGCCCACGGACAGCGACCTGATCTTCTAAACCGATTTCACGACCTACAATAAATCCCGCCAAAGCATTCAAGGCATTGTGCCGACCAGGCATCGAAAGGCAAAACTCTTCGACAAACTGATCGCCGTGAAAAATTTTGTATTTGTGACCCTCTTTTTCCAAACGATACTCATTCCTGGAATGAAAGCCGTATGTACTCATTGGCTTCGGAAAATCCTGGAACAGTTCAAATGTACGATCATCATCACCACAGATAACCAGACGCCCGTAAAAAGGGATCTTCTCAGCGAAATCACGAAAGGCCTTTTCTAAGACCTGTTGGCTTTTATAAAAGTCCATATGATCGCGATCGATATTTGTAATTACGGCGATCACTGGAGACAGTTTCGAAAAACTGCCATCGCTTTCGTCGGCTTCGGCGACGCCCCAGGCCCCTTGCCCTAATTTCGCTGTCGTTCCCAAGCTTTGAAGTTTCCCACCCACAATGATGGTCGGATCCAAGTCAGCATCAATCATCATTGAAGCCATTAAACTGGTTGTGGTGGTCTTTCCATGAGTACCGGCGATACAGACAGACCTTTTTAAACGAAGGATTTCCGCCAAGGCTTCAGCCCGACGAATAATCGGTATCTTTCGTTTTTTCGCTTCAACAAGTTCGGGATTATCCTGAGGAACCGCACTTGAAAACACAACGACATCAGCCTGGTCGACGGACTCGGCCTTATGCCCCATGCAAATGGATATCCCAAGATCTTTCAAACGCTTTACATTGGCGTTCTCTGACAAATCACTTCCGGTGACCTTGGCTCCCATACCGTGCAGTAATTCTGCCAAGCCACACATTCCGATGCCGCCAATACCAATAAAGTGAAATTTCGCATGAATGATATTCATAGAGTTCCCATCGTCATAAGGACTCTAAGGTTTTCTCACAGGTCTTTTGCGGTGTCGACCACCTTATTTGGCGCCTTTCCAGCGCCAAGCTCTGACAGGATGGCATCCACGATTTGCGGACCCGACTGACCTCGAAAAAGGCGATGCATTTTTTGGCTCATTTCCTGAACACGCGTTGGGCTCTCAATCAAAGCAAGCAATTCAGATTCTAATCGAGCTATGTCTAAGTCTTTTTGCTCGACCATCACCACTGCATCTTGATCAACCAACGACTGTGCGTTCGCTTTTTGATGATCATCAGAAGCGTATGGATAAGGGACCAAAATTCCTGTTTTTCCAAGGCTCATCAACTCGGCAATGGTGCTTGCCCCCGACCGACAGATGACAATATCGGCCCACTGTAGGCGATCGGGCATATCGTTTAGAAATGCAAAAGCGTCAACATCCGTCGATGAGCTTTCGTAGCGTTCTTTGACCCAATCGAAATCAAACTTTCCTGTTTGGTGAACAACCTTTAAACCATTTAAACGTTCTGGTTTCGAGGCAAACAGCTCGCTGGCAACCTGATTAATACCACGCGCACCTTGGCTCCCGCCAAAGATCAAAACGTTCTTTATCACACTTAAATCTTTTAAGGGCTGATTATGACAAACTTCAAAATCCGAACGCACAGGCATACCACATAAAACAGTGGCCTTCGCCTTTAACAAAATTTTGGCCTTTTCAAAAACAACAAAGGCTTTTCTAACGAAAGGGGCTAGCCAACGATTGGCCAGTCCTGGATGAGCGTTAGGCTCCCAAATATAGGTTGGAACTCCAATCAGGCTGGCGACAAACACCATCGGCGCCGAAGCATATCCGCCAACACCAATGACAAACCGAGGGCGGTGTTTGATTAACAAGAAAAAGCAGTACAAGAAGGCCCACGGCAGCAACAGCAGGGTTTTTATTTTTTCCCATTTACCCGAGTTCAACCGGCCAATAGGAATTTGAAACAAGGGATACCCCGCCTGGGGCACCAACGTGGTTTCTAACCCCGAAGGCGAACCTGCAAAGTAAATTTGAACATCATCGATTCGAGCCTTTAAGGCCTCGGCCATGGATAGCGCCGGGTAGATATGGCCACCCGTTCCTCCACCAGCAATAAAAACCGTCACGTCTTCGCCTCGTAAGAAATGGGGTAAAAACGTTTTTTCTGNGTCTGATTCAGCCGCCGATCGCGGTCAATATTTAGCAAAANCCCCATGGCAAAACAAACTGTCACCAAAGAACTTCCGCCATAGCTAAGAAAGGGTAAGGTAAGCCCCTTCGTAGGCAAGATCCCCATAACCACGCCAAAGTTAATCACAACAGACAGACCCAAAATAAANGTCACCCCTAAAGCGACCAGCTTCTGAGTCGGGGCTGTTGTAGCCAAAGCAATGCGAAAGCCCCGAAGAATCAAAAAACCGAACAAAAGAAGGGCAAACATGACGCCGANAAAACCCCACTCTTCTCCGAAAATAGCCAAGGTAAAATCGGTATGAGCTTCCGGTAGGTAAAATAGTTTTCCCTGGCTTTTGCCAAGGCCCAAACCGAAAAAGCCGCCATTATGAATCGAAGTCATACTTTGTATAATTTGAAACCCTTTATTTGCAGGGTCCGACCAAGGATCCAAGAACGCTCGAATTCGAGCCATCCGATAGGGCTCAAGCCAAACAGCCAAAGCCAAAGCCGAAGCCAATGTACCAGCCCCAGTCAGCACATAGCGCCAACGCAAACCCATTACAAACATCAAGGAAAAAAGCGTGGCCGAACAAATCGCTGTGGTTCCAAAGTCGGGCTGTTTCAACAACAAACCCATGGGTGACACCGCCAACAAAACGATGATGGCCCCCGAATAGTGGGACTTCAAGAAGTCTCGTTTCATATACAAAAAAGCGAACACAAAAGGATAGGTAAACTTTAAAAGTTCACCGGGTTCAAAACGAAGCCCCATCGGCATCTTCAACCAACGAGTGGCTCCCCCCACCTTAATTCCTAGCCCAGGAACAAGCGTTAAGGCCACACCAGTCACGGCAACCAACCAAAACAGAAGCCCAAGGCGCTTTAGCCACGACCAGGGAAGGTAGGCCGTGGTCAGCATCACCATCACACCAAGAAGTGCAAACAGTAACTGCTTTTTAAAAAAGTAAAGTCCGGACCCGAAGACTTCGGTCGCGTAGATGAAACTGGCGCTATAAACGTGAACCAAACCAAAGCCTAGGACAAATAAAAGGACAAACAAAAAAGTATGGTCTAGTTTGCGCTGTGGATTCAAAGCAGTCTCTCCTAGAGACAGCTTAGCAAACCAAACCGCTTTTTCAAATTCATATGTCGCGAAAGAAAAACACCCAATTCGCCCGACCTTAGATTGAAGTCCGTAAGATTTTTCACAATGAAGTCCGATATTGATCTTATGGAGTTTTGGTTCTTCTTTAATTCTAAAACAGGACAGCAGCTGAAGTTTTATCCGCTGGCTTTGACCTTGAATTTTCTGGGCAACCTATCAGAAGAAGAGGTTAACGATTGGTCCGCGTGGCGTCCTGGCTTGAAGGACTGGGTGCCTCTTCATGAAGACACAAAGACTCAAGACATTTTCGATTTTATCAAGAAAACTCAGCCGCCACAGGTGGACTGGCAACCGGCCGACTCATTCGACGATGAGCCATCCTACAGCGAACACCGCGAACCGTCCGTGATCTATCAAATTCCTGATACTCCGGAAGAGGACTCTGCCGCTCTACCCCCGACCCCATCACTAAATGTGCCGATGGAACAAGCTCCACCCGAAGCGGAGCCTCAACAACAAGCGGCCGCTACCATTGCGCTTCCACCACCGGCACCTGATTCACCCAGCGAGGCATCACCACAAACAGATGCCGCCGACAACCCTCCCCCGGTGGANCATCAAGAGGCCGTAGCCGAAGGCGAGACTCCTAGCGACATCGCCGACTCGCCCAGCCGCATTTTAGAAACCACAAAGCTTTCACAAATTGTGTCGTTAGAGAAGTTGGACGATGTGGCACCGCCACCACCACCCCCAACCTCATCTGCGGCATCGGCCTCAGCGCCTGTAACAGCCGAAAAGGTTGAAGCGGAAACACCTCAGCCAGCGATTCCGCCACCACCCCACCCGCCGACAGTGCCGCCACCACCACCAGGAGTCAGCCCCTCGGATATTGAAAGTTCCGGCCAAGCGACAGAAGGCCAAACACGAGTCACATCGGCCGACCTAGAAACAAAAACGCATGTCAACGTTGCCGAAATGGGCGAAATGGAACGACGAACCCACCGAAGGTTCCGCACTCGGACTCGGGTCGTTATCAGCGATGGAAAAACTTCATTCACCAGCTACAGTATGGATGTCTCTCTTGGAGGAATTCGACTTGAGCATGCCATCCCTAAGGATTTCGCCGGCAAAAAGTGTGAAATATATTTAAATGTTGGCAAGTCTAGGCAGCCTCTTGTGTTACACGGAGTCCCCATTGACGACAAAGAGGATCGCATTCAGCTTTCAGCCGGAGGCGGAATCTACCGTGACCAACTACAAAACTGGTTTGAAATGATCGAAATGGAAGAAAGTGCAAAGTCGACCAGCGAGCCAGACTCAAACGGCTCTGACCAAGCCTCCTAAAGCCCCTAAGAAAACCCGTTTTCACTTGGGTTTCATCCTCAGTAACAAATCATCTAGAACTTGGATTAGAATTGACGTGGATAGTCAAGATCGTAAAAATGCGTGAAAACTAGGATTTTCACATGAGCCTTTGGGATTTACCCGCAGATAAGACAGCTGAAATCACTTCCATCGATCAACTTGAGCCAAACATCCGACAGCGCATGGCCGACCTTGGTTTTCGCCCCGGCGACCAGATCAAATGCCTTCGCAAAACTCCGTTTGGAGCCCCTCGCCCCTACATCGGGCCACAAGGAACCTTTTCGATCGAAAAAGACATCGCTCAACTTGTGACTGTTCAGGAGATCTCGCAATGAACTCGATCGCCATCATGGGAAAGCCCAACACAGGGAAAAGCCTTCTTTTTAACCGCCTAACAGGAATGAACCAACGGGTGGCTAACTTTCCTGGTGTCACAACCGAAATCAAGTCGGGACAAACCACTGATTTTAGCCTGGTTGATTTTCCCGGCGCCTACACCTTTCAAGCCATCACTCGCGACGAACAAGTGGCCGTCGAACGCTTTGAATTCGCCCTTGATAATAAAAAAATTCAAACTGTTCTTTGCGTTCTAGATGCGACTCAATTAAGTGCCAGCCTTCGCATGGCGCTTGAAGTGCGCTCGCGCGCAAACCACTTCGGAGTGCCGGTTGTTTTTGCCGTGAACATGATGGACGAAATCAAAAGTCTTAAACTTCATGTCGATATCGAAGGCCTTGGCAAAGCTTTAGACGCACCCATTTTCGCCATTTCCGCCCGTACAGGGGAAGGTATTAAAGACCTTGGTGCTTTCTTACGGTCACCTAAAACAGACCAAGTTCCGACCGACCAAAACGAGAACTTTGATTTTTATCAACATGCTCGCGAACTGGCTTTAAAGTTTGGCCCACAAACGGACCTCATCGTTGCAAAGAAAAATAAATTAGACCGTTTCTTTTTGTCTTCTACATTTGGTGGCTTACTGTTCGCAGCGATCATGCTGTTCCTATTTCAAGCGATCTTTACCTGGGCCGGTCCATTTATGGACTTCATCGAAAACAGTATCGCCTGGGCATCAGAAGCAACCACTGGCGGCATGGCCGACGGGTTAGCAAAAGATTTTCTTAACGATGCGATCTTTGGGGGACTAGGTAGCTTTCTTGTTTTTGTTCCACAGATTTTCTTTTTAACATTTATCGTTGGCGTCCTTGAAGACAGCGGCTATCTAGCTCGAGCAGCGTTAATTTGCCACCGTCCACTGAAGTTCTTCGGAATGTCTGGAAAAAGCTTTATCCCGCTATTAACTGGTCACGCCTGCGCCATTCCCGCTATTATCGCCGCTCGCTCGGTTGATTCGCCAAAAAAGCGGATCCTCACCATTTTGGCCGTTCCACTAATGAGCTGTAGCGCACGACTTCCAGTCTACGGGCTTTTGATTTCAGCCTTTATTCCGTCGGTAACGGTGGCTGGTGGTCTATTCGGACTTCAGGGCCTGGCCTTCTTTGGCATCTTCGGATTCAGTATTGTTGCCGCACTCGTGGTGACCAGCCTACTGTCGCGCACGACTTATAAAGACGAAACCGACTTGCCCTTTGTGCTTGAGCTACCTTCGTACCGATTACCCCACTGGAAACCCCTGCTGATTCGTTCTGCCAGAAGCGCCTACCAATTCGTATCTAAAGCTGGAGCTATCATCTTTACGGTGACCGTCGTTATTTGGGCTTTGGGTTATTTTCCAAATGGATCCGGCCACCTAGATACCTCTTTCCTGGCCGTTCTTGGTAAAGCCATTGAACCCGTTCTTGCCCCACTTGGTTTAGACTGGAAGTATGGCGTTGCCATCTTAACGTCTTTCCTAGCCCGGGAAGTCTTCGTCGGCGTCCTAGGAACCATGTTCGGTATCGAAGCCGCTGACGAAAATGTCGATAGCTTGATCGACACCATTCATGGGTCTGGCCTGACCTTTGCTTCGGGTATGGCACTGTTGGTGTTTTACGCCATCGCCATGCAGTGCGTATCCACCCTGGCCGTCATCAAGCAAGAGCTTGGCAACTACAAAGCCCCAATACTGATTTTTATTGGCTACTCGTTGGCAGCCTACCTATGCGCTTGGGCAACCTATTTAGTATTCAGTTAAGAAGCTAATCCCCTAATTCTGGATATAAAAAAAGCGAGGACCTAGCCTCGCTTTTTTTATTTGTGACGTTCGATCGATTAGTCCTACTGAAACTTCATCACCAATTCTTTAAAGTAGTTTCCGCGCTCGACATAGCTATCGAAGATATCAAAGCTTGATGCCCCCGGAGCCAGTAGAACCGTGTCACCAATTCGTGACTTCTGGTAAGCCACAAGAACAGCTTCTTCAAAGGTCCCAATCAAAAAGGTCTCGCTTTGATCACCGATATGACGATTCATGCGTTCTTTGGCTTCACCTACAAGAATCAAATTCTTCACCTTACGGCGAATACGATCCTGCAAAGGCTCGTAATTCAAGTTGGTGTCTTTTCCACCCATGATCAAAATCACATTTTCATCAAAAGCGTCCAACGCGCGCATCACCGAGTGAACATTTGTAGCCTTCGAGTCGTTAAAAAATTGAACCCCTCCAACACGACGAACGTATTCCAGTCGGTGAGCCATTCCCGGGAACGTGTCGATTACTTTTTGAACCGCATCGTGGGTGGCACCAAACTCTAGGGCAACAAGAGCCGCAGCCATAAAGTTTTCAGCCGCATGATAGCCGCGCATCTTTTTGTTTTTCAAACTGAAGTACTCAATTTCAGGCCCACGGCGGACACGCATTTCATCATCGATCAGTACCGCTCCACCGATGCTCATGATCTGAGTTTCCAAAGCTGGCTTACGCGAGAAGTAGAAAATGCGTCCGCGCTGAACAGCTGGATCACGCGCCAACTCAACAACCGCGTTATCATCGGCATTCAAAATACTGGTCGTCCCTTGGTTCGTATTTAAAAACACCTTTCGCTTGGCGTTGATGTAGTCTTCCATGGACCGATAGCGATCAAGGTGGTTTTCAGCCAAGTTCGTAAACACAACATTTTTAGGCGTAAACTGCTCGCAATGCTCAAGCTGAAAGCTTGATACTTCCGCCACGACCACGCTGGCTTTTTGCTCGCTAAGAACATATTCGCTTAACGGGATACCAAAGTTTCCACCAAGCCAGTTCGAAACCCCAGAAGCGTCCAACATCAGCTTCACTAAATATGAAACCGTCGATTTCCCGTTAGTACCAGTGATAGCAATCACTGGCTGATCCACATGAGCTGCTGCAAACTCGAACTCACCGGTCACAACCACACCACGGCTTCGGGCATAATCGAAGATCTTTAACTGAGGCGACACACCGGGCGACAAGATGATCAAGTCTTGCTGTAAAAACAACTTTGGCGTGTGACCACCAAGGTCGTAGTTCACTTCGATCCCGTCCATCAACTCAAGATAGTTCACCAATTCGGCTTTTGATTTATGATCGCTGATCGTGACGTTGGCGCCCAAACGGACAAGCAACTTCGATAAGGCCACGCCCGTGCGGCCCATACCGACGATCATGACGTTTTTACCTTTAAGGTCTCTATAATTGTACATGACTACCTCAATTTCAGAGTGGTTAGACTTAATACAGCCAATAAAATGGATATAATCCAAAAACGAACAATAATTTTGTTTTCCTGCAAACCCTTCAACTCAAAGTGATGATGAATAGGTGCCATACGAAAAACACGCTTCCCGGTCAGCTTAAACGAAGCGACCTGGGTAATAACCGATAAAGCTTCAACAACAAAAACCCCGCCCAAAAGAACCATCAGAAGCTCGTTCTTAGTTAAAACCGACATCGCGCCAAGAAAGCCACCCAGAGCAAGGCTTCCAATGTCGCCCATAAACACCTGAGCCGGATAGGTGTTAAACCACAAAAAGCCCAAGCCCGCGGCCACAACAGCCCCAGCCAATGGCGTTAGCTCACCAGCCCCTTCAATATAGGGAATGGTTAGGTATTCAGCGATTTTAAAGTGCCCAGCAACATAGGCAAAAATCATAAAAGTCATAGCGTTAACAATAACAGGGCCCACAGCTAATCCATCCAGACCATCTGTCAAGTTCACGGCGTTGGCACAGCCAACGATCACTAAACAACCAAAAGGAATGTAGGCGTATCCCAAGTCAAAAACGACATTTTTTAAAAAAGGAACATGCAGGCTGGTTGAAAGATAACCTGAAGACACCAGG
>NYZX01000051.1 GCA_002686065.1 Pseudobdellovibrionaceae bacterium | reverse complement strand
ATACTTGATGGAAGAAGAAATCACTGAGGACGAACTTCACCGCGCGATCCGCAAAGGAACGTTGAGCTTGAAGATGTGCCCTGTGATGCTTGGTTCTGCATACAAGAACAAAGGTGTTCAGCCTCTACTTGATAACATCCGTCGTTACCTTCCAGCTCCTGCTGAAATCGATAACCTAGGTCTTGACCTGGATAGCGATGAAAAAGAAATCATGATGAAAACCGAAGACGACCTTCCAATGGTGGCTTATGCCTTCAAACTGGAAGACGGCCGTTACGGACAGCTGACCTATATGCGTTTGTACCAAGGGACAATGCGCAAGGGCGAATTCATGATCAACACAAGCAATGGCAAGAAGGTGAAAATCCCTCGCGTTGTTCGCATGCACTCGGATGATATGGAAGATAT
Organism: Pseudobdellovibrionaceae bacterium; assembly: GCA_002686065.1. GTDB lineage: Bacteria > Bdellovibrionota > Bdellovibrionia > Bdellovibrionales > UBA1609. The sequence goes on along the minus strand of NYZX01000051.1, from coordinate 9,051 downwards.
CGAAGAAGCACGCGCTGGTGATATCGTTGCCGTTTTTGGTGTGGACTGTGCCTCAGGTGACACATTCACCGACGGAACAGTGAACTACGCTATGACGTCTATGTTCGTTCCTGATCCCGTTATTTCTTTGGCTGTTGAGCCACAAGAAAAGGCCGCTGCTGCGAACTTCTCAAAAGCTTTGAACAAGTTTAAAAAAGAAGATCCGACCTTCCGCGTTCACCGTGATGAAGAGTCTGGCCAAACAATTATCTCGGGAATGGGTGAGCTTCACCTTGAAGTCTACGTCGAGCGTATGCAGCGTGAATTTAACGTCGCTGTGAAGACGGGTAACCCTCAGGTTGCTTACCGTGAAACTATTGGACGTGAAGCGGCTTATGACTACACTCATAAGAAGCAAACGGGTGGTTCTGGTCAGTTCGCGAAAGTGGTTGGAAAGATCACTCCACTTCCTGACGATGCAGAAGAAGTCTTTGAATTCTCAAGCAACATCGTTGGTGGACGTATTCCAAAAGAATTCATCCCAGCTTGTGAAAAAGGTTTCCGTGAGCAGACTGAAAAAGGAACTTTAATTGGTGCCCCTGTTGTCGGTGTTAAGATCGATCTTGATGATGGTTCGTACCATGAAGTCGATTCATCTGAGATGGCGTTCCGTATTTGTGCGATGGCTGCTTTCCGTCAAGCCTATGAGAAAGCTCAGCCGACGGCGCTTGAGCCTTTGATGAAAGTGGAAGTTTCGGCTCCTGAAGAGTTCCAAGGTAGCGTTATGGGTCAAATTAACCAACGTCGTGGAATGATTTCTGGAACACAAACTCGTGAAGGTTTCGTGACCGTTACAGCTGACGTTCCACTTTCTGAGATGTTCGGCTACTCAACCGAGCTTCGCTCTGCGACTCAAGGTAAAGGTGAATTCACGATGGAATTCGCTCGTTACGCGGCTTGCCCACGCAACATCCAAGATGAGCTTGCGAAGGAATACCAAAAGAAGCGCGCTGAAGAAAATAAGTAAGCCGTTTCGGTTTCACCTAAAGCGTTCAAAAAGCCATGGCCTTAATGCCATGGCTTTTTTTATTTCCGCGAAAGCGAGAACCAGATCAACTCACATCCCCCAGTGAAAGCTTTTCCAGACCCTCGGAAATACCAAGCCTACCAAGACATCTTGTGGTTTAAGGACTGAAAAGGACATCTAACAATTCAGGGGAATATATGAAAATCTTTACGATTATTGCCGCACTTTTCGTTTCGACATCTGCTTTTGCATTCAACACTCCACTTTCGACATCAAAAGCTAAGATCCAACTTGGGCTATCTTCTGTGAGCCTACCTGCTAGTTCGAAAATCGAGGCCATCATAGCTAGGGATTCAGACCTGCTTGTAAGCTATAAGACCGCCGAAAATAAGTGCTTTATGCAGTACATTCCATTGTCTTTCGACGAACTAGGAAACCCTATGGTTCCAGAGGTCCTTCTTCCTGAAGCCATTGAAGTCGAGTGCCAAATTTAAGAAGCACATTCCATCATCGCCTGACCGAAGCGCCTTGACCGTCTGTCGCCTGAAAGGGTAAGACCAGAGGGCGCTGGAGGTATGGCGATGATTTTATCCGACAAAACCCTAACGGAAATGATTGAAAAACAGGACTTGGTTGTGAAGCCTCTTGGTGAGAACTCCATCCAGCCCGCTTCGATCGACTGCCGACTTGGGAACCACTTTCTTGTCGTCGAAGACCGAAACATGTCGACCATCGATCTGTCGGAAGAAATCATTTATCGCGAATACGAAGACGAGTTTATTACGATCCCTCCGCATACGTTTTTATTGGCGACAACACAAGAGTACGTAAAGCTACCCGATGACATCACCGCCTTCGTTGAAGGTCGCAGTTCTATTGGCCGAATCGGTCTATTTATTCAAAACGCCGGCTGGGTCGACCCAGGTTTTGAAGGCCAAATCACGCTAGAGCTATACAACGCAAACTCGCTACCAATTCGCCTTCAGGCCGGGCGCCGAATCTGCCAACTCGTCTTTTGCAAAATGGATCAGGCCGCCGCATCACCTTATCGTGGAAAGTACCAAGGGCAGACGCGCTCGACCGGGTCGCGAGTCTTCCAGGATAGCGAAGCCGGGAAATAGTGTTTCCATTTCTGATACAAATCAAAAGCTAAAGCCCCCTGGTCAAATAGGCCGGGCAACCCTCTATTATTCCAGAGATTCACCTCGCCCCAGCTCAACAGCCATGCGTAGAGCCCCTAAGAAAAGGCGGGTTAATACCTCATATAACTCCCGTTTTTTCTGAAACATACCCGTAAGCATTGGAAATCACTAACTTATTAGCGAATAAAATAAGGTGCACGAAATTGCAAAATCAATTAAAATAGAAAGATGCACAAGGAGTGTATTTTTGCCTGAACCTACAATTGAAGACGATCCTTTACCTAGGACGAATCCATAATGGGCTTACTTCTATTTTTCGCAGCCCTCGCCGTCGGAATCTCTTTTACATGCTCACTACTTGAATCGGTCATTCTTTCTGTCACCAAAACCTATATTGCGGTGAAAGTGAAGGAAGGAAAGAAGTACGCTTTCATCCTAAGTGAACTAAAAGACCAAATTGATCGGCCTCTGGCTGCTATCTTAAGCCTTAACACCATTGCCAATACCGTTGGTGCCACCGGTGTCGGCGCACAGGTGGTTCACGTTTACGGTGATGCCTACCTGGCCTTCGCTTCAGGGCTTTTGACTTTTATTATTCTGATTTTCTCGGAAATCGTTCCTAAAACTCTTGGCGCCAACTACTGGAAGTCTTTTGCTCCGGCCTGCGCCTATTTGATCCGTCTACTTATTGTGATCGCTTTCCCGTTCGTCTGGATTTCTGAACTTATCTCGCATGTGTTATCCGGAAAACGTCAAAGCGAAGTCACCCGTGAGGAAATTGTTGCCACCGCAGAAATCGGAGCAACCTCCGGATCCATTGAGCAGAAAGAAAGCTTAATCATCACCAACCTACTTCGACTTGATCAAGTGAAGGTCAGTGACATCATGACTCCTCGATCGGTTATTATGGCGATCGACGCTAAGAAGACAATCGAACAAGTCATCAAACAGCACCGTCCGATCCGATTCTCTCGAATCCCGGTTTATGAAGACAACCTAGACCATGTTATCGGGATGGTTCATCGCTANAAACTTCTTGAAGCGAGTTCACACGACTTACATGATACAAAAGTGCGAGACTTCGTTCAGGATATTCACCGTGTCCCAGAAAGCATTTCCGTCGCGGCATCGTTAGACCAGTTCATTAAGCGAAAAGAGCATCAGTTTTTAGTTGTCGACGAATACGGAACGGTCGCAGGACTTGTCACACTTGAAGATGCCATCGAGACACTTCTTGGTGTTGAGATCGTTGACGAATTTGATAGCGTTGTGGATATGAGAAAGTACGCTCGTGAAATGTGGCGNGAGCGAAAACAGAAACTACACCCACGAACTCAAGAATAGATGATCAGCTTATTTTACGTGACAGCGCCGGACCTTAAGACCGCCCAAACGCTAGGGAAAAACGCTGTCGAAAATAAACTCGCAGCCTGTGCAAATATTTTCCCAATAATGCAGTCGATTTATCACTGGGGTGATTCCGTCGAAACATCTGAAGAAGCCGTCTTAATATTAAAAGCCCCAAAAGATCATTTTGAGGCTTTAGAAAAGTGGCTTCACGAAAACCACCCTTATGATGTTCCTTGCCTGATCGAGCTACCGGCCGGCAAAGTGTCGACACCCTATTTGTCTTGGCTGAACGACTCGTTGAAGTAAAGTTACCTCTTTTCGCATCCGTGCTAGAGTCATCCACCAGAAGGGTTTTTGCCNCCCCCGCCTCTATCCATCCGTGGACCGAAGCAGATCGGCAGAGCCTCTTATGAGGCCTGTGGCAGAACCACATTCCCTATAAACAGCATCGCACCAGTCAGTAAAAACAGAACGGCATATAGATGAATCGTTCTGTCGTAAACGTTCTCCAGTGCTTTCGCTTTGACTTGGTTTGATCTGTTCATAATCTCCTCCTGATCTGCTAGGTCTTGCTAGCTGGTGGTTCTTTATGACCACCTGCCTTTGATATAAGCAAATGCCTTGCCAGGTGCAAAATGACCCTGCTAGTCAAAGCTGAGCTTATGGAGGCCAGAAGCCCGTCCCAGCGCCGTATCAATCCGAGAAAATCGAGGAAATCAGCCCGTTCTATTTATGGATTCCCAGAGTGAGCCGATAAGCCCTTAGCTACTGTTAAATAAAACCAAGGGGTACCCATCGAAACTCGACACTATGTAGGACTGACTGTCCTATCTTTGTCCTTGTTTATCGGCTTCCAGAACTGTGCTGACGGTCTGACGAACGCCTACCGCTCGGGCGATGGCTCGTCCTTTTTGAGCGGCACCGATGGAGACGGCACCTACGTTCCTGCCCCAGACCCGGTTCCTGGCGAGTTCAGTGAGAAGGACACATTTGTCGGGCTCCAAAGGGTCCACCGCGCAAACGGCAGCGCAGGCATTCTTATTAGCGACGGAAGACTGATCCCTCTGCTATCAGAGTCCGACAACTTGGATCCCGAAACAGATATTCCACCACCGATGACTCCCATCGAAAACGTCCGCTTCTGGAAGACCAGCGCGGCTGCTCAGCTAGTGATTGGCTTTGATGGCTCGGTCACATCTTGGGGCCGACGCCTAGCCGGAGCGGGATGCGGAGACGAATTTCCGGAAGGCCTAGATGAAGTTCACCGGGTTCATAGCTACCCGGCTGGCTTTGCGATTATCCGAGGCACCGAGGTCATCGTCTGCAATGCGAATGGCGCGCTCAGATTTGGGGTCCCCTTCGATATCGATCTGACACAGGCCTACGACATCGCAATGCACAGCTCGAACGCTATGGTGCTTCGTCAGAATCGAACTCTGTATTACTTCAGCGGGGTCAACGCACCACTTCGATTCGAAATTGAAGCGGAATCCTACCGTTTCAACGGCGCTCGAGCCGAGTGGCTCGCAAATGATGAACATTGGTATTTAGTGCACCTATACGAGGCCATCGCATCATCGATGAGACAATTCGAACCACAATCCGGTGTAGAAAAAGTCGAAGGCTCTGATGGAGACCTTGTGCGTCTTCCGAAAAACATTATGCCGTATTTACGCCGGTCAGAAGTTTTTAACACGACCTTTTACGATAGCGAGCTCGATAAAGATTTAATATCAGATGTCGTTAACGGCTTCAGCTTAATCGACCCACCAGAAAGCACGGCACCTATTCAGTCACCAGGCTCAAATATGCTTATCGCCCAAAGCGAAAGCGGGGAACATATCTTTCACGATCTCATCTTTCCCGGAAATGGCTTTCTTACGACACCAATTCAGGTAAACACAGAAGACCCTTGCAAGTATGATTCATACAGAGTTCTTAATGCCGTCTACGTCGGCTTCCCCTATCTGTGCCGCAGACAATCAGACAACAAATGGTTTATTTCTGATTGGGGGAACGCCCCCGAAGGCCGCCCAGATCAACTTCGGTCGAAGCTTTTAGAGCTAATTTCACCAGAAGCCTTTACTTTTATTTCACACGCGGCAGGGTTTAATCTTTTCTTTCGATCCGGCGGAGAGTTCTACTTCCTATCAGATATAGCCGACGAATCAGTCAAAGGAGTTTCCGTGGTTGCCAGTGGTTTTCAAGCCATTGTGACAAAGGACTTCCGATTGTTGAACGAACACGGAGAACCCATGGCCCCAGCCGAAGCGGTCCCTGGGTTCAACCTGAACTCAGAGCTTCAGAGCCTGCAGTTTACCCAAGGCCAGGTGGAAGTCGTCACAGACCATATGTACAGTGAGTCTCAGGTTCTTGACTAAGGTCATTGATCTCGCGCCCTCTTAGTGCTAGTTCCTTACCTATACGCCACAGGAGGAACTATGACCCGGGATGAACTTGCGAAAAGCCTATACGAGGCTGCCTACATCACCGGAGACTTCTTGCTTCGGTCAGGCGAAAGATCGAACGAATACTTCGACAAATACCGATTTGAATCCCAACCCAGTCTCTTGAAGCAGATCGGTGCCAACCTAGCTCCGCTCGTACCCGAGGGCACAGAAGTACTTGCTGGCCTGGAAATGGGAGGCATACCCATTGCCGTCAGCCTCTCCTTTGCAACCGGCCTACCTGTCGTCTTTGTTCGAAAAGAAGCAAAAAGCTACGGAACATGCCAATTCGCCGAAGGGCTAGATATTAAAGGTAAAAAACTGTGTGTGATCGAAGACGTTATCACGACCGGCGGACAAGTAATTCAATCCACAAAAGACTTGAGGGATAACGGAGCGCTGATCCAAGACGTGCTTTGCGTCCTTTACCGAGGGCAAGGCGAACCAACCAAGCTTCATGAAATCGATCTAAAAATGAAAGCCTTGTTCACCATGGACGAAATCAAAGGCTCGCAATAATAAACCTCACCCCCTATTCGAAAAGGGGGCCCCTTCAAAATAAAAAAAGGCTCGAATCCTCGAGCCTTTTTAAATGAACATTTAAAGAAGAAACTTACTTCAGACCAACAACGTACGAAACCCAAGCTTCGCAGTCTTCACCCTTAGTCACAGCCTTAAACTCACCGTCGCCATCGCCGTCCTCGGTTGTCCCTTCCCAGTAGACGCGAGTCTCTTTAAAGCCCGCTTCTTCCATAATTTCGCGAATCTCAGGGATAGTCCACATACGCCAATCATAGGTAAACATCTTCTCGCGTTTCTTTTCACCTTTGCGCTTGAAGTGGATGTAGAACATCGCCTCGTTCGTTACGGGGTCAAAGCTGTCCTGATCCCAATAGTAGCTAAAATCACCATGATCTGTTTCTTCTTCATTAGGCTCCATGCACTGGCTTCCACCAAAACAATCCGCAACAAAGATACCGCCGTCCTTAACCCCAGCATAAGCACTTTTGTAATACTCTAAGAGCTCTTTTCGAGTTTTGAACAGGTAATACGAGAAGTTTTGAGCCGCAACGATATCCGCTTGAGGCAGATCTTTTGCCAAAACACTTTTTTCTATGATCTGAATGCGCTCTTGCTCGGAAGACTTTAGCTCGGTGTAATAGTTATTCCGCCCATAGTTAATCGGCTCGGGATCGATATCGATACCAATAGCCTGGTGATGCTTCTTCAGCTTCACCCATTCGCAACAAATAGAAAACGTCCCGCAAAAGTCTTCACGCAAAGTTTCCGGAGCCTCACCGCGAATCTGTTTATAAGTTTTTCGAAGAAACTTCACATCGTTTGCCGGTGATTGAACCGAACGATGGTAGTAATAATACTTATCAAAATCTTTAGATTTACCAGCTTGCTTCTTGGTCATCGTGTTTCCCTACATCCTTCGTTCGTTATGGTTGTTCCTGCAAAAGCTCTCGAACTTCACGTTCAATTTCTTTCGCCTGAGGAACCGTATTCTCTTCTAAGTTTGCATGTAACCCAATTCCTGGGACATTCTTGCCCGCCAAAACTCGCGGCCGAGCCATCAGATGATAGAACAGCTCTTGCGTGCAGCGAAACACCAAGTGCTCTGCGAAATTAGTGACCTCGGTTTCTTCGTTCACAAACAGAACTCGGCCCGTTTTTTCAATCGAAGACTTAATTGCTTGCCAGTCATATGGATACAGCGAACGCAAATCGATGACTTCAAGGTCAATACCTTCCGACTTCAACTTATCAGCCACCGCCACACACAATGGAAGCGTCCTACCGTAGCTAACAATGGTTGCTGCCTGGCCTTCTCGACAGATCGATGCTTTTCCAATCGGAATACGGAAATCTTCAATCTCAGGCCAGTCCGGCGCCCACTTCTTCCGAGCCGACGGGTCGACTGGAGCGTCAATTCGCGCCTTCAATTCTTTTTCAGACTCTGGCTCTCCAGGCAACAGATCACCCTTCACCCGCAGAAGCGCCTTAGGCTTTAAAAACATCACCGGGTTCGGGTCTTCAATCGCTGACAAAAGAAGGCCATAGGCATCTTTCGGGTTCGACGGAATCACAATCTTCCAACCAGGAATCCGGGTCGCCCAGCCATCAAAACTGTGCGAGTGATAAACCGAACCTCGGATGCCAGCTCCAACCGGGGTCATCAGCGTCAATCCACAAGACTGACGCCCATTGGTCGCCCACAATGTGTTTCCGGCCATTTTTAACAGGTCGATAGTATTAAAAATATAATCACAAAATTGGATCTCGGCGACACAGCGGTCCCCAGTCATCGCGATCCCGATCGCCGCGCCTACAATTCCACGCTCATCTAAGGGAGTGTTCCAAGCACATTTGATTCCTTGGGTCGCCGTAAACACTCCACCAAGTGGAGCTCCAACATCTTGTACAAAGACGTCCTTAAGACCAAGATTGGTCTCGGCGTGATGTAAGGCCATACGAATTGATTGAGCCATGTTCGCCATTAGAAGTGCCTCCAATCCGCATTCTCGTTATCAACAAAAGTATTATCCCAAATGGTGTCCGCAGATGGCGCAGGCTCCGTCCGAGCGGTCTCTTGAGCTTCGCGTGCCTCAGCCTCCGATGCCGTCTTTAAATCTGAAATTTCTGCCGCCGTAATATAGCCTGCCTGCTTCAAACGTTTTTCGAAATCCACGATAGGATCGATCTCACCCTGGATTGGGTTCGCACCAGAAGCCGAAGAGTGCCCAAACAAGCGAGAGACCCGAGCTTCTAGCAACACCGGACGACGGTGCTCACGAATATAATCCATGGCTTCTTTAAGCTTTGTGTAGGACTCAACGGGGTCGTTACCGTTGATCACCATGGTCTTCATATTAAAAGCCTGACCCCGATCGGCGATATTCGTTTCACCGTGCTGAGAATCGTAGTTCGTGGAGATTCCCCACTTATTATTTTGAACAGTCAACAGCATTGGAAGCTCTCGCCCTGGGCGGGTCGACCAAATCAAACTACTGGCGAAATCACCCTCAGCTGTTCCAGCATCCCCACCACTGACGATGGTGATGCCTTTCGCTTTTTCGCGTCGCTGAGCCCACGCCGTTCC
>NYZX01000050.1 GCA_002686065.1 Pseudobdellovibrionaceae bacterium | reverse complement strand
AGTACCGTTGCCAGAACTTCGTCAGGGATGTGTTCGGCGATTGAAAGCTGCCTTTTCGGACGGTCCTTACTTTAAGAAAGTAGGCGTCAAAGGATTCGAAGATTTTAAAGTCAAGACCGCTTGCTGAGTTTAGGCGTTGGCAGCCTTCAGGGTGCGTCTGTGAAGATGTAATGACTGTTTCTACTTCGAAAAGGTAGTCGATCTGTCCGCTTTCTGGTCGGACCGCTTGCAGGATATCGCCAACCTGTGGGGCCGCATTCATCAGAACACACATCCGTAGGTATCCTTCTGGTGCTTTTAACATCGGGTTCGCCATGGCGACGACGCCCTTGCCTCCAAAAATGTTGACGGCATCATCAACAGAACGAGCAAAAAAGGAATTGGTGACGGTGATATGGCCACGAGCTCGGATGATTCTAGGGCCGTCCATATTGGTGAAAACATGTTGTTCGTCGTCAGAGTCTCCAATCCACACGGAATCAATGAATAAATCGTCATTCGAGTCGATGATTTCCATGACTTGGTGGTTTCCGGTGTTTTCAATCCAAACATTTTTGACGACGACGCCCATCGCACCGGCGATGTCGACCACCTTTTGGTCAATTTTATTTTTCGTGTCTTTCTTGTAGCACCGTAGCGAGATGACTTTTCCAATATAACTGCTGCGCATTTCTTGTGGCACCAAGCTGCTAAGTCCAGAAAAATGATATTTCGTTCCGGCTGTTGAGTTTCGGATATCTAATTTTTTGAACTCTGTTGTGTGGACAAACCGGTAACCGTCTTGGATGCCTATGCCTCCACTGGCGCAGGTGTTTCTGCTGTTCCTGTGGATGAGCGATGCAACGATTTCGGAATCGGATATGGCAGAGACCTGATAGGTCTCAACCGGAAAGATCTTTTCATTTGACTTGGGTTCAACCTGAGATATGTGGAAGCCGCCGATGAATATGTTTACCTGATTCGCGTTTCTAAGTATCGGGATGTTGTCGACCTTGACGAGCTGGTCTGGTTTGAAATCCGAGTCGATCTCGTAGTTTTTACTAGGAACGATGTACAGATCTTTAAAGCATTTCAGCACGCTGTCGAAGTTGACAGAACGAGGGAACTTCCCAGAACTGGTAGGTATAAGGACTCCAGAGTAAAGGGGTCGGTCGCCAAGGCCGGCGCAGGCATTTGAGATTCCATTGGAATCAAAGACTCTGTTTGGGGCACGGTAGGACGAGGTCCACTTAGGAAGAGGGGTGTCGACGTGCCCACAGCTAGGTAGACTGAGCTTTCCAAGAATGGTTTTACAAAGAGAATCATTGGTTCGTCCGGTTAGCCGGGCGTATTTGATATTCATCGTAGGTAGAAGCAGGTGCCCCAACGAAACGGATCCTTTTGAGACAGCTTGGTGAGCGATCACCTCAGACTTGTCCTGCGTATTCAACTCTGTCGGCGTCAGGTGGCTGTCAGAGATGGGGGTGCAGTTCTGAAATAGGCTCAGGGTGTAGAATGCTGGGATAAGGATAAGGGCCATCTTTAATCGACGGGTGCGAAGTACGGGCAAAGGGTTCTCCTTGTAGCAGGATCGACGTGGGTCAGCGTCGCTCTTGCTATCGGTCATTTACCCAAAATTCTTGAGTTGTCGACGGCGTAGTGACTACTTGGATATAGCCACGAGGGGGCCAAAAAATAGCAAGGTTACAACCGAGAGGACTTGCTATAAATGTTTCGGCAAATAACTTCCGACTTTTGGTCAATCGCCTGGGCCAGCATCTTCACTGTTTTTTCGAACTGGCGTGTGTTCAGGTGTATTTCCTTTGGGCTGGTTTCCCCATGAAAATCTAAAAGGGTCAGTTCGGCAACCACATCAGCGGCCATGCTTCGTAGCCATAAGCGATCCAGGATATGCGTTCGTACAAATTCGATGGGATCGACGATCATGGTGGTTGCGGCGATTCCGATCGCTGAAGCTAAAATTAAAAATCGATTGGTGTCTTCAGAATTGAAAAATCCTGTGGTCGGGTTTTGACGAAAGTCTGCGACGAAGGCTTTAAAGGCGTCGATGCTTTCGCGTCCATGGTAGTTGCCTGGAATTTTAGATTTCATTGTCCACTCAGAAAGTGTGGAAGCGTTGACTTGAATACGATCCGTTTCTGTATGTGTATTTCGTGAGGCTGGGTTGGGTCCGGTGTAATAGACTTCGATATCTTCGCAAAAAGGTGTTAGGCATGTGATGACAATGCGATTCACGCTAGGGCCTTCGGCTTTTAATACCACACTTGAATGTGACATTGCCACAGCCGTGGAAAGGCCAAAAAAGACGGTGGCCGCAAGGGCCGATCGGATGGCTTTTTTTATCATTCTACAGACTCCGTTTAATCTTTGGACATCTTGCCATAGGCAGTGATTTCAGGCCTTTGCAAAGCCCGGTCGTGCAATCTTTATAGGTCAGATGGAAAATATCGGTCGTTATTCGAAGGTGTCGTGGCGTTTAAGGGCAATCGCGACCAGGCGGGGAAGGTAGGTCATTAAAATTTGTAGCTCGGCAACAGCTAAAGCGCCTTGTAAAAAGGGGTTGATAGCCATGATCAGCGCGTGTTCTTGGACGGCATAAAACGGGATAAAGACATAAATAAAGCCCATAGCTGTGACCCACTTAGGGAAAGCCTTTGGCTTGACATAAAACGAACGCTTTAACCACCAGACCAATATAGGGACCGACATCGTTTGCGAAAAGTTTCGAAGCAAGATCACGGTAGCAAACCATGTGGGAATCAGCCCGTGCATCCATAGGTATCCATAAAGAATCAGCGCAACCAGTTTGTCGGCGATCGGATCAAGTAGTGCGCCAAGGGGAGTTTCTTGTCTTAGGCGTCGAGCGAGGTAGCCGTCTAAAAAGTCTGTGACAAGAAGGCTAGCAAGTAGGATGGCACTTACCACAGGTGAAGCCTGTTGGTAGAGGTAAAAAAACAAAGGTAGCAGGATAACCCGCGATATTGTTAGGATATTGGGAACCGACATCATCGACCACCATCATGCCGAGCTCTGATAGGGCTGACAACGAAGGGACTTCAAATGATTCAAGCCGTCGCAGGAATCGGGTTTTTTACATTTTTAGCGTTTGCTTTAAGTGAATCGCGCCGCCACGTTAAGCTGAGAACCGTTGTTACGGCGATCGCCCTGCAATTTGCTTTCGGATTGATTTTGTTTCATTTGCCGGTCGTTAAAGACACGTTGTATCTGATCAATGGTTTGGTGCAGGCTTTGGATCAGGCGACGAAAGCGGGTTCCGGTTTTGTTTTTGGCTATTTAGGTGGCGCGGAACTTCCCTATAAAGAGGTTCGTCCCGGCAGTAGTATGGTGATTGCCTTTCAGATCCTTCCGATCATTATCGTTGTTAGCGCTTTGTCAGCCCTGCTGTTTTATTGGGGTGTATTACAAAAGGTGATTCAACTGCTGTCGTTCGTGCTGCAACGAACACTGAAGACCTCGGGTCTTTTGGCTTTTATCGTTTCGTCATCGGTTTTTCTAGGCATCATCGAGGCTCCGCTTTTGGTCAAACCCTACTTGAAGTCCCTAACCCGAAGTCAGATGTTTTTACTGATCGTTTCAGGGATGTCGACGATTGCCGGAACAGTGATGGCTTTGTATGCGGGGGTGTTGAGTCCTGTGATGCAGGATGCTGCGGGTCAGTTGTTTGTAGCCTCATTAATGAGTGCTCCGGCTTCAATTTTGTTTGCTCATTTAATCATTCCTGAAACCACTTCCGTGTCAGAGACAAAACTAGAAAAAGTTGAAAGCCCCTACAAAAGTGGCTTTGAAGCGATGATTGCGGGGGCGAATGAAGGTCTGCAGGCCTGCTTGGGAATTGCTGCGGTCCTCATTATACTTTTTGCATCGATTTCGCTATTAAACCAGGGGCTTGCCTTGCTTCCCTTTGAAGGCCTTCGTGTAGAAAGTTTGGTGGGTCGTATTTTTTACCCACTGGTATGGTTGATGGGAATACCGGCCAATGAGGTTCCCATTGCGGGTGACCTTATGGGAACAAAACTGGTTCTCAATGAATTTGTAAGCTACCTGAGTCTTTCTCAGGTTCCTCAGTCGCAGCTGAGTGCCGAATCCAAGCATATTATGATTTACGCATTGTGCGGATTTGCGAACTTTGGAAGCCTTGGGATCTTGGTAGGAGGCCTTGGGTCTTTGGTTCCAGAGAGAAAAAATGAAATAGTCACATTGTCCTTAAAGGGATTAATTGCTGGAACTCTTGCTACAATGATGACAGGGGCAATCGTAGGGATTATAAGCTAGCCATGGGTGAAAATATGATATTCAAGCAAGCCGTTGAAGATTGGCCGGACGAGATCGTCGTTCATACGGATGGTGCTAGCCGTGGGAATCCTGGGCCAGCATCGACGGGTGTCGTTGGTTATAATCTTGATGGTGAAATTTTATTTGAGTATGCCGAGCATCTTGGCGAGCAAACGAACAACTATGCGGAATACTTTGCTGTGCTTCGCTCGTTTCAGTTGTCGTTAGATAAAGGCGTTAAGCGAGTGACCTTGCGATCGGATTCGCAGCTGCTGGTGCGTCAGCTGCTGGGCGAGTATAAGGTCAAATCGGAAACTCTTCGCCCCTTGTACCTTGAGTGCTCTGAGTTGATGGGGCGCTTTGAGAAGGCGAATATCGAGCATGTTCGTCGCGAGCAAAACAAAAAAGCTGATCAGCTGGCGAACTTGGCCCTGGATCGAATGGGCTAGGGCCTGTCTAAGATCTAGACGGTCCGGAAGAGCTTGTGGGGCCGCAGAGCACGATTACATATAGTGATCGATTAAGAAGGCTCCAATGAGGGCTGCCCAAAGTAGAATAAGAAAGGCGATATTCTGTGACATCAGGGGGTTACATCGGCGTCCTCCATTTTCTGCTTAAGTGAATTGACCTAAATCTTTCGTAAAATTCCTATTTGTGATAAAACCGATCTGTTCATGAGATGACTGCGGCGTGAAAGCGTCGAGGAAAGTCCGGACTTCGTATGGCAGCACAGGGGATAACATCCCCCCGCTCAAGCAATTGGGTGAGGACCAGTGGAACAGAGAGAAGGTCCAGGGCATTGATCCTAGGGGCGAGAACGTGTGCCTTTAGGGGAGCCGCTGGAGTGAAAGCAGCTAAACTCTGTGCGAAGCAAGGTCAAATAGGGAAGCGTTTGAGGGCGGCCAGTCTAAAGCTTCCGGGTAGACCGCTAGAGGGCGCAAGCAATTGCGCTCCCAGATGAATAGTCGTCGGCGAAAGGGTCTGTTGAAGCCCTTTNGTTACAGAATCCGGCTTATGATTGAACGATTCAACACCTTTTGAGCCCCGNTGGTTTATCGCCATCGGGGTTCGCTTTTTTTAAAACGAATCAGATGAAGACTTATTTCGANAAATTGGTCGAATGGGCGTCGGCGGCTTTTTGTGTCTGCTTGGCCAAGTCGGCAATGATGTTCTGCATGACTTTCAGGTCCCCGTAGGCCAACCAAAGGCTTCGACGATGGGTCCATCGGTTNTAGGAATCCAAGTCCGTCATATTCTTACCTTTCATNAGTTTTAGCCANCCCTTGACCGAGTCATCGGATTCAAAAGTTTTGGTGTCGGCGTTTTCCTGAATAAGGGTTTTAGCTTCTAAGACCAATGGGCGAAGGGTTCGTAGTGATGATTGCATCATGGCGATCCGGTCTTGGTGTCCGGTGAGCTTTGCATTGGGGTCATCGAACTCGGCAGCTAACAGGATNTCATCCAGTTTGTCGCCGATGGACTCTTTTAACATTTTGCTGGAAACCACAAAGACATCGCGGCTGATGGATTGCAGGGCATTCATGCGATCTTGTTCTGGTTTTGTGGCATCAAAGTTAACGATTCGTTGTCTGATGTCAGAAGCTTCCCGGGTCAGGTCGCCAATATCGGCAAAGCTGATCAGTGGGGTCATTAGCACAAGAGCTAGACTTAAAAGGGGGTGTTTCATGTATGGCTCCTTGGGGGGTCACAACAAATTCGTCTTCGCTTGTTTCTAATTGCAANCCCTGTGCTAGATGCGGCTCAAATGGGCTTTAAATAGGGTGAAATCTATTGGTTTGGGTAACAATTTTTGTCACCCAAAAGGGTCATTACATGGTTGCGGTTGGCTTGAGGACGGCTGCCTTGTGGTCTTTCTTAGGGCTTGGTATCTGCTGTTTTCGAGGGATGACAAGTGAAGCCTTGGGGGGAAGCCATGCGATCATTACGACGACCAATTCGGAAGCTTTTTCAGATGGTTCTTGGGGGGCTCGTTTTCGTTGTGTCTGTGCCGTCGGTACAGGGGCAAACGCGGGTTGAAATTTATGACTTACCCGAGGCCTTCAACGATTTGGTGTATGTGGATGCCATCGACCAGGGGATTTGCCAGGTGCAGGAAAGTTATAGCTTTAGCTTTGGTGATCCGGTTCGAGATAGCTCTCGAAATAGAGACCCCTATGACACGCGTCGGATCGCTTTTGAGTCGGATGAAAACGACCGAATGGTGACGGTTCGGATTGACGCCGAAACCAAGCGCTCGACTCAGGCTGTGAAAATTTCTTTTAAGGCCTTTCCCAGCCAAATCGAAAAAATAAAGAAAAGCATTTTGTCGGGTCGGCCGGGTTCGGATGTGTTGCTCACAGAAAGCCTGTTTTGCGACCAGCAACCTTACCTATTCGTCGAAAACTTCCAACGCATCATCATTCGCCAATAAACCCAACGCACCCAGTCTCGTATAAGTGACGTATCACTTATTCACAACGCAAGCGGTCTCGGGGAAGTGACGTATCACTTATTCACGGGGGGTTAGTGGGATTCGGTGTATTTTTGAAAGAAGGCGATGAGTTCGCCGCCGCGTCGCCATTGGTGATCTGGCGTTGATGAGTACTCGGTCCATCGGGTCCAGTACAAGGGGCGAAAGCGGCGTTTAAAGCGTTGCTCTAATTCCCACTCACTGCCACCAAATGGCGGGCCGGTGCGTTTATCAAAGACAAAAAACACACCAAGTAAGTAGCCGTTTTCACAAAGTAATTGGCTAACTAAGCGAACATAGTCGTTGCGACGGCTGGGTGAAATAGCGCAAAAGCAGGTGTGTTCAAACACGACATCAAACTGCCCTGTNTATTCCGGCACNAGCTGAAAAATATCTTTTTGAATCCACGTGATTGGCAAGTCCCCGTAGCGCTCTTTGGCTTCGCGAATGGCTTCTTCACTAAAATCAACCGCGGTCACGATATGCCCTTGCTTGGCAAAAAAAGCGGCGTCATGACCTCGCCCAGCTCCCACGACAAGCACGCGGCTTTTGTTTAATTTTAGCTGTGGGTGAACAAATTCGAGGCTTGGATGAGGGCCACCCATTTCCCAGCCGGTTTCGTTATTAAGGTATCTTGCCGACCAAAAATCTTTTGTTTGAACTTTTTGTGAGGGCTCATACCAGGTCGGAGTGGGAATGGTTGTTCCATCAATGGTGATGCTGTCATCATCAAAGCCGTCGGCCATATTGAAAAGCTGTTCCTGTGCGGATTTCGATAAAACAAATGGAATGTCGGCATCTGTTTTTCCGATGAAGCGGTCCCATTCATCAAGGCATAGGCTTTGGGTCGGTACTGTCAGTTGAAAGTCGTTTAAAAATGAAAGCTGAAGCTGAGAGGCACTGAAGCCTAAAACGTCCTGAGCAATCAAAGGTTGATCGAAGGCTTCGATTAAAACTGTTTTTCCCTTGTAAGTGGATTCAAACCCGACGCCGGCTGAGCGCCGCAGGTTCTTTAAGACATCGAGTTCATCTTTAGCCTCGGATAGAGGCGCGCCTTCGCGGTCTGTGACCAGACCTTCAGGATTAATTTTCAGTATGTTCATCCGGTCCGATGATTTCCGCTTCGAATTCGATGGTCTCGGTCGGGTTCATGTTGAGCTCAACCAAGTCCCAGTCGATGGGGTTTAATTTCGATTTTTCTAGTACAGCTGTGCCCTGAAGAATGACCTTTGCGCTATCTTCAGGAGTCAGAAACGAATAAGTAAAAGAGGCTTGGACACGGCCCTTACTTAAAGCCTTCGTCCAAAATTGACTGAAGTTTAAACCTTCAACTCCGGGTAGTTGCTCTTCGACTTTTTCAAAGATGAAATCTTTAAGGTCTTCCTGAATAGCAACATGAACGCCTTCTTTTATGACGGTGGTGCGGTTCACCATGCTCCAAGATAGATTTAGAACTAAGACCAAAAAAATCAGACTTAAAAACTTCATCGATGCGGCTCCCAACTGACATCGTTTAACATACGCTGAAAGCACCTGATGGTCCCATTTTTACGTTCTGCGTCAAGCTGAAATATGTCCAGGTAACACTAAGTTAGCTTGGTGTTCGGAAGCCCTTTTGATAGGGTCGGTCCCCAACCATGGAGCTATATAACGATGTATCGACTTGAATCTCAGGTAGACAGAAATAGTTCATCTTTTAAAGAAAACGCCCAGGCCATGAAAGCGCTGGTCGATCAGTTTCAAGAGCGCCTTGATCGAATTCAACAGGGCGGTGGTGAAAAGGCGATTGCGAAGCACCGATCGCGTGGAAAGCTGACGGCTCGCGAGCGGATACAGCAGGTGATCGATCCGGGTTCTAGCTTTTTAGAAATCGCTCCGTTTGCGGCCTTTGGGATCTATGATGATCAAGCGCCTTGTGCCGGTGTGGTCGCAGGGATTGGCGTAATTCACGAGACTGAATGCATGATTGTGGCAAACGACGCCACGGTGAAAGGTGGAACTTACTTCCCACTGACCGTTAAAAAACATCTTCGAGCACAAGAAATTGCCATCGAAAACAACCTGCCTTGTATATATATGGTTGATAGTGGGGGCGCCTTTTTGCCGATGCAGGACGAGGTCTTTCCAGACCGAGACCACTTCGGTCGCATCTTTTATAACCAAGCACAAATGTCGGCAAAGGGAATCCCTCAAATTGCAGTTGTGATGGGAAGCTGTACCGCCGGTGGAGCTTATGTTCCTGCTATGTCCGATGAAAACGTGATCGTTAAAGGGAATGGAACGATTTTTCTTGGTGGGCCACCTTTAGTGAAGGCGGCAACAGGGGAAGAGGTGTCTTCGGAAGATCTAGGTGGGGCACGGGTTCATTGTGAAGTCAGTGGCGTCACAGATCACTATGCTGAAGACGATCAACATGCCTTAGAAATCACTCGAAACATCGTGGAAAATTTTAATCGAAAAAAGACACCCGCGGTGACAGTGCGGCCTCCGGAAGAACCCCTGTATTCGCCGGAAGAACTTTACGGAGTTATTCCTAAGGATCCAAAGCAGCCCTTTGATGTCAAAGAAGTGATTGCCCGATTGGTCGATGGAAGTGAGTTTCATGAATTTAAAGAGCGCTATGGATCGACCATTGTAACGGGCTTTGCGCGAATTTTTGGGTATCCCGTCGGAATCATTGCAAACAACGGAGTCCTTTTTAGTGAAAGTGCGATGAAGGCCGCTCATTTTATCGAGCTATGTAACCAACGTGGGACTCCGCTTGTGTTCTTGCAAAACATCACGGGCTTTATGGTTGGACGACAATATGAAAACGAAGGTATCGCAAAACACGGTGCCAAGATGGTGATGGCCGTCAGCAATGCTCGTGTTCCAAAGTTTACTGTGGTGATCGGTGGTTCTTACGGAGCCGGAAACTATGGGATGTGTGGTCGCGCCTATCAGCCTCGTCAAATGTGGATGTGGCCGAATGCGAAGATCTCGGTCATGGGTGGCGAGCAGGCTGCCAATGTTCTTGCGACCGTCAAAAAAGACCAGCTGGCTAAGGCCGGTCAAAAGATGAGTGCAGATGAAGAACAGAAAATGAAAGACCCGATTTTAGCAAAGTATGAAAAAGAGTCCTCGGCCTATTATGCCAGTGCCCGCCTGTGGGACGACGGAATTATCGATCCTATGGATACACGTCGGGTCTTAGCTTTAGGGCTGGCCGCAGCGACCAATGAAACATTCGCCCCGCCGAAACAGGGCGTTTTTAGAATGTAAGGAGGCAACATGAGCCACGTCGAAATTCAGACCATCGACCATCAGCTTGTGGTGACCATTAATCGTCCAGAAAAGCGCAATGCTTTTAACCCTGAAGTGATCCAGGCATTGACCAAAGCCTTTAAGGAGGCCGAGTCTGTCCCGGGAGTTCGGTCCGTTCTTTTAAAAGGGGCTGGAAAAAGCTTTTGTGCTGGTGCGGATTTGGACTGGATGAAATCCATGGCTCAGTATTCGGAACAGGAAAACCTGCAAGATGCTTTAGAGCTTTATGACCTTTTTAAAGCGGTGGCTGAGTGTTCGCTACCTGTTGTGGCTCAGGTGCAAGGCCATGTTATGGGCGGTGCAAACGGTTTAATTGCTGTCTGTGATATTGTCGCTGCGGAAAAAGACACCCAGTTTGCCTTTAGTGAGGTTCGTCTTGGATTGGTTCCGGCCACCATTTCGCCTTTTATTCTAAAAAAGATGTCACCAGGATTTGCTAGAAAAGCCATGTTAACAGGAGATCGGTTTTCAGCTGATCAGGCCCTATCGAGTGGCCTTGTTCAGTTTGTCGGCTCGAGTGATCAGGTCGATGCATATATGGCTGAGCTCAATGTTAGTTTTAAATCCAGTGGGCCTGAGGCGCTGAGGGAAACCAAGCGGTTGTGTGGCCTGCCTGAAATTCACCAAGGTGATCAGCTGCGGGCCGCGACGGCTCGGTCCATTGCGCGAGCACGGGTTGGTGCTGAAGCCCAGGCTGGATTGAATGCCTTTTTTAATAAAAGTCGACCCGAGTGGAAGGTGGATCAATGAGAGCCTTTAGAAAAATAGCCATTGCCAATCGTGGTGAAGTTGCAGTTCGTATTATAAACGCCTGTAAAGAGCTTGGAATCGAAACCGTGTTATTGCATTCGGAAGCCGATAAAAGCACCAAGGCTTACCGAGCCGCCGATGAAGCCATATGTATTGGCCCATCAGCAGTTGGGGAAAGTTACCTGAGCATCCAGGCGAATATTCAAGGAGCAATGGCTGCTGGTGCCGATGCGGTCCACCCAGGGTTTGGCTTTTTAAGTGAAAATGCTGATTTTGCGGAAGCGGTTGAAAGTGCTGGAATGACCTTTATTGGTCCCAGTGCAGAAAGTATCCGTTTGTTTGGCGATAAAATTTCAGCAAAACGTCTGGTTCAAAAAGCCGGTGGACCGGTTATTCCAGGGTTCGAAGGTGATGGCGTCAGTATGGACCAGCTGATTCAAGAGGCTGACCGCATTGGCTATCCGGTTATTTGTAAAGCCGCGGCCGGCGGTGGTGGTCGTGGTTTAAAAGTCATTCACTCGAAAGACGAAGCAAAAGATGCGATTGAAGCGGCACAACGGGAAGGGAAAAACGCCTTTGGTGATGCGCGTGTCTTTTTGGAAAAATACTTGGACCGTGCGAAACATATTGAGTTTCAGATTTTTGGAGACGCGAGTGGGCAGGTCTTTAGCTTGCTGGATCGTGAGTGCTCTGTTCAGCGGCGTCACCAAAAGGTGATTGAAGAAGCTTTGTCAGCTGATCTACCAGATAGTCTGCGCGAAAAGATGTCGGTGGCGGCGATTAAGATCGGCCAAGAAGCCAAGTACAAGGGCGCCGGAACCGTCGAGTTCTTGGTGCAAGATGGTCAGTTTTATTTTCTTGAGATGAATACCCGTCTTCAGGTGGAACACCCTGTGACCGAGCTGGTTTTAGGTGTCGACCTGGTGAAGGCTCAAATTTTAACGGCCCAGGATAAGTCGACGGGCTGGGATTCGTCTAAGCTGGTTCCTCGCGGACATAGTATTGAATGCCGTATT